>NZ_JBSFLI010000052.1:0-36208 GCF_053598955.1 Streptomyces sp. NPDC001056 | reverse complement strand
GCGACGCGGACGATCTGGCAGCCGGACGCGGTCAGCTCGGCGATCTGCTGGAGGGTGGCGCCGACGTCCGACGTACGGGTCGTCGTCATCGACTGGACCGAGACGGGCGCGTCTCCGCCGACCGGCACGCTTCCGACCTGGATCTGCCGACTCTTGCGGCGCTCGGCGAGCTTGGTCGGAACGGACGGCATGCCGAGAGAAATCGCAGTCATCTGCTGTGCAACCCCAAGTCGTGGATCAAGGTCCGGCCCCGTGATACGGCGGGCTCCAGGGTCCGAGATTACGGCACCGGCGCGTGCGCGGGCACATCCCACCCGGGAGAGCCGCTCATCGGGTGGCGGCCGGGCGCGGTACGGGAAACGGCCCGGAACCCAAGGGTCCCGGGCCGCCGTGAACGCCGGACGGCTAGGAGATTTTCACCGGGTTGACCACGTCCGCGATGAGCACCAGGACGGTGAAGCAGACGAAGATCCCGGCCACCACGTAGGCCACCGGCATCAGCTTGGCCACGTCGAACGGGCCGGGGTCCGGGCGGCGCAGCACCCGGGCCAGGTTGCGCCGCAGCGCCTCCCACAGTGCGCCGGCGATGTGGCCGCCGTCGAGCGGGAGCAGCGGGAGCATGTTGAACAGGAACAGCGAGAGGTTGAAGCCGGCGAGCAGCATCACGAACATCGCCACCTGCTGGGAGGCGGGGATGTCCAGGGTGGCGATGTCGCCGGTGATGCGGGCCGCGCCGACGATGCCCATCGGGGAGTCCGGCTGGCGCGGGCCGTTGTCGAACGCGGCGTTCCACAGGGCCGGGATCTTGCCGGGCAGGGCGGCGAGGGAGTCGACGGCGTCGCCGACCCGGTCGGACATCCAGGTCACCGACTCGCCGAAGTCCTGCCGGACGACGCCGGTGGCGGGGCTGAAGCCGAGGAAGCCGGCCTTCACGTAGCCGTCGACGTAGTTGCCGCCGGAGTCCTTCCTGGCGACCTGGTTGGTGGCGATCGTCGGGTGCAGGGTCACCTGCTCGCCCTTGCGGTCGACGACGACCGTGACGCTCTTGCCGGCGCTGGTCCGGATGAGGTCCGAGAGGGTGTTCCAGTCCTTGGTCGCGTGGCCGTCGAAGGAGACGATCCGGTCGCCCGCCTTCATGCCCGCCTGCGCGGCGGGGGACGACGGGTCGGACTTCTTGCAGCTGTCGCGGTGCTGGCTCTGCGCGATGACGCAGGGCGAGACGGACTCCACGACGGTGGTTTCCTTCTGGATGCCGAAGCCCATCAGCACGGTGAGGAACAGGGCGACCGCGAGGACCAGGTTCATGAACGGGCCCGCGAACATGACGATGACGCGCTTCCACGGCTTGCGCGTGTAGAACATGCGCGTCTCGTCGCCGGGCTGGAGCTCCTCGTAGGCCGCCGAGCGGGCGTCCTCGATCATCCCGCGCCAGGGCGAGGTGGAGCGGGCGGAGACCCGGCCGGCGTTGTCCGGCGGGAACATGCCGATCATGCGGATGTAGCCGCCGAGCGGGATCGCCTTGATGCCGTACTCGGTGTCGCCCTTCTTTCGCGACCACACGGTGGGGCCGAAGCCGACCATGTACTGCGGGACGCGGATGCCGAAGAGCTTGGCCGTCGACAGGTGCCCCAGCTCGTGCCACGCGATCGAGACGAGCAGACCGAACGCGAAGACCACTATGCCGAGGATGAACATCAAGGTCGTCATGCACGCGCCTCCGCGGTCGCCGTCGTGGCTGTGATCTCACGGGCCCGGGTCCGCGCCCAGGTCTCCGCTTCGAGGACGTCCGACACCGTGAGCGAGGTTCCCGCATCCGGGGTGCCGTGTTCCTCGACGACCCGGGTGACGGTCTCCATGATCCCGTTGAAGGGCAGCGCGCCGTTCAGGAAGGCCTCGACGCACTCCTCGTTGGCGGCATTGAACACCGCCGGCGCCGTCCCCGCGAGCTTTCCGACGTGCCGGGCGAGATTCACCGAGGGGAAGGCCTCGTTGTCCAGCGGGAAGAACTCCCAGGTGGACGCCTTGCTCCAGTCGAAGGCGGGCGCGGCGTCCGGAACCCGTTCGGGCCAGCCGAGTCCGATGGCGATCGGGCCCCGCATGTCGGGGGGCGTCGCCTGCGCGATCGTCGACCCGTCGGTGAACTCGACCATCGAGTGGACGTACGACTGCGGGTGCACGACCACCTCGATGCGGTCGAACGGGATGTCGTACAGCAGGTGCGCCTCGATGACCTCCAGGCCCTTGTTGACCAGGGTCGCGGAGTTGATCGTGATCACGGGGCCCATCGCCCAGGTGGGGTGGGCGAGGGCGTCCTCGACGGTGACGCCCGCCAGGTCCGCCTTGGTGCGGCCGCGGAAGGGGCCGCCGGAGGCGGTGACGACCAGCTTGCGCACATCGGCGCGGGTACCCGAGGCGAGGGCCTGGAAGAGGGCGGCGTGCTCGGAGTCGACCGGGATGATCTGGCCGGGCTTGGCCAGCGCGGTGACCAGCGGGCCGCCGACGATCAGCGACTCCTTGTTGGCGAGCGCGAGGGTGCGGCCCGCCTCCAGGGCGGCGAGGGTCGGCGCGAGGCCGATGGAACCGGTGATGCCGTTCAGCACGGTGTGGCAGTCGGAGGCCGCGAGCTCGGTGGCCGCCTGCGGTCCGGCGAGGATCTCGGGCAGCGGCTCCCCGGGCCCGTACGCCGCGGCGAGCGCCTCGCGCAGGGCCGGCACGACGTCCTCGCGGGCGACCGCGACGGTGCGCACCCGCAGCCGGTGCGCCTGCTCGGCGAGGAGGGAGACCCGGCCGCCGTTGGCGGACAGCGCGGTGACGCGGAAGCGGTCGGGGTTGCGCAGCACGAGGTCGATGGCCTGGGTGCCGATGGATCCGGTGGAGCCGAGGACCACCACGTCCTTGGGGCCGTCGCCCGCGAGGGGGTCGTAGACGAGGTGGGGGTCGGCGAGGGGTGCCGGATGGGCAGGGCTGTCGGTCATCCCCCCATTGTGGCCGCACGCGCCGGCGGCCCGGACAGGGTGTCCCCCGAGGGAGTGTGTCCGAATGCGGGGGATGCGTGAAGATCATGTGATAGCACTTCGGTCTGCGCTTCCGCGCTTCTGCGTTCCAGTGCCTCCGCACGTCGCGGACGACATCCTTGGGGGGATCTCTCCATGCGGACCATACGGCCGCGCGCCGCCCTGCCCGCCCTCGCCGGCGCCGCCCTGCTCGCCGGCACCCTGCTCGGCACCCCGGCCCAGGCCGCCGGGGGCGTGAAGATCTACCACGTCTGGTTCGACAGCCCCGGCTCGGACAACCGCTCGACCAAGAGCCTGAACGGCGAGTGGGTGCAGATCAAGAACACCGGCGGCTCGGCGGTCTCGCTCAAGGGCTGGGTGCTCAAGGACGCCTCGAACCACCGGTACGTCTTCCCGAACGTCAAGATCGGCGCCGGGAAGTACATGAAGATCCACACCGGGACCGGCTCGGACACCGCGTCCGACAAGTACCAGGACCGTCGCGCCTACGTCTGGAATAACGACAGGGACACGGCCACGCTGACCAGGGCGAGCGGCGCCAAGGTCTGGTCCTGCTCCTGGACGCCGCGGGACCCCAGCGACAAGTACTGCTAACCGCCGTACGGCCTGCGGGCGTTGTCCGCGGTGGGCGGTCCGGGGGTCGCGTCGGCGATCCACGGGCCGTCCTCGGAGGGGTCGACGATGCCCTCCTCCAGCCAGGTGTAGGCGCCGCCGAGGACGCCCTTGACCACCTTGCGGTCGAGGTCGTCGGTGTTGGTCCACAGCCGTGCGAAGAGTTCCTCGACGCGGACGCGGGCCTGGCGGCAGAAGGCGTCGGCGAGCTGGTAGGCCTCGCGGCCGTGCTCGTCGCGGGTGCGCAGCCGCTCGGCGCGCACACAGGCCGCGCTCATCGCGAACAGCTCCGCGCCGATGTCCACGATCCGGCCGAGGAAGCCCTGCCTGGTCTCCATCCGGCCCTGCCAGCGGGACATCCCGTAGAAGGTGGCGCGGGCCAGCCTGCGGGCCGCGCGCTCGACGTAGCGCAGATGGCAGGACAGGTCGACACCATGCCGGAACTCGCCGTACGAAGACGGCAGTTGACCGGGTCCGGCGAGCAGCCTCGGCAGCCACTTGGCGTAGAAGACGCCCGCGTGCGCGCCCGCCTTCGCCTTGTCGGACAGGGACTTGGCCGGGTCGATGAGATCGCCGGCGACCGAGAGATGGGCGTCCACGGCCTCCCGGGCGATCAGCAGGTGCATGATCTCCGTGGAGCCCTCGAAGATCCGGTTGATGCGCAGGTCGCGCAGCATCTGCTCGGCGGGTACGGCCCGTTCGCCGCGCGCCTTCAGGGACTCCGCCGTCTCGTAGCCGCGGCCACCGCGGATCTGGACCAGTTCGTCGGCCATCCTCCAGGCCATCTCGGAGCCGTAGAGCTTGGCGAGGGCGGCCTCGATGCGGATGTCGTTGCGGTCCTCGTCGGCCATCTGGGAGGACAGGTCCAGCACCGCCTCCAGGGCGAAGGTGGTGGCGGCGATGAAGCTGATCTTGGCGCCGACGGCCTCGTGCAGCGCGAGGGGCTTGCCCCACTGCTCGCGCTCCGCCGACCATTCACGGGCGATTTTCAGACACCATTTGCCCGCGCCGGCGCACAGCGCGGGCAGCGAGAGGCGGCCGGTGTTGAGAGTGGTGAGCGCGATCTTCAGACCGGCGCCCTCGGGCCCGATCCGGTGCGCGGACGGCACCCGCACCCGGTGGAACCGCGTCACGCCGTTCTCGATGCCGCGCAGGCCCATGAAGGCATTGCGGTGCTCGACGGTGATGCCCTCGGACGTGGCCTCCACGACGAACGCGGTGATCCCGCCCTCGTGCCCCTCGGACTTCGGCACCCGCGCCATGACGACCAGCAGGTCGGCGACGACCCCGTTGGTGGTCCACAGCTTCACCCCGTCGAGGACGTACTCGTCCCCCTCGGGCACGGCCGTGGTGGCGAGCCGCGCCGGATCGGAGCCGACGTCCGGCTCGGTGAGCAGGAAGGCGGAGATGTCGGTGCGGGCGCAGCGGGGCAGGAAGGCGTCCTTCTGCTCCTGGGTGCCGAACATCTTCAGCGGCTGGGGCACGCCGATCGACTGGTGCGCGGACAGCAGCGCGCCGACCGCGGGGCTCACGGAGCCGACCAGGGCGAGCGCCTTGTTGTAGTACAGCTGGCTGAGACCGAGGCCGCCGTACTTCGGGTCGATCTTCATCCCGAGGGCGCCGAGCTCCTTCAGGCCCGCGACGACCTCGTCGGGGATGCGGGCCTCGCGCTCGATGCGGGCCGAGTCGATCCCCGTCTCGCAGAAGGCGCGCAGCTTGGCCAGGAACTCCTCCCCGCGCCGTACGGACTCCTCCTCGGGCAGCGGATGCGGGTGCACGAGATCGAGCCGGAAGCGCCCGAGGAACAGTTCCTTGGCGAAGCTGGGCTTGCGCCAGTCCTGCTCCCGGGCGGCCTCCGCGACCTCGCGGGCCTCGCGCTCGGTGACGGTGCTGCGGTTCTTGGTGGGGGCGGACACTGAGGATCACCTCGCCGCGAAGAGGGACGACCGGGAAGGTTCGCTGTCGACCGGTGCTACTGGCTCGTTGGTACCGGAAAAGGGACGGCCCCGCCACCCCTCCCGGGGGCATGCGGGGCCGTTCGGGTCGGTTCTGCCGTGAACGGGTCGGGCCGGCCCTGCTCAGCAGAGGTCGACCATCGCGCTCCCGTCGTCGCCGGTCGCGGTCACGTACCGGTCGATGCCCGCCTGGTCGTCAGCGGTGATCGCGGTGGCCAGAGCGGCGCGGTCGGAGGACTCTTTCTGGATCGCGGACCTGATCGCCGGGTCGGTCGCCACGTCGGCCGCCGCGGACAGGTCCTGGGCGAGTCGGCTGTTGTCCGCGGCCCACGCCTCGTCGGCGGCCGGGTTGGTGACCGGCATCGTCGCCCCCCTCTCGTCGCTGGCCTGCTTCGCCGCGTAGTACTCGTCGCATCCCGCCGGCCGCGCGAAGGGATCGGAGGCGGATTCGCCGGGCGTCTCCGTCAGCTCGGCCGGGAGGGAGAACGAGAACGACGGGGTCGGCCCCGCGCCGCGCGCGTCCCCCGAGCCCGGCTGTCCGTTCCCGGAGGAGACCGAGCTGACGGCGTAGCCCAGACCGGCGACGAGCGCGCCGGCGGCGACCAGCGAGACGACGGCCGTGACCACGCTGCTCATGCCGACCCCCGCGGCTGCCGTGCCCCCGGTGGCTGCCGCCGCGCCGCCGCCCGAGGAACCGGCGGCGGCGTGCGCGGGCGCGGAGCCGAGAGCACCGTGCGCGGGCGCGGAGCCGAGAGCACCGTGCGCGGGCGCGGAGCCGACGTGGGCTCCGCCGCCCGACGGGGACGCCGCGCCACCGGACGCCCCGCCGTCGTGGCTCGGAGTACCGCCCCACGAGCCACCGCCGTCGTGACCCGGGGTGCCGCCCCACGAAGCACCGCCGTCATGGGCCGGAATGCCGGGTCCGGTGGGCGCGCCGGGGTGGGCGGCCGGTCCGGAGCCGTTTCCGCCCATGTACTGGTGGACGTCGAAGTGGGGTGGCGCGGCACCCGCGTGGGCGCCCGCGCCACCGTGGGCCCCCGCGCCCCCATGGGCTCCGGCACCGGCGCCTGCTCCCCCGTGGACTCCCGCGCCACCGTGGGCCCCCGCGCCCCCATGGGCTCCGGCGCCGCCGTGGGCCCCCGCGCCGCCATCGGCTCCCCCGCCCCCGGCGGAGCCGTGCGCCGACCCGGCGGAGCCGTGTGCCGACGCCCCGGTGTCGCCCAGTGCGTACCCGAGCCGCGCCGCCTCGGCCAGGAGCGCGGCGTACACGACCCGGCGGCCGATCAGCAGGGCCCGGACCGCCTCCTCGTGCAGGAAGTACCCCTCGGCCCGCCGGTCGCCCGCGGCCCGGGACGCGGCCCAGCCGCGGCCGAGCAGCCGCCCCCACACGCCCAGCCGCAGCGAACGGGCCAGTCCCGGCGACGACGCCCGTACGAGCGCCACCGCGAGGTCCGGGCGGCCGGCCGCCTCGGCCGCCTCGGCCGCCTTCTCCAGAACCGGGCCCTGAGCCGCCAGCTCCGGTGGCGTGGTCTCACGGAGGGACGCCCACCGGACGAAGTGGTCGCACAGCCGCTCGGCCGGGAACGGGGCGGGAAAACGCCGGCGCAGCACCGGCACCGTGTCGGCGACGGAGCCGTACCCCTGCTCCCCGTTCCGCGCCAGTCCGAGGCGCACCAGGCGGTCGCACACCGCCTCGGGCTCCGTCACGTCCGCCAGCGCGCCGATGTGCGCGGCCGCCACCTCGGCCCCGTCGAGGGTCGCCAGCAGCCGCAGCACCCCCATCGCCGGCGCGTCCTGCGCCAGCCGGTCGAGCAGGGCCGGGAGCAGCGCCGTGACCTGGCCCGCGCGCGGGAGCCTGCCCCCGCCCGCCGGGTCGGACCGCGCCACCGCGGCCGCCCACAGCAGCGGGAGCGGTCTGCCGTCCGCGGCCCGCCACAGCTCGGCGGCCGTCTCGTGGTCCGCCTCCGGGACCGGGCCGCCCAACTCCCGGGCCAGCAGCTCCAGTCCCGCGGCCTGCGACAGGCCGCGCAGTTCCAGCGCGGTGCCCCCGCTCCACAACGACCGCTCGGCGCCGGCGAAGACGAAGACCGCCTGGGGCGCCGTGTCCATCAGTTCCAGCATCTGATCGGAGGTCAGGTCGGCGTCGTCGACGTACACCGTCACCCGTACGCCGGTCATCAGCCGTTGCAGCTCGGCACGGGTCGGCGCGTATCCGGGAGCTTCGTAGCAGGCCTCGAAGACGTCCTGGGCGAGGTCCTCGACGCCGCGGTGGGCGCCGCCCAGGAAGACCACCCCGTCCGGGCCGGGCGGCAGTCGCCGCGCGGCGTGCCGTAACAGTGTGGTCTTGCCGATCCCGGGCGGTCCCCACACCTGCACCGGGCCCCCGGCGCGGACGGCCGCCTCCAGCGCCTGCGTCTCGCCCTCCCGGCCCACCGGCTCCGGCAGGCTCCGGGGCAGCACCGCGGCCCGCGGCCGGCGCCGGGGCCGAGGGCGTTCGGGGCCCACCAGGACGGTCACCCGCGAGCCGTGCTGTGCGTCGACGACCACGTTGTGGTTGCCCGCGATCACGGGGCCGCTCGTGCTCCCGCCGATGTCGATCCGATGCGTCGCCCGCGCGTCGTCGGGCGTCGAGGCGCTGTCGTCCGCGTCCGGCATGGCTCCCCCGTCTCGTCCGGTCCGCCGCCGTTCGCCGGCCCGACCGACCGTCACCCTAGTGGCGCGCGGGGTCGGGGAAACCGTCCTGCGACGGTTTCCGTCGCGAAGGCTCCGCCGACCCGTGTTCCCGTGGGGACACGCCCCCAGAGGGAGATCAGCTGTCCGATCGGCGGAGACGGCGGCGCCGCAGAACGCGCGGTCGCGGGGGCGGCTCCGGCTGCCGACGATGTCGCGGGAAGGCCCGGTCGACGTACGGCAGGCTGCCGGTGCCGACCGGCCTCATCGACGGCCTGCCCGAACAAGTCGGCCGCGTCCGTGCCGGCCCGTGTTCCCGCGGTGTTCCCGCACGTCTGTGGGCCAGGGCCGCGTTCCGGCCGCTTCCGCAGGTGACACGCCTGGAGACGGAAACGGCCGCAGCCCCCGCACAGTGGGCTGCGACCGTTCCGTTCCGACCTGTCCGTGGCAGGCCGGGTCCCAGGGGATCGCGCCGCGGCAGACCAGCTCTGTCGGACCTGTCCGGCGGACCGGTTCCGCCGGACGGGTCCCCGGTGGATCAGAGCGCGAGGCCGGTCAGGACCAGGACGCGCTCGTAGGTGTAGTCCTCCATCGCGGAGCGGACGCCCTCGCGGCCGACGCCGGACTGCTTGGCGCCGCCGTAGGGCATCTGGTCGGCGCGGTAGGACGGCACGTCGCCGATCACGACGCCGCCGACCTCAAGGGCGCGGTGGGCGCGGAAGGCGGCCTGGAGGTCGTGGGTGAACACGCCCGCCTGGAGGCCGTACTTGGAGTCGTTGACCGCCGCGAACGCCTCGGCCTCGCCGTCCACCTTCTGCACGCTGAGGACCGGTCCGAAGACCTCCTCGCGGGCGAGGGTGACGTCCGCCGGCAGGTCGGTGAGCACGGTCGGCGCGTACGAGGCGCCGTCGCGGTCACCGCCGGTGAGCAGCGCGGCACCGGCCTCGACGGCCTCCTTGACCCAGGACTCCACGCGCTTGGCGGCGTCCTCGCTGACCAGCGGGCCGACGTCGGTCTTGTCGTCGTTCGGGTCGCCGGTGACCTGGGCCTCGACGGCGGCCACGATGCGCGGCACCAGCCGGTCGTACACGGACGCGTCCACGATCACGCGCTGCACGGAGATGCAGGACTGGCCGCCCTGGTAGTTGGAGAAGGTCGCGATGCGGTTCGCGGCCCAGTCCAGGTCGGCGTCGGAGGCGAAGTCGCCGAGGACGACGGCCGCGCCGTTGCCGCCCAGCTCCAGGGTGCAGTGCTTGCGCGGCACCGAGTCCATGATCGCGTAGCCGACCTTCTCGGAACCGGTGAACGAGATGACCGGCAGGCGCTCGTCCTGGACGAGGGCGGGCATCCTGTCGTTGGCGACCGGCAGGATGGACCAGGAGCCGGCCGGCAGGTCGGTCTCGGCGAGCAGCTCGCCGATGACCAGACCGGACAGCGGGGTGGCCGGGGCCGGCTTGAGGATGATCGGGGCGCCGGCCGCGATCGCCGGGGCGACCTTGTGGGCGCACAGGTTCAGCGGGAAGTTGAACGGCGCGATGCCGAGCACGACGCCCCGCGGGAAGCGGCGGACGAGTGCGAGGCGGCCCTCGCCGCCGCCGTCGGTGTCGAGGCGCTGGGCCTCGCCGCCGTTGAACCGGCGGGCCTCCTCCGCGGCCCAGCGGAACACCGAGGCGGCGCGGCCGACCTCGCCACGGGCCCACTTGATGGGCTTGCCGTTCTCGGCGGAGATCAGACGGCCGATCTCCTCGGTGCGCTCGATCAGGCGCTTGGCCACGTGGTCGAGGGCGGCGGCCCGCACGTGCGCCGGGGTGGCGGCGAACTCGTCCCGGGCGGCGTACGCGGCGGCCACGGCCTCTTCGACCTGGGCGTCGGTCGGCACGCTGACGGTGCCGACGAGCCGGCCGTCCCACGACGAGGCGACGTCGAAGGTTTCGTCGCCGGTGGCCTGGCGGCCGGCGAGCCAGAAGGCATGGGTGGAAGTCATGTGCGATTCCCGGCCTTTCCGCGTTTGGGGGCGTCCTTGGCTTTCGTGCTCCACGGTAGGGCGGCGGGGGCCGGGGGGCGCTTGTCCGTGCCGTAGCAGTAGCCGCCCCGGGCACTACTGATTGGACTACTGCCTCGCCGGTCGGGCTCCTGCCCCGCGTGCCGCCCGGACTACTGGTCGGCGGAGGTGGCCTTCAGCGCGAGCCACAGCTCCATGCGGACGTCCGCGTCGTCCAGCGAACGCCCGAGGATCTCCTCGACCCGGCGCATCCGGTAACGCAGCGTGTGCCGGTGCACGCCCAGGTCGGCGGCGGCGGCGTCCCACTGCCCGTGCCGGGAGAGCCAGGCCCGCAGCGAGGCGACCAGGTCGCCGCGGCCGGTGGCGTCGTGCTCGTACAGGGCCCGCAGCAGCCCGTCGGCGAACGCCTTCACCGCGTCGTCGGCGAGCAGCGGCAGCACGGACCCGGCGGCCAGCTGCTCGTGCTCGACCAGCACCCGCCCACGGCGCCGGGCCACCGAGAGCGACTGCTCGGCCTGCTTGTAGGCGGCCGCGGCGGCGATCGGCCCGGCGGGCGCGGACAGTCCCACGACGATTTCGTCGTCCTCGGTGGCCGGGTGCTCGGGCAGCGCCCGCGCCGCCCCCAGCTCGGTCGCCCAGCCGACGCAGGCGGTGACCGCGGCGCCGCCGTCCGCGGCCAGTACGACCAGTCGCTCGCCCTCGGGCACCACCAGTACGGCCTCGCCGGAGCGGGCGGCGGCGGCCTCGACGGTCTCCGTGAGGGCGCCGAGCCGGTCGCCGGTGGCCGCTCCCCGTGGTCCGGGGACCGACTCGGCGACGATCATCCGGAACGGCGCGTCCAGCAGTCCGCCGTACAGGTCCCCGGCGACGGCGCGGGCGTGGTCGGGCTCGCCGGCGAGCAGCATGCGCAGGACGGCGGTGCCGATGCGCTGTTCGGCGGCGTGCAGGGACCGGGAGCGCTCGGTGGTGAGGGTGAGCAGGGCGATGGCGGAATGCACGGCGTACCGCTCGGCGGTGCCGAGGGCGGCCGCGGTGCCGACGGCGAGGGCGGCGCGGGGGCGGCGGCCGGTGCCGAGGGAGTGCAGTTCGACGCGGTCCTCGTGCTCGGGGCCGCCGACCACGGAGGAGGCGGGGGCGGGTCGCTCCCTGAGCCGCTCCACGTCGGCGGTGAGCCGGGCGGCGCGGCGGCCGGCCCACTCGGGGGCCGCGGCGACGACGGTGCCCGAGGCGTCGTACAGCGCGGCCCATCCGTCGACCTGGGCGGCGAGCGCGGTGAGCAGGCCCTCGGGGCCGGCGTTCAGGGCCTGCTTGGTCAGCTCGCGCTGGGCGGCGAAGCCGGCGGTGACGGCGCGGTACTGGTCGGCCGCGATGGCAGCGGAGACCGCCTTGCTGATGGCGAGGAAGGGGGTGCGGCGGGGGACCTCGAGCAGCGGCAGCGCCGCTTCTTCGCAGGCGTCGACGAGGGCCTTGGGGATCTCCTCGTAATTCACCCCGACGGCGAACCCGAGCCCGACGACGCCGGCGCCTTCGAGCCGTCGCACGTACCGCCGCATGGCCTCCGGGTCCTCCGCGTCCAGCTTGAGCGCGGTGATCAGGAGCAGCTCGCCGCCCTCCATGTACGGCACGGGGTCGGCCAGCTCGCTGACGTGCGCCCAGCGGACGGGCACGTCGAGACGGCCCTCACCGGCGCGGACGGTCAGCTTCAGCGCCGAGTGGTGGACGAGCGAGGCGAGCGTCGGGGGCATGGGGCCTTCACGGTGACGGAGATCTGTCTTGGCCGTCACGTACCAACGGCCTGCCCCAATTCTGCCTCACCGTACGATCCCCCGCTGGCTCCTTCACCCCCTCAGATCCACCAACAACGGCGGCGCGTGCTCCCCCCGCACACTGGTCAACGACAACACGGCGTGCCCGGCCGGCACAGCGTGCGCCAACTCGGAGGCGGACCAGCGTTCGCGTTCGACTTGGCGGACGGTGACGGCCTCTGTGGTCACCGCCTTGCCGGTCACCAGTTTGCGCAGGGCATGGATGGCGCGGGTCATCGGTTGATCCGCGAACACGGTGTGCCGGGCCACGTCCCGGGTTTCCACCCACTGCGTGCCCCAGGCCTCCGCGAACCGGCTGCCGTCCCACGTGGTGACCCCTGAGAAGGCCATCCGGCAGCCGGCCGCCGCGTACAGCGGCCCGTGCAGCGCCTCCGGGACGTCCCCGACGGTGCGCAGAGCGAGCACCACACCCGCATTGCGGGAGCGCAGACGCTGGATACGACGGACCGACTCAGCCGTCACCGCGCCCGTGGCGTCATCCAGGACGAGGCAGGCGAAATGATTGCGCTCGCCTGTCATCGCCACGGCACCGAACTGGGCGAGCACCAGTCGGGTGACAATCCGGGAGGCCTCCTCATGTCCACGGTTCGGCAGGTCGATGCGGACCCGGAGCGGATGGTGGGCGAGGGCACGCAACGAGAACGGCCGGGCACCCGCTCCGTCCGCGCCGAAGAACTCCGCGAACGCCGGCCGGACCAGCAGCGCGAGCCGGTCGGCCAGGACCGGGCCCGGGTCACCCGCGCTGCCCGCCTGCCGGACGCGGGCATCGAGCTCACGGCGCATCACCGTGTGCTCGTCCGCCGCGAGCGCCGCCCGCAGCGCACCCAGGGCCAAGGGGTCCCCCTCCAGCAGTTCCCGCAGCTCAAGCAGGGTCGGAAAGCGTCCATACGCGGCCCGGTACGGGCCGAGGAGCTGGGCGAGCGCAGTGACGGCCCGCTGCCCGCTCACCGTGTCCAGGTCGCCGGCCAGCCCCTCCGCCAGGAAGGCGGCCGCCTCGTCCGGGTCGTCGGATTCCGCGTACGGGTCGAGATCGTGCACCGACGCGGGGTCGCCGAGCCGTACGACCACGTCGAAGGCGTGGTCGGGACCGAGCGGGGCGCCGGCCGGGCAGACGGAGACGACGGCGCACTGCCCGGCAAGCGCCTGCAGGCCGAGCGACTCGACGACCGGCCGGATCAGATGGTGGGTCTTGCCGGAACCGGACGGGCCGACGGCCAGCAGCGAGGTGCCCAGGGTGTCCGGTGCGAGGGCCGCGCCCGCGCCGCCGTAGGAGAGCGGGGTGCGATCACCCGGCACCCACTGCCCAAGGCGCACCTGGCCGGCGAGCAGATCGTGCCGGGCGACCCGGGTCGGCAGGTCGCGAGCGCCGGAGGGGTGGGTCCAGGCGGCGCCGGCCTCGCGCAGCACCGTGTCAGTGAAGGACGACAGCCGTGCCCGTGCCCGCGACGTGGTCCACATGTGGCCGACCCTGGCACAGTCCACGTCGTTCATCCGGCCGCTGTGCACCTCTGCGGTGAGCAGTTCGGCGGCCTGATGCTGACCGGCCTCCCGCAGCTCGGGCCACTGCGACGGCCGCCGTGCCGCGGCCGGTTCCACGGGCCCCGCGGCCTTCCCCCGCTCGCGCTCGGCGATCTTCTGCCTGGCGAACGACCACCAGCCGCCGATCCGGGCGAACGGCCATAGCACCAGCAAGGTGATCAACGCGTACAGCCCGTCGGTGAGCAGCACCGACGCGAAGACCTCGTAGCTGCCCGTGATGAGAACGACGAGGGAGAACAACGGATCCTGGACGGGCAGAGGGTCCCATCCGACACCGAAGGCCTTGGGGAAGACGAAGGCCAGCGCGACCAGGGCACCCAGAGCCGCGATGAGGGCACGAGCGGGCTGCGGCCGACGCGTGACGACGTGCCGGATGATGTCGCGCCAGCTCCCCAAGCGCGCCATGGCGTACACCAGGATCGCGAAGAACACGCCGTCGGCGACCGTCATGGCCTCGGCACCCTGGTATCCCTTCGGTGACGTGGTCCCCGTCCACCACCAGCCGTCCGGGGTGAGCAGTTTCAGGGCCGCCCACTGGTAGGGGATGCTGCCGTGCCGCCAGAGCGACCACACGAGAAGCCCCGCCGCCAGGGGAACGAAGAAGCCGACGATGGTGACGGGCGCCAGGCGCTGCTCCGGGCGCGTGGGCTTGGGCTGACGGTAGCCGAAGCGCCAGATACCCGGCTCCGCGGCCGGGCGTGCCTCGTCGAGCCAGTCGGCGACCGGGGAACGGGAATGAGGGGGCTGCGACGCGTAGGAGGAATGCGGGGCACCGGGCGGTGCCGTCGGCCTCGGTGGTGCGGCCGGGGGCTCTGGTGGGCGGGTCGGACGGGGGACCGGGTCCGGGTGGGTTTTGGGTGTGTTGTGGGTTTCGTCGCTCTGCATCCGCCCTGCCCCCTGACCAGCCGTTCCGTCCACCGTCAGCGAGTAATTTAGTGCCTGCGGAGGGGAGTTCGGCGGTTGCGGCGCCGGAGGGGGCCCAGAGGCCGCTCGCGGTCGTAGGCTCGGTATGGCCACCGCGGACAACCGCGGCCCCGGACAACGCCCACATGGAGCATGCCCACCTCCCCGTACCCGTCCTAGCCTGCGAGAAAAGAAGGCAAGCGTCCGTAATACCCCCAGGAGCCCCGCATGACCGCACTTCCGCAGGAGCGCCGCGTCGTCACCGCCATCCCCGGCCCGAAGTCGCAGGAGCTGCAGGCCCGCCGTACCGCCGTGGTCGCCCAGGGCGTGGGCTCCACGCTGCCGGTCTTCGTCACGCGCGCCGGCGGCGGTGTCATCGAGGACGTGGACGGCAACAGCCTGATCGACTTCGGCTCCGGCATCGCCGTGACCAGCGTCGGCGCCTCCGCCGAGGCCGTCGTCCGCCGCGCCTCCGCCCAGCTCGCGGACTTCACCCACACCTGTTTCATGGTCACCCCGTACGAGGGCTACGTGGCCGTCGCCGAGGCGCTGGCCGAGCTGACGCCGGGTGACCACGCCAAGAAGTCCGCGCTGTTCAACTCCGGCGCCGAGGCCGTCGAGAACGCCGTCAAGATCGCGCGTGCCTACACCAAGCGGCAGGCCGTGGTCGTGTTCGACCACGGGTACCACGGGCGCACCAACCTCACCATGGCGCTGACGGCGAAGAACATGCCGTACAAGCACGGCTTCGGCCCGTTCGCGCCCGAGGTCTACCGCGTCCCGGTCGCCTACGGCTACCGCTGGCCGACCGGCCCGGAGAACGCCGGTGCCGAGGCCGCCCAGCAGGCCATCGAGCAGATCACCAAGCAGGTCGGCCCGGACAACGTCGCCGCGATCATCATCGAGCCGGTCCTCGGCGAGGGCGGCTTCATCGAGCCGGCCAAGGGCTTCCTGCCGGCCATCCGCCAGTTCGCCGCCGACAACGGGATCGTGTTCGTCGCCGACGAGATCCAGTCCGGCTTCTGCCGGACCGGCCAGTGGTTCGCCTGTGAGGACGAGGGCATCGTCCCGGACCTGATCACCACCGCCAAGGGCATCGCCGGCGGTCTCCCGCTCGCCGCCGTGACCGGCCGCGCCGAGATCATGGACGCCGCGCACGCCGGTGGCCTCGGTGGTACGTACGGCGGCAACCCCGTCGCCTGCGCCGCCGCGATCGGCGCCATCGAGACCATGAAGGAGCAGGACCTCAACGGCAAGGCCAAGCGCATCGAGGAGGTCATGAAGGGCCGCCTCGCCGCGATGGCCGAGAAGTTCGACATCATCGGCGATGTGCGTGGCCGTGGCGCGATGATCGCCATCGAGCTGGTCAAGGACCGCACCACCAAGGAGCCGAACCCGGAGGCCACCGCCGCGCTGGCCAAGGCCTGCCACGCCGAGGGCGTGCTCATCCTGACCTGTGGCACCTACGGCAACGTGGTCCGCTTCCTGCCCCCGCTGGTCATCGGCGAGGACCTGCTCAACGAGGGCCTCGACGTCGTCGAGCAGGCGCTGGCCCGCATCTGAGGCACCGGAATCCGGCTGCGGCAGGCCGTGTGAAGAAGGTGTGCGGGGTGCATGACGGGACGGGAATCCGTCTGCCCAAGCGCCCCGGCCTGCCGTAGGTTGCTTCCCAGATGAGAGATACACCCCGTCCACGGGGGACCGTGGACGACCTCAGGCCGGGGCCTCCCCAGCTTCGACCTGGTCGTGCCTTCGCGCACAAGACCGGCGCCCGACGCCGGGATCTCCTCACCGATCGGACGGTCGCCGCCCCAAACCCCCCGGGGCGTGCGACGTTCCGGTCCGGACGGCCGCCCCGTGACCACCCCCCTGTTCCGGGGCGGCCGACCTCCTTCCTCTGGGCACCGGACCAGCGCACCCGGACCCCGAGCACCCGGACCCCGAGCACCCTGGCATCAGGCCCCGGAAATCTCCGGACGCGGCCCCGGACATTCCCCGAATCCCCGTGAGCGGCCCGACGCGGCCCCGGTACGTTCCGTCCGGCACCCGCCTGCCAAGCTGGCACCCGTGTCGAACCCCGCCCGCCGCGCCCTCCTCCTCGGCGTCCCGGCCGTCCTCTTCCTCCTGCTGACCTGGCAGGTCGTCGGCCACGGCCCGCTGCTGCGCGCGGACGCCCGCCTCAGCCGGGACCTCGTCCACCCGGACGAGTTCTCGCAAGTCCTCTCCGACCTGGGCGACATCCAGGTCGCCGTCCCGGTTCTCGCCCTCGCCGTCGCCCACGCCCTGTGGCGCGGCCGCGGCGCCGGGCACGCCCGCTGGTGGCTGCCGCCCGTCGCGGCCGCCGTCCTGATGGCGCTGCTGCCGGCGCTGGTGGTCCCGCTGAAGGACTGGACGGCCCGGCCGGGAACCCCCGTGGTGCCCCCGGCCGTCGGCTACTTCCCCTCCGGGCACACGGCGACGGCCGCCGTCGCCTACGGCTCCGCGACCCTCCTCCTGCTGCCCTGGCTCCGCTCCCCCGCCGCCCGCCGCACCGCCCTCGCGCTCTGCGCGGCCCTGGTCCTCGGCGTGTCCTACGGCCTGGTCCGGCACGGCTACCACTGGCCGCTGGACGTGCTGGCCAGCTGGTGCCTCAGCGCGGTCCTGCTGACCGCGCTCAGCGCGCTGCCCGGGTTCAGCCGAAGCAGCCGTCGAACGTCTTCCGGAACTCCCAGTCCGAACAACGGTCCCAGTTGATCGACCAGGTCATCAGGCCGCGCGGGTCCGGCCAGGTGCCGTGGCGATCGCCACCTGGCCGGGGCGCAGCGGCGGGAAGACGTGGTCCGGGTCGCCCGCGACCGGGAAGCCGGTCAGGAGCATGTCGGTCATCGCGATGTGGAAGTCGGCGCCGCCCGCGGAGTGGTATTGGTTGTCCAGGCCCATGATCGGGCCGGAGTCGTCGTCCTGGACGTGCAGCAGGGTGAGGTCGTCGCGCAGGGCGTGGATCACCGGGAGGCAGGCGCCGCAGCGCGGGGGTCAGCGTGTACGAGGAGGCGGGTTGGACGCTCGCCGTCTGCGCGCACTGGGCGTCGTCGCTACCGCCGGTGTGGCCCGGAGTGACGGACTTCCGCAGCGCGGTGAGGCCGGGCGGCGAGGACCGTGGCCGCCAGGAGGGCGAGCAGGGGGTTGGCGCGGTCCACAAGGGCTACCGGGCAACGGGGAGTTGGAGGGTGGAGCGGCACTCGATTCGGTCCAGACCGATCACGGTGTCAAGGCATACGGCGCTATCCGTCCTCCCCGGCCCCCAGCACCAAGCGCGCCGCCGCCTCGTGCATCGCGAGTTCCAGCAGTGCCGCGTCGGTCAGCGTGCCCGAGCCGTCCGGCGGCACCAGCCAGCGCACCCCCCGGGCCGCCCGGCCCGGATGCGGTACGACGATCCAGGTGCCGGCGCCCGCGGTGCGGACGCCGGTGCCGAGCCAGCGGTCCGCGGTGCCCGGCGGCACGAGGAACCCGACCCGGTTGTCGCCGACGTCGGCGAGCACCGGGCCGGGCCGGCCGAGCACACGGGTCAGCACCCCCAGCGTCGGATGCCCCAGGTGGCCCGGCAGGATCAGCACGTCCCAGGCCCGCCCCGCGGGCAGCAGCGCGACCCCGTGCGTACTGCGCTCCCACTCCCGGCGGCAGCCTTCGGGGTCCGGTGCCACCGACGCCAGCCACTCCACCGCCGTCTTCGTCCCGCTCATCGAAAGGCCTCCCGCGCTCCTCGGTGAGCGACGCGGTCGCGTCGCCTCGGCAGGAGAGAGGGAGGCCGTCCGGGAGCATTACGCGGGTTCCACGGCCCCCGCGAAGTGACCTGAGTCACACGAACTAGCTGTCGAAACCCAGGCCCAGCTTGTCCATCGTGCGCAGCCACAGGTTCCGGCGTCCGCCGTGGGCGTCCGCGCGGGCCAGCGACCACTTGGTGAGCGCGATGCCGGTCCAGGCGAACGGCTCGGGCGGGAACGGCAACGGCCGCTTGCGCACCATCTCCAGCTCGGTGCGCTCGGTGCGCTCCCCGTCCAGCAGGTCGAGCATCACGTCCGCGCCGAAGCGGGTGGCGCCGACACCGAGGCCGGTGAAGCCCGCCGCGTACGCCACCTTGTCCTGGTGGGCGGTGCCGAAGAACGCCGAGAAGCGGGAGCAGGTGTCGATCGCGCCGCCCCAGGCGTGGGTGAAGCGGACGCCCTCCAGCTGCGGGAAGCAGGTGAAGAAGTGCCCCGCGAGCTTGGCGTAGGTCTCGGGGCGGTCGTCGTACTCCGCGCGGACCCGGCCGCCGTAGTGGTGGATGGCGTCGTAACCGCCCCACAGGATCCGGTTGTCGGCGGACAGCCGGAAGTAGTGGAACTGGTTGGCGCTGTCGCCGAGCCCCTGCCGGCCCCGCCAGCCGATCTCCGCGAGCCGCTCGTCGCTGAGGGGCTCGGTCATCAGCGCGTAGTCGTAGACCGGGACGGTGTACGAGCGCACGCGGCGCAGCAGGCTCGGGAAGATGTTGGTGCCGAGCGCGACCTTGCGGGCGCGCACGGCGCCGTACGGGGTGCGGACGGCCATCCCGGCGCCGTACTGCCTGAGGGTGAGCGCGGGCGTGTGCTCGTACACCCGCACACCGAGCCGGAGGCACGCCTGCTTCAGGCCCCAGGCGAGCTTCGCCGGGTGCAGCATGGCCACGCCCCGGCGGTCCCACAGACCCGCCTTGAAGGTCGGCGAGTTCACCTGGGCGCGCACGGCCTCCTCGTCCAGGAAGTCGATCCCGTCGGCGAGGCCCTGCTCCCGGAGTTCCCGGTGCCAGTCGCGCAGCTCCCGGGCCTGGTAGGTCTCGGTGGCCACGTCGATCTCGCCGGTGCGCTCGAACTCGCAGTCGATGCCGTGCCGGGCGACGGCCGCCTCGATCTCGTCCAGGTTGCGCCGGCCCAGCCTCTCCAGCTCGTGGATCTCGTCGGGCCAGCGGGTCAGCCCGTTGGGCAGGCCGTGGGTGAGGGAGGCGGCGCAGAAGCCGCCGTTGCGGCCGGAGGCGGCCCAGCCCACCTCGCGGCCCTCCAGCAGGACCACATCCCGCCGTGGATCGCGCTCCTTGGCGTTGAGCGCGGTCCACAGCCCGCTGTAGCCACCGCCGACGACCAGCAGGTCGCAGGTCTCGGCCCCGGTGAGGGCGGGCTCGGGCCCCGGCTTGCCGGGGTCTTCCAGCCAGTACGGGACCGGCTGGGCTTCGGAGAGAGAGGCGATCCAGTTGTCTCGGCCACGGCTCATGGCGCTTGGGGCCATGATTTCAACTCCCTACAGAGCTTTGCGTTTTTCGGCTTTACGCCTTTTGACTGTTACGGCGATTGTTGATCAGCATCGACACCAGGACCAGCACCACGGCGAGAAGGAACATGGCCGTACCGATCACATTGATCTGAACGGGCGTTCCGCGCTGCGCCGAGCCCCACACGAACATGGGGAAGGTGACGGTCGAGCCGGCATTGAAATTGGTGATGATGAAATCGTCGAAGGACAGCGCGAAGGACAGCAGCGCGCCCGCGGCGATCCCGGGTGCCGCGATCGGCAGGGTGACCCGCAGGAAGGTCTGCACGGGCCCGGCGTACAGGTCCCGGGCGGCCTCCTCCAGGCGCGGGTCCATCGACATCACACGGGCCTTGACCGCGGTGACGACGAAGCTGAGACAGAACATGATGTGGGCGATCAGGATCGTCCAGAAGCCGAGCTGCGCGCCCATGTTGAGGAACAGGGTGAGCAGCGAGGCGGCCATGACGACCTCGGGCATCGCCATCGGCAGGAAGATCAGCGAGTTGATGGCGCCGCGGGCGCGGAAGCGGTAGCGGACCAGCGCGAAGGAGATCATCGTGCCGAGCACGGTGGCGCCCAGCGTCGCCCAGACGGCGATCTGGAGGCTGATCGACAGCGAGTTGCACATGTCGGCGACACCGCACGGCTGCTTCCAGGCGTCCAGCGAGAACTGCTGCCACTGGTAGTTGAAGCGCCCCCTCGGTTTGTTGAAGGAGAACACCGTGACGATGACGTTCGGCAGCAGCAGATACGCGAGGGTGAAGGCTCCCGCGATGACGACGAGATGGCGCTTGAGCCAGTTGACGACGGGCATTTAGACCAGGTCCTCCGTCCCGGACCGGCGGATGTAGATCGTCACCATGGCCAGGATCGCGGCCATGAGGATGAAGGAGAGGGCCGCCGCCGTCGGATAGTCCAGGATCCGCAGGAACTGCGTCTGGATCACGTTGCCGATCATGCGGGTGTCGGTCGAGCCGAGGAGTTCGGAGTTGACGTAGTCACCGGCCGCCGGGATGAAGGTCAGGAGCGTGCCGGAGACCACGCCGGGCATCGACAGCGGGAAGGTCACCTTGCGGAAGGTGGTCCACGGCTTGGCGTACAGATCGCCGGCCGCCTCGTGCAGCCGTCCGTCGATCCGCTCCAGCGAGGTGTACAGCGGCAGGATCATGAACGGCAGGAAGTTGTACGTCAGCCCGCACACCACCGCGAGCGGGGTGGCCAGCACCCGGTCGCCGGCCGTCCAGCCGAGCCAGTTGGTGAGATCGAGGATGTGCAGCGAGCCCAGCGTGTGCACCACGACGCCGTTGTCGGCGAGGATCGTCTTCCAGGCCAGGGTGCGGATCAGGAAGCTGGTGAAGAACGGCGCGATCACCAGGATCATGATCAGGTTGCGCCAGCGTCCCGCGCGGAAGGCGATCAGGTAGGCCAGCGGATAGCCGAGCAGCAGGCACAGCACGGTGGCGCCGGCCGCATAGCACAGGGAGCGCACGAACTGCGGCCAGTACTCGGACAGCGCGTCCCAGTAGGTCGCGAAGTGCCAGGTGACCTTGTAGCCCTGCTCCAGGGAACCCGTCTGCACGGACGTGGATGCCTGGTAGACCAGGGGCAGCGCGAAGAAGACGACCAGCCACAGGATGCCGGGCAGCAGCAGCCAGTAGGGGGTGAACCGGCCGCGCGCCCGCGGGGGCTTGGCCGCCGGTTCGGCGGGGGCGAGCGGCGGGGGCGCCTCGGTGAGCGTCGACATCAGGCGGCGACCTCTTCCTCGGTGCCCGCGTCGATGTCCTGGGCCGCGTCCAGGCCGAAGGTGTGCGCCGGGCTCCAGTGGAGGACGACATCGGCACCGGGGACCAGGCGGGCGTCCCGCTCGACGTTCTGGACGTAGACCGAGAGTTCGGCGCAGGCGCGGCTTTCGACGACGTACTGCGTGGAGACGCCGATGAAACTGGCGTCGACGATCTTGCCCGCGAGGCGGTTGCGGCCCTCGGGGATGGCGCCCGCGTCGTCGGCGTGGGCGAGCGAGATCTTCTCGGGGCGTATGCCGACCAGCACCTTGCCGCCGGCCGGGGCGGGCGCGCTGCATCGCGCGGCGGGCAGCACCAGTTTGTCGCCGCCGGCCCTGAGCACGATGTCGTCGCCGCTCTTGGCGTCGACCTCGGCCTCGATCAGGTTGGAGGTGCCGAGGAAGTTGGCGACGAAGGTGGTCCCCGGGTTCTCGTACAGGTCGGTGGGCGAGCCGAGTTGCTCGACGCGGCCGCCGTTCATCACGGCGACCGTGTCGGCCATGGTCATGGCCTCCTCCTGGTCGTGCGTGACGTGGATGAAGGTGATCCCGACCTCGGTCTGGATGCGCTTGAGCTCCAGTTGCATCTGGCGGCGCAGCTTGAGGTCGAGGGCGCCGAGCGGCTCGTCGAGCAGCAGCACCTTGGGGTGGTTGATCAGCGCGCGGGCCACGGCGACGCGCTGCTGCTGGCCGCCGGAGAGCTGGTGCGGCTTCTTGCGTGCCTGCTCGCCGAGCTGGACGAGGTCCAGCATCTCCTCGACCTGCTTCTTGACGCTCTTGATGCCGCGCCGGCGCAGACCGAAGGCGACGTTCTCGAAGATGTCGAGGTGCGGGAAGAGGGCGTAGGACTGGAAGACCGTGTTCACCGGCCTCTTGTACGGCGGCAGGTGGGTGACGTCCTGGTCGCCGAGGTGCACGGTGCCGCTGGTCGGCTCCTCCAGGCCGGCGATCATGCGCAGGGTGGTGGTCTTGCCGCAGCCGGAGGCGCCGAGCAGGGCGAAGAAGGAGCCCTGGGGGACGGTCAGGTCCAGCGGGTGAACGGCGGTGAAGGCGCCGTAGGTCTTGCCGATACCGGAGAGGCGGACGTCGCCGCTGTTGTCTGTCGTCATCGTGGTCGTCACGCCCCTGTGAGCTTGGAGAACTTCTGCTGGTAGGCGGTCTCTTCCTTCTGCGTCAGCGCGCGGAAGGCGTGGGACTTCGCCTGCATGGCCTTGTCGGGAAGGATCAGCGGGTTGCTCGCCGCCGACTTGTCGATTCTGGCCAGGTACGGGGCCACTCCCGCGACGGGGCTCACATAGTTGATGTAGGCGGCGAGTTCGGCGGCGGGCTCGGGCTCGTAGTAGTAGTCGATGAGCCGTTCCGCGTTCGTCTTGTGGCGCGCCTTGTTGGGGATCAGCAGGTTGTCGGTCGACGTCATGTAGCCGCTGTCCGGGATGACGTAGCCCACGTTCGGGTTGTCCGCCTGGAGCTGGACGATGTCGCCGCCCCAGGCGACACAGGCGGCGAGGTCGCCCTTGGCCAGGTCGGAGGTGTAGTCGTTGCCGGTGAAGCGGCGGATCTGGCCCTTGTCGACGCCCTTCTGGAGCCGGGCGATGGCCGCGTCGTAGTCGTCGGCGGTGACCTTGGCGGGGTCCTTGCCGAGGTCGAGCAGGGTCATGCCGACGCTGTCGCGCATCTCCGTCAGGAAGCCGACACGGCCCTTGAGCTTGGGGTTGTCGAGGAGGTCGGAGACCGACTTCACCTCGACGCCGTCGAGGGCCTTCTTGTTGAAGGCGATGACCGTGGAGATGCCCTGCCAGGGGTAGGAGTAGGCGCGGCCCGGGTCCCAGTCGGGGGCGCGGAACTGGTCCGAGAGGTTGGCGAAGGCGTGCGGCAGGTTGGCCGGGTCCAGCTTCTGGACGTAGCCGAGCCGGATCATGCGGGCGGCCAGCCAGTCGGTCAGGACGATCAGGTCGCGGCCGGTGTCCTGGCCCGCGGCGAGTTCCGGCTGGATCTTGCCGAAGAACTCGTCGTTGTCGTTGATGTCCTCGGTGTATTTGACCCGGATGCCGGTCTGTTTGCCGAACGCGTCGAGGGTGGGGTGGCGCTTGCCCTTGTCGTCGACGTCGATGTATTCGGGCCAGTTGGAGAAGTTCACGACCTTCTCCGTGGCCGAGTGGTCGTCGGCCGACACGCCGCCCTGGGTCTTGTTCGCGGCGGGGATGCCGCAGGCGCCCAGCGTCCCGAGTCCGCCGACCGCGAGCGCGCCCCCGGCGGAGGCGCGCAGCAGCGAACGGCGGGTCAGCGCGGCCCTGCCGCTGCGGTAACTGCGGCGTACGGCGGCCGATTCGACCGGTGTCAGGCGGTCGGACTCGTAACTCTCCATGCGCGTCATGGCCTTTCGGGAGGGGAGGGGATGCCCGGTCGAGGGCCGGGGCGTCGTGCCCGGTGGGAAACGGACCGCGGGCGGGGGTCCCGCGGCCGGGGGGCGATTCCTACCGGGCCCCGAAGATCGTGCGGTGCCAGTCCTTGCGGACCGCCGCCGTGTTGTCGAACATTACGTGCTTGACCTGCGTGTACTCCTCGAATGAGTACACCGACATGTCCTTGCCGAAGCCGGAGGCCTTGTAGCCGCCGTGCGGCATCTCGCTGATGATCGGGATGTGGTCGTTGATCCAGACGCAGCCCGCCTTGATGTCACGGGTGGCGCGGTTGGCCCGGTAGACGCTGCCGCTCCAGGCGGAGGCGGCGAGGCCGTACGGGGTGTCGTTCGCGAGCCGGATGCCCTCGTCGTCGGTGTCGAAGGGGAGGACGACGAGGACGGGGCCGAAGATCTCCGACTGGACGATCTCGCTGTCCTGGGCGGCGTCGGCGATGAGGGTGGGCCGGTAGTAGGCGCCGTCGGCCAGGTCGCCGCCGGGGGCTTCGCCGCCGGTGACCACGCGGGCGTAGGAGCGGGCGCGGTCCACGAAGCCGGCGACGCGGTCGCGCTGGGCGTGCGAGATCAGCGGCCCGAGGTCGGTGCCGGGGGCGAACGGGTCACCGAGCCGCACGGTCTCCATCAGGGCGGCGGTGCGCTCCACGAACGCCTCGTACAGCGGCCGTTGGACATAGGCGCGGGTGGCGGCGGTGCAGTCCTGGCCGGTGTTGATGAGCGCGCCGGCCACGGCCCCGTTGACGGCGGCGTCCAGATCGGCGTCGTCGAACACGACGAACGGGGCCTTGCCGCCCAGCTCCAGGTGGAGCCGTTTGACGGTCGAGGTGGCGACCTCGGCGACGCGCTTGCCGACGCCGGTGGAGCCGGTGAACGAGGTCATGGCGACGTCGGGGTGCCCGACCAGGTGCTCACCGGCCTCCTTGCCGCTGCCGGTGACGATGTTGATCACGCCGTCCGGGATGCCCGCGGCGGTCGCGGCCTCGGCGAAGAGGAGCGAGGTCAGCGGGGTCAGCTCGGCGGGCTTCAGCACGATGGTGTTGCCCGCGGCGATCGCCGGGAGCACCTTCCATGCGGCCATCTGGAGCGGGTAGTTCCAGGGCGCGATCGACCCGACGACACCGATCGGCTCGCGCCGGACGTACGACGTGTGGTCGCCGGAGTACTCGCCGGCGGACTGCCCCTGAAGGTGCCGTGCGGCGCCCGCGAAGAAGGCGGTGTTGTCGATGGTCCCGGGGACGTCGAACTCACGGCTGAGCTTGAGCGGTTTGCCGCACTGGAGCGACTCCGCGCGGGCGAGGTCCTCGGCGCGGTCGGCGAGCACGGCGGCGAAGCGGTGCAGGGCGTCCGAGCGCTCGCCCGGGGTGGCCGAGGCCCAGCCCGGGAATGCCTCGCGCGCGGCGGCGACGGCCGCGTCGACGTCGTCGGCGCCGGCCAGCTCGTAGGTGTACACCTCGGCGCCGGTGGCCGGGTCGACCACGGCGTGGGTGCGCCCCGAGGTGCCCTGGGCCGAGCGGCCCGCGATGAATTGCGCGCCCTGTGCGAAACGGTCCGCTGCGGGAAATCGTTCCGGGGTGGCGGTGCTCGGGTTGTGCATGTCGCTCTCCTCCGCCGATTGCCCCTTCCCAGGGGCGGGTGGCGTAGCTCCAGCTCGATTTGAGTGCCGATCCTGACAGAGCTATTAGCCTCCAACAAGTGATTCCGTTGTTGCCTTTTGGTTACGCGACGGAATCTGTCGACCAGGTGTCGAGTCGGGCGCGGAAAAGGCGGACGGAGTGTCAGTGGTGCGTGCCAGACTCGCGTGCATGGGGACGATCAATGACCTGGAATCCCTGGTCAGCGAGGTCCGGGCGGGGTCCCGGATCAGATATCTGCACTTCTGGGGCCACCGGCCCCGGCCGGACGGCGGCATCGGCGCGAGCTGTCTGAGCCAGTGGTGGCCCTCACCCTTCGTGATCGGGGGCGTCCGGTACGCGACGGCGGAGCACTGGATGATGGCGGCCAAGGCCCGGCTGTTCGGCGACGCCGAGGCCGAGCGCGGCGTCCTCGCCGCGGCGCATCCCGCGCAGGCCAAGAAGGCGGGGCGCCTGGTCCGCGACTTCGACGAGGCGATATGGGCGCGGGAGCGGTTCCGGATCGTGGTCGAGGGCAGCGTCCACAAGTTCGCCGCGGACGAGGCGCTGCGCGCGTATCTGCTGGGCACGGGTGAGCGGGTGCTGGTCGAAGCGAGCCCGGTGGACCGGGTGTGGGGCATCGGCCTCACGGCGGACGACGAGGCGGCGGGCGACCCGGAGCGGTGGCGGGGGCTGAACCTGCTGGGCTTCGCGCTGATGGCCGCGCGGGCGGAACTGGCGGGGGGTTAGGTACGGCGATGCCCGCCGGGCCGCATCCTGCGGTCCGGCGGGCATGGATCGGAGCGTCCGCCCCGGAGAGGGAGTGGGGCCCGAACTGCGAGGCCCCGGGGAGGTGAGATCAGCGCTCCGCCACCACCGACGAGACGGAGTGGAGGGAGCCGTAGTACGGGTCGTCGTTGGTCGAGTCGTCGTTGATCGCGGCGGTGATGCCGATCGCGAGCAGCACCATCACGGCGACGCCGACGATGATCCCGATGACGCCCATGATCAGGCCGGCCTGGGCCTGCCCGTGGTTCGTCGCCTCGCCGCGCTCGGCCCGGCGCCGGCCCTTGACGCCGAAGACCACCGCGAGGATGCCCAGGATCAGGGAGGCGATGCCGTACAGGCAGAACAGGCAGATGGACAGGATGCCGAGCACCATCGCGGCGGTGCCCATGCCGTTCTGCGGGGCCATGGGCACGCCGGTCCAGCCGTAGCCGGCTGCCGCCGGGTAGCCGGGGTAGCCGTACCCGCCGACGGGCGGCGCGGACGCCGGGGGCACGCCGGGCCCGGTGGGCGCGATCGGCGGGGGCGGCACCGGGTCACCCGTGCCGGGTGCGCCGAAGGCGGGTGGGGCCGGGGTCGGCGCGCCGAAGCTCGGGGTGCCGCCGGCGGGCGGGGCGAAGTTGGGCTGGGCGAACCCGCCGGTCGGCAGGTCGGTCACGGTGGCCTGGTCGTGCACGGACGGCGGCTGGACCGGGGGCTGTCCCGCACCCGCTGCGGTGGGCTGGTTCTTGTCCAGCGACAGCCGCTGCTCGGGCGGCGCCCACGGGTCGTGGCCACCGTCGGCCGCCCCACTCAAGTGCGTTCCGTCTGACACGCGTACTTCCCCCTCGGTCGTTCGTCCCGCCATGCTACGGCCTTCCCGCCCCACCCCGACCGGCCGGTCCCGCCGCCCCGCCACCCCGCCACCGGACCCCGCCACGGCCGCCCCCGCACACCAGCGCCCCGGCCGCCCCTCCCTCTCCCGCACCACCCAGGCACCTCAGCCGCCCCCCTCCCCCGCCCCGCACCACCAGAGCCCGCCGCCCCCGGTGCCTCGCCCACCCCGACGACACCGATCCTTCACTCCGCGTCCCTCTTTCCCGCCCTCCCGCCCTTCCCGCCCTTCCCGCCCTTCCCGCCCAGGATCGACGCGCCCCGAAGGCCCCGCCCGCCCGGCCGCTCCCCTCGCCTCCTCCGTCGTTCCCGCCGCCTACGATGGCCTGTGACGATCAGCCGATCACCCGCGCCGCGCCCCCGAGGGCCCGTCGGCGCCCTGCCTGGGGAGGACCCCTTGAACGACAGTTCCGTACCCGCCGCCGGCACAGCCGACCGCGACCTGCGCTCCTTCATCGCCGGACTGCCCAAGGCCGAACTGCACGTCCACCACGTGGGCTCCGCCTCCCCCCGGATCGTCTCCGAGCTGGCCGCGCGCCACCGCGACTCCAAGGTGCCCACCGACCCCGAGGCCCTCGCCGAGTACTTCACCTTCACCGACTTCGCACACTTCATCGACGTGTATCTGTCGGTGGTCGACCTGATCCGCACCCCGGAGGACGTCCGGCTGCTCACCTACGAGGTGGCCCGCGACCTGGCCCGCCAGCAGGTGCGCTACGCCGAGCTGACCCTCACCCCGTTCTCCTCCACCCGGCGCGGCATCGACGAGCACGCCTTCATGGCCGCGATCGAGGACGCCCGCAAGTGCGCCGAGGCCGAGTTCGGCACCGTACTGCGCTGGTGCTTCGACATCCCCGGGGAGGCCGGCCTGCGGTCCGCGGAGGAGACCGTACGGCTCGCCACCGACGACCGGATCCGCCCGGAGGGCCTGGTGTCGTTCGGGCTCGGCGGGCCCGAGATCGGCGTGCCGCGCCCGCAGTTCAAGCCGTTCTTCGACCAGGCCATGGCGGCCGGCCTGCACTCGGTGCCGCACTCCGGCGAGACCACAGGGCCGCAGTCGGTGTGGGACGCCCTCAACGAGCTGGGCGCCGAACGCATCGGGCACGGCACCAGTTCCGCGCAGGACCCGGCGCTGCTCGCGCATCTCGCCGAACGGCGCATCCCGCTGGAGGTCTGCCCGACCTCCAACATCGCCACCCGCGCGGTCCGCACCCTGGACGAGCACCCGATCAAGGAGTTCGCGCGGGCCGGGGTGCTGATCACGATCAACTCCGACGACCCGCCGATGTTCGGCACCGACCTCAACAACGAGTACGCGGTGGCCGCCCGCCTTCTCGACCTGGACGAGCGCGGCATCGCGGACCTCGCCAAGAACGCCGTGGAGGCGTCCTTCCTGGACCCGGCGGGCAAGGCGCGGATCACGGCGGAGATCGACACGTACACCGCCGGCCGACTGGCCGGCTGAGCCGCACCGCGAGGGGCACCACAATGGGGGCCATGCAGACCGTGACCGCCGTGGCCCACCGCGGCGACCCCTACCGCTTCCGCGAGAACACCCTCGACTCGCTGCGTTCCGCGCTCGACCGGGGCGCGGACGCGGTCGAGCTCGACGTACGGCTCACCCGCGACGGCGTGCCCGTGCTGCTGCACGACGACACGCTCGAACGGCTGTGGGGGGTCGAACGGCCGCTGAGCGCGCTGTCCGCCGAGGAGGTGCGCGGGCTCACCGGCGGCCGGGTGCCGACGCTCGCGCAGGCGCTGGCGGCGACGGGGGACAGCCGGGTGATGGTGGACCTGTGCGGGCAGGTGACCCGGCGGACGATGGAACGCATCCTGGACGTGGTCCGGCAGATCGGCGCCGGGGACCGGGTGTACTACAGCGCGGGCGCGGAGGCGATGCTCACGGTGCGCGCCGCCGACCCCCGCGCGGAGATCGCCCTCACCTGGACGACGCTGGCCCCGCCCCGCCCCGCGCTGCTGGCCGCGATCGCCCCCCGCTGGCTCAACTACCGCTTCCCCCTGGTCGACCGGGACCTGATCGCCCGCGTCCGCCGCGACGGGCAGCTGGTCTCCGTCTGGACGCCGGACACCCGGCGCTCGCTGCGCCGGCTGCTGGAGCTGGGCGTCGACTCGATCACGACGAACCGCATCGACGTCCTGCACGACCTGCGCTCCCTCTAGGGGGCGGACGCGGTGAGTGCGGCGGCGCGGGTGCGGGGACGCATGCGGGCTCCCCTCCGGTGACGCGACGTACGCGCTGGTCAGGGGCGGCGGCGTGACGGCCGTCGGCGGGGCGGCGCCGGGGCGCGCGATCCCGTGAGCGGCCGGGCGGCGGACCCGTACGCCCGGCTCCGCGCCGCGGCGCGGGACCCGGCCCCTCGCCTTCCAGATCGGCACCACGGACGCCGACGGCGAGTCGGTGACCGCCGTCACCCGGCGGATCGTGCTCGCGGCCCTCAAGCGGCCGTGGCGGCAAGGGCGTCGGAACGGGTCAGCGCTTCCAGACGCTTGATCTTCTCGCGGACGACGTACAGCGGGATCACCCCGAAGACGCCGAACGACATGTCGATCAGGCTCCACCAGAACGGGATGCCCCGGACCGGGCCGCAGACGAGGGCGAGCGGGATGATGCCGGCGCAGGCGATCATGCCGAACTCGATCACCCAGATGTTGCGCACCGGGTCGCGGTAGGGGCCGTAGAAGGCGACCGCGATGACGAGGTGGGCGAACGCCAGCCAGTCGGTGCCGTACAGCACGAACGGGTACTTCTCGTCCACGGCGTCGAGCCCGTCCCGCACCCGCCCGATCCATCCCATCAGCCCGGGTAGCCGCTCCGGCACCCCCAGCGCCCTCAACACGCTTTCGGTCCAGTGCAGTTCATGCACCAGCGGAAAGGCCGTGGCCCCGCTGAGCACGAGGCACACCACGAAGAAGACCAGCCAGCCGCGAATGCCCTTCAGAAGGGCGGCTCTGTCGCTCATGCGAAGAGGGTACGCGTAATTGAACGCGTTCAAAACCCATCGCCGTACCGTGTCCGCCCTTCATGTCGGCACCGCGGCGCCGGTCGTCCGCAAGCAGCCACGCACACACGGCCCGTGAGGCGTCGAACGCCCGTCAATGACGCCCTACTCCCCCATATGCCTGTACATTTCGGACCACCGTTTCGAGAGGTCGCCGGCAGACGGGCAAGGGATGAACGCGGACGGACGTGGCGCGGTGCGGACCGGGGTCGCGCGGCTGTGCGCGACACCGGGACTCGTCGGGGCCGGGCGGGTCGGGCTGGTCGGCAATCACACCGGGGTGCTGCCCGATCTGCGGCCGGCCGCGCCCGCGTTGGCGGCGGCGGGCGTGCGGCTGGTCGCGTTGTTCGGGCCGGAGCACGGGGTGGACGGGAGCGGGCAGGCCGGGGAGGGCGGGGGCGCGGAGCCCGGAGCCGGGCTGCCGGTGTACGACACGTACCGCCGCGAGGGGGAGCGCCTCGACAAGCTGCTGGCCGCCAGCGGGGTCGACGTCCTCGTGTACGACCTCCAGGACGTCGGGGCCAGGTTCTACACCTACGTCTGGACCATGTTCGACCTGATGGTCTCCGCGGCCCGTACCGGTGTGCGGTTCGTGGTCGCCGACCGGCCGAACCCCCTCGGCGGCCTCGTCAGTGAGGGTCCACTGCTCGATCCGGCGTGGGCGAGCTTCGTCGGACGGGTCCCGATCCCCGTCCGGCACGGCCTCACCGCCGGCGAACTCGCCCTGTACTTCAATGCCGAGGCCGTGCCGCGACGCGCGGGCTCCCCGGCCGAGTTGTCGGTGATCGAAGCGCGGGGCTGGCGGCGCGCCATGGACGCCGGGGCCACCGGCCTGCCCTGGGTCGCGCCCTCCCCGAACATGCCGACCCCCGCCACCGCCCTCGTCTACCCCGGCACCTGCCTCTTCGAGGGCACCAACCTGTCCGAGGGCCGTGGCACCACCCAGCCCTTCGAGATCGTCGGCGCCCCCTACCTCGACGCCCGGTTCGCGCCCTCGCTCGCCGAACTCGCCCTGCCCGGAGTGCACTTCCGTGATCTGCGCTATGTCCCGACCTTCCACAAGCACGCCGGAAAGCCGCTGCGCGGGGTCCAGCTCCATGTCACCGACCCCGCCGCGTTCCGGCCCGTGCGCACCGCCGTCGCCATGCTCGCCACCCTGCGGCGGCTGTACCCGGACGACTTCGCCTGGCACCCCGCGGAGGGCGGCGGGTACTTCATCGACCTGCTCTGGGGCTCCGACCGGCTCCGGCACGTCGTCGACGCGGGCGAGGACCCGCTGCCGCTGTGCGACCCGCCCGCGCCGCCGGGCGCGTGGGCGGGCGATGGCGTACTGCTGTACCCCTGAGCGGGCCCGCCGGGAAGGACGCCCCCGTCGATGACATCAACTCAGTTCGTGGGCACGGAACTTCGCGGCTTCAGGGCGGGAGACGGACCGCCGCTCGTGGCCGCCTGGTGCCGGAGCGCGCCCGCCGATCCGATCACCCCGGACCGTTTCCGCTCCCTCGTACTGCTCGACGCCAACTTCGACCCGGAGGGACTGCGCGTCGCGGTCGCCGGCGGACGCCTCGCCGGCGCCGCCTACGCGGTACGTCGGCTGACCCCGATGAGCGGCACCGACCTGGAGCCGGAGCAGGGCTGGATCCCGTTCTTCTTCGTCGACCCGGCCGCCCGCGGGCAGGGCCTCGGCCGCCGGCTGCTGACCGACGCCCTCGGCTGGCTGGGCGCGCACGGCCGTACCACCGTGGACTTCTCCTCGTACACCCCGAACTACCTCCTTCCCGGACTGGACGCCGAGACCTACCCGGAGGCGGCGGGGCTCCTCGACTCGCTCGGCTTCCGGACGCTGTACGAGGCGGCGGCGATGGACCGCTCCCTCGTCGGCCACCGCCTGCCGGAGGCCGTCGCCCGGCGCCGGGACGAACTGGCCTGCCTGGGCTACCGGTTCACCACCCCGGCCGACGACGACCTGGTGGAGCTGATCGCGCTCGCCGGGAACCGCTTCAACCCGGACTGGGCGCGCGCGATCCGGGAATGCCTGGCCACCGGAACGCCCCTGGACCGGATCGTGGTCGCCCGGGAGCCCGCGGGGCGGCTGGTGGGCTGGGCGATGCACGGGGCGTACGAGTCGAGGGTCGAGCGGTTCGGGCCGTTCGGGGTGCTGGAGGAGATGCGCGGCACCGGGCTCGGCAAGGTGCTCCTCCACCTGGTCCTGGAGCGGATGCGGGCGTGCGGCGCGCACGGGGCGTGGTTCCTGTGGACCGGCGAGAGGTCTCCGGCGGGCCACCTCTACCGAACGGCCGGTTTCATCACGACCCGCCGGTTCCGGGTGCTGCGCCGGGAGGCCGTCCGGTGACCCGGCCCGCGCGCGGCCTGAACCGGCGGCACTTCGCGCTCGCGCTCCCCTCCGCCCTGCTCACCGCCGGCTGCGCCGCACCGCGCCAGGGCACCGGGCGCCCCGGGGACCCGATCGTCCTCACCCTGCTCTCCCACTACTCCAGCGGGGTGCTGAAGAAGGCCCTCCAGGACCCGGTGGACGAGTGGAACGCCACGCACGACCGGGTCAAGGTGCGCACGAAGGCGGTGGAGTTCACCGATCTGCTGACCACCTTCATGGTCCGGCAGGCCGCGGGCCAGGGCGCCGACATCATCCAGCCGTACTGCCTGTGGACCGGCCAGCTCGTGCGGGCCGGTGTCCTGCGGCCCGCGCCGCCCGAACACGCCGAGGAGATCAGGCGCGGCTACAGCGCGGCCGCGGTCGGCGCCGCGTCGGTCGGGGGCCGCGTCTACGGCTACCCCACCGAGGCGCAAACGTACGCCCTCTACTACAACGCGCGGCTGCTGCGCGCGGCCGGAGTCGGCGAACCGCCGCGTACCTGGCCGGAGTTGGAGACGGCCGCGGACCGCACCACCCGCCGGGACCGGTACGGCAACACGCTGGTCCAGGGGTTCGGCCTCTCGGTGTACGACGACTCCACCACCGTCGGCCAGACGCTCGCCCTGCTGAACGCGGCCGGGGGCACCTTCGTCTCCGCGGACGGCAGGGGCACGGCGATCGACTCGCCGGCCGGGCGATCGGTGTTCGAGCTGGAGCACCGCCTGGTCACCGGCGGGGCGAGCGCGCCCGGCGTCAACGTCTACCAGGCGTTCCCCTCCGGACAGGTGGCCATGGTGATCAGCGCGGGCTGGTGGACCGGGAGCCTGAGGCCGCTGATGGGCGCGGACTACCGGGACGTCGGCGTCGTACCCGTGCCCGTGCCCCGGGCGGGCGACCGGCCCGCCACGCTCTCGACCGGCTTCCTGCTCGGGGTCAACACGGCCAGCGAACACCCGCGCGAGGCCTGGGAGTTCCTGCGCTGGCTCAACGCGGAGAAGTCGGGTGCGAGAGGCGTGACCCGGATGAGCGCGCTCCAGGTGTCCGTCGGCTCGCTCACCGGGCGGGCGGACGACATGCGGGCGCTGCTCGGCAGGGGCGGCGATCCGAATCTGCGGCCGTTCCTGGACGCGCTGGCGTACGCGGTGCCGGAGCCGAACGTGCCGGGCGCGCAGCGGGCGAAGACGCTGCTGCGCACCAACATCGAGGCCCTGTGGACCGGTCAGCAGTCGGTCGAGGAGGCGCTGCGCACCACGCGCCGGCAGGTCGATCAGGAGGTGGCGCGCCCATGGTGAACACGTTGGCGCCGGAGCGGGCCGACCGTCCGGCGTCCCGCGCGCGGCCGTCGGAACCCGTCCTCGCCGCCCGCGCCCGGCGCCGCCAGACGGTCGTCGGCTACCTCTTCCTGGCCCCGACCCTGCTGTTCTTCGCGGTCTTCCTCGTCCTGCCGCTCGGCTTCGCCCTGGTGCTGTCGATGTCGCGCTGGGCCGGGTTCGACCTCGGGGACATCCATCCGGTCGGCACCGGCAACTTCACCCGGTTGTTCGCGGCGGGTTCGACGTTCCTCACGCCGGTCCTCACCAACACCGTGCTGTTCGCCCTGGGGACGGTGGTCATCGCGCTCGCGGGCTCGGTGCTCGTCGCCACCTGCATCGACCGGCTGCGGTTCCAGGGGCTGTGGCGGACGCTGTACTTCCTGCCGATGGTCACGACCGTGGTCGCCGTCGGCAATGTCTGGAAGTACATGTACGAGCCGGGCGGCCTGGTCGACGGCGTGCTCAACGCCCTCGGACTCGGTTCGGTCGCCTTCCTCCAGGACCCGCGCACGGCGCTGCCCGCGGTGGTGGTCGTACAGGCGTGGGCGTCGGCCGGGTCGGCGATCCTCGTCCTCACGGCGGGGCTGAAGTCGATCCCGCGGTCGTACCACGAGGCGGCCGCGCTGGACGGCGCCGGGCCGGTCACGGTGTTCCTGAGGATCACGCTGCCCTTGCTGCGGCCGTCGCTGCTGTTCGTGTGCGTCACCCAGTTCCTCACCGGGCTCCAGTCGTTCGCGCTGATCACGGTGATGACCAAGGGCGGTCCCGGCGACGCGACGACGGTGGCCGCGCTGGAGATGTACCGGCAGGCGTTCTCGTACGGCGACTGGGGGACGGCGAGTGCGGCGGCGTTCGTGCTGTTCGTGGTGGTGCTGGTGATCACGCTGGCGCAGTTGTGGGTGTTCCGGCGCAAGGGGGAGGACGCGTGATCCGTCGCCGTCACCGGTTCCCGTGGGTGTCGTACCTCCTGGTCGTGTCCGGCGCCGTGCTCATGGTGGTGCCGTTCCTCGACATGGTGATGACGTCCTTCAAGGGGCCGGGCGAGTCCGGGAGACTGCCGTACCGCTTTCTGCCGCAGGCGTTCGACTTCTCCAACTACCGTGCGGCACTCGACCAGTTGGATCTGCCGCTGCTGTTCCGCAACAGCGTCACCGCGACGGCGCTGATCACCGGCTCGGTGCTGCTGACGTCGTCCCTGGCCGGTTACGCGCTCGCCAAACTCCGCTTCCGGGGAAGGGACTTCGTCTTCCGGCTGGTGCTCGCGACGATGATGTTCCCGCCGTTCCTCTTCTTCATCCCGCACTTCCTGATCCTGGTGCACTGGCCGCTGGCGGGCGGCAACGACGTGCTCGGGCGCGGGGGCGCGGGGCTGACCGTCAGCATCGTGGCGCTCGCGATGCCGTTCCTCGTCAACGGTTTCGGGATCTTCCTGACGCGCCAGTTCATGATCTCCATCCCGGACGAGATCCTGGAGGCCGCCCGCCTCGACGGCGCGGGCGAGTTCACCCTCTGGTGGCGCGTCGTCCTGCCGCAGACCAAACCGGCCCTGGTCACCCTCGCCCTGCTGACCTTCGTGGACGCCTGGAACGAGTACATCTGGGCCCTGCTGATCTCCACCGCCGACCCCGACGTGATGACGCTCCCGGTGGGCATCCAGCTCCTCCAGGACTACGTCGACCCGACCCGCACCATGCCCGTCGTCATGGCCGCGCTGGTCCTGAGCATCCTCCCGGTCCTCGTCCTCTTCCTCCTGCTCCAGAAGCACTACATCCGGGGCGTCATGCTCAGCGGCCTCAAGTGAGCCCCCAGCGGGATCTCGTGCGCACGACCGCCGTCCCCGTCCGGAAGGATCTCGTCGTCCTTCCGGGGCACGGGGGATCTCCGGCTCGGCGACGGGCAGGGGGCGGGCGCCGGCGCGCCCGCCCCCTGCCCGGCTCCCGAGGCCGTCCCCGCGGAAGGCCCGCCGCGGTCCGGTCCGGCGGCGGGCCGTGCCTTCCGGCGGGCGGCTCACTCCTTGGCGGGGGCGCGGAGGAAGAGGGCGCTGGTGAGGGCGGTGGCGAGGACGAGGGCGGTGTTGACGGCGACGGCGGTCTGGATGCCGCCGAGGATGCCGGTGACGGTCGTCGTCGCCATGGCGCCGGTGGCGATGGCGCTCATGACGGGGGTGCCCATGGTGATGCCGATCTGCTGGCTCATGGTGGCGAGGCCGGTGGCCAT
>NZ_JBSFLI010000051.1:0-38062 GCF_053598955.1 Streptomyces sp. NPDC001056 | reverse complement strand
CGCGGCGCCCGGTAGGTCCCGTCGCCGCCGTACTCCGGCGCGGGCAGCGCCCGCCGGTCGACCTTCCCGTTCGGCGTCAGCGGCAGCGCGTCCAGAACCACGAGCGCCGAGGGGACCAAGTGGTCCGGCAGTCGCCGGGCCGTGAAGCCACGCAGCTCGGCCGGGTCCGGCGCACAGCCCTTCTGCGGCGTCACGTAGGCGACCAGACGCCTGTCGCCCGGCCGGTCCTCACGCACCAGCACGGCGACCTGGCCGACGTCCGGATGTGCTGCCAGCGCGGCTTCGACCTCGCCCGGCTCGACACGGAAGCCCCGCACCTTCACCTGATCATCAGCACGACCCACGAACAGCAGCTGCCCGTCACGGTTCCACCGGACCAGGTCTCCGGTGCGGTACATCCGCTCTCCCGGCGCCCCGAACGGACTGGCGATGAAGCGCTCGGCCGTCATCCCCGGCCAGCCCAGGTAACCCCGCGCCAGGCCCGCACCCGCGACGTAGAGCTCGCCCGTCACGCCCACCGGCACCGGAAGCAGCTGTGCGTCCAGCACGAACACCTGCTTGTTCACCAACGGCCGCCCCACCGGAACGACCCCGCGCTCGACATCACGCCTCGTGGCCAGGTGGGTCGTGGAGAGGCCCATGTTCTCGACAGGGCCGTAACCGTTGAGGACCCGCAAGTCCGGGGATTCCCGCAGTGCCGCGGCCACATGGGCCACGGACGCCGCTTCGCCGGCCGTCATGATGTAACCGAGCTTGTGAAGGGTTTCCGGCTGATGTTCGACCAGAAGGTTGAAGAGACTGGCCGAGACCTGCAAGGCGGTCACGCCATGCCTGTCGATCGCGTGGACGATGCTGGGGACGTCCAGCTTCGGTTCCGGGTACAGCACGACCGTGGCACCGGCGAGCAGGGGCGCGAGCAGCTCTACGGCGAATCCGTCCCACGACACGGGTGAGGTCTGCAGCCACACCTGGTCGGGCCCGTAGTCCACATAGTCCTGGCCGATGAACGTTCCCACCAGAGCCCGGTGGGGAGTGAGCACTCCCTTGGGCCGGCCTGTCGAGCCCGACGTGAACATCACACACGCCGCGGACTCCGGATCTCCGGCCACCGCGGGATCGGAGTCCGCCCGCCGCCTGATCAGCTCCGCCGCGGAGTCCACCCGGACAAAGCTCACACCCGGCCAGGAAGCCCGGTCGGCCAGCGCCGAATCAGCGATGACCACACGGGTACCGGCGTCCTCGGCCACCGAGAGCAGCCGCTCGACGGGGAAACCGGTGTCCAGCATCGTGTAGGCGCCACCGGCCTTGAGCACGGCCAGCACCGCGACCACCAGTTCCACCCCGCGATTCAGGTAGACGCCCACCACGTCTTCCACGCCTACTCCGTGGTCGATGAGGTGGTGTGCCAGGCGGTTGGCGCGGGCGTTGAGTTCCTCGTAGGAGATCTCGGTGTCCTCGAAGACCACGGCGGTGGCGGTGGGGGTGCGGCGCACCTGGGCCTCGAACAGTTCGTGGACGCGCTGCCGTGGTACCTCGACCGCGGCGTCGTTCCACTCGACGAGGGTCGTGTGTCGTTCGTGGTCGGAAAGCAGGTCGATTCCGGTGATCCGGGACCGCGGTTCGGCCGCCACCAGCCGCAGGACACGCACCAGGTGGTCCGCGAGCGAGTCCACGGTGGTCTGATCGAAGATGTCGGTCGCGAACTCGATCTGGCCGGTGATCCCTGCGGGCGCGCCGGCGGCGTCGAACTCCTCGCTGAAGCTGACCACGAGGTCGAACTTCGCGACCTCGGTGCGGATCTGTTCCCGGGACACGACCAGATCAGCGGTCTGCGGCCAGGCGAGTGTGTCGGACTGGAGCACCAGCATCACCTGGAACAACGGCTGCCGGGCCGCCGACCGGTGGGGGGCCAGATCCTCCACCAGCAGGTCGAACGGGACATCCTGATTGCGGTACGCGCCCAGATCCGTCTCGCGGACCCGGCGCAGCAACTCGACGAAGGACGGATCCCCCGACAGGTCGGTCCGCAACACCAGGGTGTTCACGAAGAACCCGACCAGGTCCTCCAGCGCCTCGTCGGTACGCCCCGCCACCGCGGTGCCGACCACGACGTCGTCCCCGGCGCCATGCCGCTGCAACCAGACCGCCAGCCCGGCCTGCAGCACCATGAACAGGCTGGCGCCCTGCCCTTGCCCCAGCCGCGTCAACGCCCGATGCAGCTCGGCGTCGAGAGTGAAACGGGACAGCCCGCCGTGGTGCGTCGGATCAGCCGGGTACGGCCTGTCGACCGGCAACGTCAACTCCGGTGGCGCTCCCGCCAGCGTCTCGCGCCAGTACGCCAGCTGTTCCGGCCCGACCTGGGCCACCAACTCCTCGTGCCACGCCGTGTAATCGCTGTACCGCACCGGCAACGGCACCCACTCCGGCGCCACTCCTTGGCACCGCGCCTGGTACGCCTGCCCCACATCCCGCGTCAAAGGCGCCAACGACCAGCCGTCACAGGAGATGTGATGCATCACCAGCACCAGCACATGCACCTGGGGCGCCAGCCGGAACAGCCACGCCCGCATCGGGATGTCGCACGCCAGGTCAAAAGGACGCGCCGCCACCTCGCTCATCACCCGCGGCAGCTCATCAGCGGCCACATCGCTCAGCCGCAGCTCGACCCGCGCCTGATCCGGCCGCAACACCTCCTGCCGCGGCACCCCGTCCCGCTCCGGGAACACACACCGCAGCGCCTCATGCCGCTCCATCACGTCATTCAGCGCCGCCTGCAAGGCCTCCACATCCAGGCCCCCGACAAAACGCAACCCGAACGGCACGTTGTACGTCGCCCCAGGCCCTTCCAACTGGCCAAGAAACCACAGCCGCCGCTGAGCGAAGGACAACGGGAACACAACAAACCCCCAGATGATCGGCCCAGCCACGGCCGCACCCGCGTGCTCACGCACACCGTTGCGCCAGTGTCGGTCCCCAGTAAAGTCAGACAAATCGCAGTGCGTGACGGCTACGCCCTCGGGAATCCCGTCGACCCGGAGGTGCACATCGCCTACGCGAGGTTGTCCGCAACTCCTTCGGCGCGGCGAAATCCCCGGTCGGCCACACCGCATCGTGACCGGACCGCGTACGGTCCAGCTGAACCGTTCCGCGGATTACCCTGGCAAAACGGCACGAATCGGCCACGGCTTTCACCACGGCCGGCCTTGTCCAGACAGAAAGTGATAGCGCCGTCGAGAACGCGGCAAATGCTGCACACCGCCGAAGCGTTCCCCGGCAGTGCTTCGATCAAGCCGTCGCCAGCGGGGCTCTTCGAATGGCCCAGCGCCGCGACAATCTGCCGCACACGTAAAGAACTGTGTGTTCACAGTAAAATTTTCGACCGCAAGCAGCAGTCGCCCCCATGACTCCCCCTTGTTCCTCTCAGAACATAAAGCAGAAGCAAGCTGGACCTTCTTACGCCGAGATTGACAGCAACCGCAAGTAGGTCTCCCATATGATTTGGGTCACTCCCGGTCCGGGCGGGTTCCTCAGTCCGCAGGAGCGCCGCCTTTGATACGGTCCGACACCATGAAACGTGTGGTCTACCCGGGCTCTTTCGATCCAGTTACAAATGGACATATCGACATAATCGGACGCGCCGCCGCCGTACACGACCACGTGGTGGTGAGCGTGCTGGTCAACATCAACAAGAAGTGCAGGTTTACTTCGGAAGAACGCTTGGACATGCTCCGCGAGGTGACCGCCGGCATGGACAACGTGAGTGTGGAGTCATTTGACGGACTGCTCGTGGACTACTGCCAGAGGGAGAAGTTCGCGCTGGTCGTCAGGGGGCTGCGCACCATCAACGACTTCCAAAGCGAGTTGCAGATGGCGCAGATGAACTACAGTCTCGCCGGGGTGGAAACCGCATTCTTCATGATGAACCAGAAATACAGCGTCTCATCCAGCCTGGTCAGGGAAATCCTCGAACTGGGCGGCGATGTGTCTCACCTGATCCCGCCGGCGTTGCTGGACAGGATGAAGAACAACGTCACCTGAGACGGGTGAACGTGCGGCACGACGCTTCTCTAGGGGGACGAAACATCGTCATGCGCAATCTGATCTCTCTGTCTGATCTCACTCCGGACGACCTGGCGCGCATCGTCGGACGCGCTGTGCAGTTCGGTCGCGATGGCGTCCGGGAGCGGACCCTCGCCGGGCGCGCGGTCGGCATCTACTTCAGCAAGTCCTCGACCCGTACCCGAACGTCCTTCTGGTCGGGGGCGACCCGTCTCGGCGCGGACACCATCACCTTCGGCCCGGACGACCTCCAGCTCAACACCGGAGAGACCCTTGAGGACACGGCGAGGGTGCTCGGTCAGTACTTGGACGCCCTGGTCGTCCGTACCAACGGCCCGGTCGAGGAGATGCGCAGACTCGGCTCGAACAGCCGCCTCGCCGTCGTCAACGCGCTGAGCATCGAAGAGCACCCCACCCAGGCCATCGCCGATCTCGCCACGCTCACCGAGGAATTCGGCAACCTGGACGCGCGCCACGTCCTGTGCGTCGGCGAGGGGAACAGTTCCGGCTCCGCCCTTGCGCTCGCTGCCGCTCTCACACCGGGGTTGCGGCTCACCTTGCTGTGCCCTGCCGGGTACGAGGTACCGGACGAGGTTCTCGCCGTCGCCGATCGTCTTGGCGGCGGATGCGCCGAGGTCGAACAGATCACCAGCCCGGCGGATGTGAAGGGACCGGTCGACGCCGTCTACACCAGCCGCTGGCAGACCATGGGAGTGCCCAAAAAGGACCCGAACTGGCTCACCGCATTCGAGGGGTTCCGCATCGACGGCGAGTTCTTGGACCGGGTCGGCGCACGGCACACCGTCTTCCTGCACGACCTGCCCGCCGTGCGCGGCCAGGAGGTCACCGACGACGTCCTCGACGGAGCGCAGAGCCGGGCGTGGCGCCAGGCACATCACAAGATGACCGCGGCCATGGCCGTACTGGAATGGTGCATGACGAGCGAAATCCGCTGAACCCGTTCGCTGACCGCCGGGGAGTGGGCAGGGGGGCCGGTGCCGACAGCCAGTGCGGCCCCACTGCGTCTTTTTCCGGAGATTCGTCATGGTCCGGGCGCCTGATACCAGGAGACATCAGCGGTCCGCGGGGATCGAATGGGTCACCGGACGCCGCGGTCACTCCCGAGGCGGCCTTCACCGTGCGCCCATACCGTCGACCGAATCCGTGGCCGGCTCGCGGAAGGCTCTCCCGTGAGGCCCTTGACATCACCGCAAGGCCGCTTCTACGGTCCGCGTGATCCGTGACTTCGGTCCGGGGACCGTTGTCTACTGTTCTTGGGGTTTTTCGGAGGGAGACCTCGGCGGCAATATCAGGGAGACCTCGGCGGCAATATCGGGGGCCGAGACAACGGTCGGATCCGAATCGGTATCAGGATTCTCGGCACAAGGGGCCCGTTCGAAACCGATCCGCGAATCACGTGCCCACGCAGCGGGTCCACGGGATGGGCGTGTTCGTTGCCCTGGGTGGCGCTCAGCCGTCGGCGGATCATCAATCGGCCATGCGGACGTGAAGGTCGAGCGTTGATGCGGGCCAAGGGGGAAAATTGAGCATTTCGGAACAAGAGACGACGGACAGGTCCAGGGCCTTGTCCGTGAGACCGGCCATGCCGCCGGCCGGCCCCGGCGCCACGGTGAAGCAGGCGCGCGCGGCGATCGGCGAAGTCATTTCCGGGCTGGAGATCTCCGGCTTGCGGACGCCGGTGCAGTGTTCGCCGTAACCGTTCGCAGATGGTGCAACGCGGCCGTATCCGAGATCGAGATCGTCGACATGGCGTTGAGGGACTCGGCCACCGGCCGACTTCTCGCGATCACGGCCATCGAAATCGAGGTATGAATGGACCGCGATGCCTGTTGAAAAAGCACGGCCGACTCGCCTGAGCGGGCGAGTGAGCACCGGGCCGAGTCATCTGCTGCGCACAGAGGTGCTGGATCCGCAGTTCGACGCAGAGGTGAACAATCTGCTGCCGCACTACGTGGCGATCGAGAAGGCCCTGGTCTCGGAGTACGTCCGCATGGGACTGCTCACCGAGGGAAGTGCTCACGAGATCAACACGCTCCTGGACTCGGTCGACCGCGACTCGATGACCGAGCGGAGCGCGGCCAGCATGAGCGACATGGCCTTCACCCTGGAACGGCTCGTCGAGGACGGCCTCAGCGAGCCGGTTCCGGCCTGGCACGTCGACCGCAGCCGCAACGACTACCAGGCATGCGCGCAGTTGCTCTTCGGACGTTCCCGCTTGCTCGACTCCGCTGCCACACTGCTGGAGTTCGGCCGTGCCGCGCACCGGCTCGCCGGGCGTCACACCGAACACCCGATGCCCGGCTACACGCATCTGCAAGCAGCACAGATCATCTCTCCCGGCTTCTACCTGGCCGCTTTGTCCGAACAGGCGCAACACACGTCACGCCGGCTCCTGTGCACCTATGACAGCATCGACGCCTGCCCTCTGGGTGCGGGGGCGATGTCAGGCCAGACCTTGCCGTGGGACCGCCGACGCCTGGCGCGATCACTGGGTTTCCAACGAGTGCAGCCGCTCGCGCTGACCTCTGTCGCGCATCGCGGCTGGACCGTCGAGATCACCGGCGAGTTCGAGATTCTCGGCGTTCAGTTGAGCCGGTTCGTCACCGACCTGATGGCCTGGGGCAGCAGTGCCTACGGGTTCCTGGAGCTGCCGGACGAGCTGTCCGGCATCTCCTCCGCCATGCCGCAGAAGAAGAACTTCCCCGTCCTGGAGCGTATTCGGGGACGTCTGGCACATCTGTCCTCGACGCACCTCGACACGGTGCTCGGGCAGCGCAACACCGCGTTCTCCAACTCCGTCGAGGTCTCCAAGGAGGCCGGCACGGAACTGCCGCGAGCCTTCGACGCGTTCGACAGCGCGCTGCGGCTGTTCACGGTGGTGCTGGACAACGCGCGATTCGACGTCGACCGGATGGCTCGCGCCTGCGAGAAGGAGTTTCTGGGCGGCTTCGCGCTGGCGAACCGCCTCACCCTCGACGAGGGTGTGCCGTGGCGGCTCGCGCAGGTGATCGCGGGACGGTACATCGTGATGGCCATGGACGCGGGCCTGGAGCCGGCGCAGACAGATCCTGGTCTTCTGACCAGGGCCGCAGCGGAAAACGGACGCCGTCTGACCGACCCGCACGCACTGCTGCGTGACGTGTTCGACGTGGCGGGAGCTCTGTGGTCGATGAACTCGGCGGGATCGACCCATCCGCGGGCCGTCGGCGAGGTGCTCGCGGCGCAGGAGCGAGAACTCGAACGACTTGCGCGGGAGTGGGGTCGTCGGAGGGCGGAAAGCCAAGGGGGAGGCAACGGAGTTGTCCAGTTCGGACACAAGGGGGGTTGAGCGGTCCGCCGGTGTGGCCCCGGGCACCGGCCGGTCGTTCGGCACATTCGGAGAGCTGCTGCAAGGCACCGTCCGCTCTGGACAGCATTTCATGGTGACCTGCCCGGTGGCGGCGTGGAGCACCGCGACCTTCCGGCACGTGCCCGACGCCACGAGTGTCGACGTGCACCCCGCCCACAAATGGAAGGCCGCCCGCATCGCGATGTCGGCGCTGCGTCTCGCGGGCGTGGGCGGCGGCGGTCACCTGACGGTCCACAGTGAGTTGCCGGAGGGGAAGGGGCTGGCCAGCTCGTCGGCGGACCTGGTCGCCACGGCCCGCGCCGTCGCAGCCGCGGTCGGAACCCGTTTCCGCGCCGAGGACATCGAGTCGCTGATGCGGGGGATCGAACCGTCCGACGGCGTGATGTACGACGAGATCGTCGACTTCGACCACCGCAACGTGCGCGTGCGGGAAAGGCTGGGCGCCTTGCCGTCCATGATCATCGTCGCGCACGACGAGGGCGGCCAGGTCGACACGGTGCACTTCAACGGGGCCGCGAAAGCCCACACCGACGAGGAACGCCGCGAGTACGCCCGTCTGCTGACGACGCTCGGTACCGCGGTACGCGACGGTGATCTGGCGGAGGTCGGGCGCGTCGCCACCCGCAGCGCCGAACTCAACGCCCGCCGGAACCCACGCCGCTTCCTGGACGAGCTGCGGCGGCTGTCCAGGGAGATCGACGCACTGGGCGTCGTGTGCGCACACAGCGGAACGGTGCTCGGCATCCTGATCGACCGCGCCGACCCCGATGCCGCGGCCAAGACCGAGGCGGCCCTGGCCGGCTGCGCCGCACTGCCGGGTACGACCGCCGTCTACCGATCGCTCGGGCATGAGGACGACGACTGGAGTCGCCTGGGTGCTCTCCACCTGACCCATCACCAGAGGATGTGACGATGCTCTTTCAGTCCGCTCGCGACATGATCGGGCACACCCCGCTCGTGCGCCTCGCGCTCGACGTACCCGACGGCACCGAGGTGTACGCGAAGCTGGAACTCGCCAACCCGTTCGCCATGAAGGACCGGGTGGCCAAGAGCGTGGTGGAGGAGGCGCGCCGCATCGGAGTGCTCAAGCCGGGGGCGCCCATCGTGGAGAGCTCGTCCGGGACATTGGCCCTCGGCGTGGCCCTGGTGGGGCGAACCCTGGGACATCCGGTCCACGTCGTGACCGATCCCCGGATCGATCCCATCACCCTGGCGAAACTGCGCTTCCTGGACGCGCGCGTCCACATGGTGCGGTCGATGACCGGGCAGGGTTGGCAGTCCGCCAGGTTGGAGCGTCTCGACGAGTTGATGCGGGACCTGCCGGGGGCGTTCTGGCCGCGCCAGTACACCAATCCGGACAACCCGCGCGCATACCGGGCCCTTGTGGGGGAACTGATCGATGACCTCGGAACCGTCGACGTCCTGGTAGGCGCGGTCGGTTCAGGCGGCTCCCTGTGCGGTTCGACCCGCGAGTTGCGCAAGACCTTCCCGAGCCTGCGGTCCGTCGGCGTCGACTGCGTCGGGAGCGCGCTGTTCGACCAGCCGGACTTCCCCGGCCGGCTGCAGAGCGGTCTGGGCAACAGTCTGTCACCGCACAATCTGGACCGCGACGTCATCGACGAGGTGCACTGGCTCAACGATCACGAGGCATTCGCCGCGACCAGGGACCTGGTGCGGGAACAGGGCATCTTCGCGGGCAACACGTCCGGCTCGGTGTATCGCGTGCTCGCCGAGGTCGCCGCCCGCGCGACGCCGGGCAGCCGGATCGTCGGAATCTTCCCCGACCGGGGCGATCGCTACATCGACACCGTCTACAGCGACGAGTACTGGGACGAACACCGCGTCTCCGAACTCCCTCTGGCAACCGAGCCCAGGCTGGTCGAATACGGCACCGCGGTGACCCGATGGTCGCGGGCCACTCTTCCGCGGGCCGGCAAAGCGGGCAAGTTCCTGATCTTCATCGAGTCCAACACGACCGGCACGGGGATGGAGGCGCTGCGCACCGCGCGCGAACTGGGGCTGCGTCCGGTGCTGATCACCGGTAAGCCCGAGCGGTACGCCGGACTCGGTGAGACCGGCAGTGAGGTCGTCGTCTGCGACACGAACTCGCCCGCGGAGCTGCGCACCGTGATCCAGGAACGCTTCCCCCGCCAGAACATCGCCGGACTGACCACCACGAGCGACTTCTACGTGCCCGTCACCGCGGAGTTGACCGAGTGGCTCGACCTGCCCGGCAACTCAGCCGACTCGGTCGCCGCCTGCCGGAACAAGGACCTGACCCGTGGTGTCCTCTGGGCAGCGGGAATCGGCCAACCCGGCTACGCCGTGGTCACCGACGTCGACGAGGTCGCCAAGGCCGTCGCCGAGATCGGCCTGCCCTGTGTGGTCAAGCCGTCCGACGACTCGGGCTCGAACAACGTCAGGCTCTGCAACGACGTCGACGAGGCCAGGGAAACGGCCTCGCGCATCCTCGCGGTGCGCACGAACGTCCGCGGCCAGCCGACCGCCCGAACCGTCCTGGTGGAAGAGTTCGTCCAGGGCGACGAGTACAGCGTGGAGACCTTCACCCACGACGGCGTCACCACCTGCATCGGCGTGACCGCCAAATCCGTCACGGCCGGGCCGTACTTCGTCGAGACCGGTCACGTCTTCCCCGCGCCCCTGCCTGCCGGCGCCGCGGACGAGTTGGCCGAGACCGTGATCGCCGCACTCAGGGCGGTGGGCTGGCGCTCGGGCGCCGTCCACACCGAGGTCAAGCTCACCGCGTCCGGTCCGCGCGTTCTGGAGATCAACCCACGACTGGCAGGTGGCATGATCCCGGAGCTGATTCGGCAGGCGACCGGTTCCGATCTGCTGGAGCAGCAACTCCGCGCCGCGACGGGCCTGCCGGTGGACCTCACGGCCACGCGCGACGGCTACGCCGCGATCCGGTTCCTGTTGCCGGACCGCGCGGGCGTACTGAGCGGCGTGGAGGGCGTCGAGGCGGCGTTGGCCACGCCCGGCGTCACCAGGGTCACCGTGACGGCGCGCCCAGGTACCGCGGTGAGTCCGGCCGAGAACGCCTACGGGCGCGTCGGTCACATCATCGCCGCGGGCGACACCGCCGCGATGGTCACACGGGCGCTCGACGCCGCGCGGGACCGTGTTCGCCTCTGCGTCGACGACGCGCCGGCCCAGGGCGAGAGTCGCGGTGATCGAACCGTGTAGTGCGCCTGGTGGGCGGTAGGCCGGGTGCCGAACCGGTCTACCCGGGGAGACGGCCGGGCGCGGGCACGACCGGGCCCGGCGGAGTGCTGGGGCCGTTTGACGGCGGGGCAGGGCGGAGCCGGTAGGGGCGGCTGTGCCATGTCCAGCCGTGCCGGAGGACCAGGGAACACAGGCCCAGCGTGTCCAGGGGCAGCGAATCGGCCGCGGCCACGACCTGCGGCCAAGTGAGCTCTCCGCGCGCATCGAGGGCGGTGGCCAGCGCCGTCTCCAGACGCGGGTCGACCGTGCGGTGTTCGAGCAGTCGGCGGGTGCGGTCGCCGTCCGTGGCCACGAGGCCCCAGCCCCGGGACCGGCAGAACTCCTCGGCGGCTTCGCGCACACGTTCGACAAGCCGGGCCGCCTGATCCCGCACGCTCTCTCCCCCCTCGGCTCCGGCCGTCGTGGGGGCAGTATGCCCGCTGGTGCCGACAACGCGCCGCTACGGACCCCCGGAAGCCTGCGTGGGGTCCCGACACTCGCTTACGGATGTCCTGCGGACCCGACGGACCGGAAGACCCGCTCACTCGGATGCGGTGGGTCCCCCGTGCGTCACACCCAGACGCGCCTGCTCCTCCTCGACGATCCGGCGGGCCAGCTCGGTGTCCGACACGTCGACCGCGTCCGGGGTGGCCTCGGCCACGGCGCTACGGCGGGCGTAGGCATCGAACAGGCGGGTCTTCTCCTCCAGCATCCTCACCATGCGTTCGTCCACCCCACCGGTGGCGAGAAGGCGATGCACGTGGACCGACCTGACCTGGCCCATGCGGTGGGCCCGGGCCACCGCCTGGTGTTCGATGGTCGGCTTGATCTGCGGTTCGCAGATGATGACGACGGAGGCGGCCTGCAGGTTGAGGCCGATGCCAACCGCCTGGATCTGTGCCAGGAGCACCGCTGGTCCCGGGACCCCGGCGAAGTCGTCGACGATCTGCTGCCGTCGCCCGGCCGGGACGCTGCCGGTGAGCGGACCGAGCATCGGGGTACCCACCGTGGGGCCCTCGGCAAGCGCCGCCTTCACCACGCCCAGCACGTCCTTGAAGTTGGAGAAGACCACTGTCTTCTGCCCGTTCTCGCCGGCTTCCCGAACGATCTCGCGGAGCCGGTCCAGCTTGGCCGACTTCTCCGGTCGCATGTACGCGGCCCTGCGCATCGCCATGAAGTTGCCTGCGCGCACGGCTTCGCGGTACGCCTCCTCGTCCGACGCGCTCAGTTCCTCCCACTCGTCGGTCTGCTGAAGACTCGGGAGCTCCGTCAGCACGTCTTCCTGGTTGCGCCTCAGGTACACCGGGGCGACAGCCTTGCGGAAGACGACCGATCCTGCCAGGGCGTCCCGCTCGCCGAGGGAGTCCGCCACCGCTCCGTCGAGCATCTGGACCAGGTTGCGGAACTCCACGACCCGGTTCTCCATCGGGGTTCCGGTCATGAAGAGGCTGCGCTCACAGCGCTCCGCCCACAGGGCGACCGACTGAGACCGCTTGGTCTTCGGGTTCTTCACGGAGTGCGCTTCGTCGACGACGAGCAGTCCTACGTCCCCTCCGCCCGGCGGCGGAAATCCGCGCAGCGCGTCGAACGTGGTCACCCCCACCCCGCCCCGCCCCTTCCAGTCGGCGAACACGTCGTGCCGGTCGGGGCCGTGGAGCACCATGACGCGAAGGGCGCTGCGGGCCTCGATCTCCCGAGTCCAGTTCACGAGAACGCTCGCCGGGCAGACGACCATGAAATGGCTCTGCCCCTCGGCAGCCAGGTGTGCCAGCACGGCAATGGCCTGGATGGTCTTCCCGAGTCCCATCTCGTCGCCGAGTATCACCTTGCGCTGTGCGAGGACGAATCGCGCGCCGAACGCCTGGTAACCGCGCAGGGAGACCCGCCGGTGCGAGTCGTCGAGCCGTTGCGTCCGTACCCGCTCGGCGATCTCCTCCGGCAGGAACCCCTCGGCGGCCGCCGCGTCCGGCAGCCGCCCGGATATCTCGGCGAGCAGGCTGTAGTACTCCGCGGAGCGGAGCTCGAAGTCCACCCATGCGGCGATGTCGGACGAAGACCCACGCAGCAGATCCACCGAGGCTTGGGCGAGCAGCTCGGGCAGGTCGTCCTGCTCCGCTTCGTCCACCAGTGAACGGATCTCGGCGACCGCCGCCAGGACACGTGCCTTCTTCTCCTGGCCGGCCAGCAGCATCCCGAAACGCCCGGCGGCGGGCCTCGCGTCGGCCAGCAACGGGCCGAGCCGTTCCGACAGGGCCACGGCCCGGTCCACCGCGCGCCGGGCGTCCGGGCCGGCTTCCACCAGTACGTGCAGGGCCATGACGAGCGCGGTGGTGCTCGGCTCCGGCCTGTCCACGTCGATGTGGACGGCCACCGTCTCGTGCACCGCTTCGGAGAGCCGGCGAGCGGCGGCGAGGATCTGGTCGACCGTGCGCTGCCCGACGCCGGGAATCTGCCTCAACCGATAGGGGCCCGCTTCGAGCACACGGCCCACCGTGCCAAGGCCGTTCTTCTCGACGTTCCCCAGCCTCAGACGTCCTTCGGTGACGTCCTGCAGCCGGGCGACAGGGATGGCGTCGAGTTCCCGCGTGACCGCCGCGTCGTGAATCGGCTTCAGCGCGGCCCGCACCGCCTCGACCGCCCTACCGTGGTCGCCGACCACTGCCTGCGCTGCCGCACGCAGTCGCGCTCCCCTCGCGACCGTGTCCCGCTCGCCACGCCCCACCCGTCCCGCCCCTCTCCCGCAGTCCCCGCATCCTCCCACCACCCACTCCGGCCCTGGGCGAGGTGCCCGTCCAGTCCGGACAGGATGCCGATGTCCCGCCGGACGGGGGCGCCTGACCTGCGCCGCCGCAGGTCAGAGGTCCCCTGCGTGCGATCGTCCGGATACGGGAGAAGGCGGCGCGAATCAGTCGGACCCGCAGGAGCCGTTCACCGCCGAAGGCTTACGACCGCCGGCGGCATCGGCGGCAGCCGATCCAGGCGGCATCAGAGGAGGGCGTCCGCGTGGCCACCAGCGCCATGGCCACGCTTGAGGCCGATGACGAGCGCGTCCACCCGGCCCGCGTCAAGTGGGTCCTCTCCCCTGTCGACGTCCACGACGTCACCAAGGAGATCAACGACCAAGCCCCCGCCGTCCTCCTTCGCACCCCTCACCTTCACGGCCACAAGTGCGGCATCCATGCCGCTCTCGCCGCCATCGCCCGCGAGGCACCCCAGCCGGTGACTGTCCTCACTCCGCCCCCGAGGACCTGACGCTCCGGTGCGGCCCCCTGCGGACAGACGTCTGCGCCCGACCCGCCAACGGGCGAGCCGGGCGAGGTGGCATGGCGTCAGACGTTGAAGCGGAACTCCACGGCAAGGCCCTGACCTGCGGGAATGCAGGCGCATCCCAGCACCATCCCAGCACGGGAGCCGCGACAAAGTACAAGAAGATCCAATGGCTTCGAGACTACGCCGCCGGAGGCGGGCTGCCCAGCATTCCACGCGAGGTAATAGTTCCTGTACATGACGTGCCCTCATGAAATCACCCCGCCCCGGAGGCACGGAGAACATCTCCGTCTCGATGCCCTCGGAACTCCTCGGTGCGCTGCGCACACGCACCGGCAAGCGTGGCGTGTCCGCCTACGTGACCGCGGCGGTCCGGCACCAGCTGGCGATGGACGGCCTCGCCGAGATCGTGGCCGCCTACCAAGCCGAGCACGAACCGCTGAGCGAGGCCGAAGTCCAGGCCGCGCAGCACGAACTGTTCGGTGACGCACCGGCGCCGTACGCGTCCGGTGACAGCGCCGCGTGAAGGAGCCCGCGGCCAGGTCCCTGGTTCTGGACTTCCAGGCGCTGTCGCTACTCCTGCGCAACGACCGCCAGATGATCACCCGGATCGAGGCCGCTCGACGCGTGGGCGTGCCCGTCCTCGTCTCGGCCCTGACAGTGGTGGAGGCCGTCTACGGGAAGACGGACACCGCCCGGCTGAACTGGCTGCTCTCCCGCCTCCAGATCCAGGACGTCACCCAGGCGGACAGTCTCACTGCGGTGCAACTGCTGAGCGACGCCGGCGGCCTCCACGGCCACAAGTACGCCACCGACGCCCTCGTTGCCGCGATGGCGCTCCGCTCCCCGGCACCCGTCCTCGTACTGACCTCGGACCGCGACGACTGGTCGAAACTGTGCGGCGACCGCGTACAGATCAAGGACGTCTGAGGGCTTCGAGCGTAGTGGTTACTCCTGCGGGTCAGGCTCAACTCCCCGACTCACGCTCCGGCTTGAAACCGTGAAGCCGCGCCGAGGCCAGTGAGCAGCTTGGCGGCGGCACCCGGCTCTCCCGCCCGAGCACCGCAACAGGCGCGCGCCGGCCCCGCTGGTCCGGTCATGAGCGCCGTTGCGCCCCGTCACGGGTCAAGCCGTGAGCAAGGCGCTTCTGACCCGCCGCATGATTGGCGAGCACGCGGCGCAAGAATGCCACGTCTTCGAGGCTCTGGGTGTCAGCGGGTGTCCGCAGCCTCTCGAGGCTGCTCATTTCTGCGAAAGGAGTTCGTCGGACAAGCCGAGGTGACAGCGGAGTGCCCGTCGGCCGAGGGGTGTGACCGCGACGGCGCGCGTGGTACCGACGGGGGTGATCCAGCCGGTTTCGAGCGCGTGACGGCACAGGGCGGCACCGACGGCGCCGGCCAGGTGGGGGCGGCGTTCGGTCCAGTCCAGGCATGACCTCACCGACGGTCGGCGCGTGCCGGTCGGGACAGTGATGCCGAGTTCTTCGAGCCAGGTCGCGCCGGCGCCGGTGAGCCCGAGTCCATGCTCCAGGTCCAGCAGCTTTCGCTCGAGCATGGCATCGGTGATGGCGACCCCGACGGTCCCGGCGAGGTGGTCGTAGCAGGTGCGGGCGTGGGCGAGGGCCTGTCGACGGCCGGCCGCCGACAGGGATCGGGGTGCTGGGGTGCGCTCGGGTGCCATCGCGGCGAGGCTCTCGATCAGTTCGGCGACGTGCGGACCGGCCAGACGCACGTACCGGTGGCGGCCCTGCCGTTCTTCGGCGAGCAGGTTTCCGCGGACGAGTGCGTGCAAGTGCTCAGTCGCGGTCGAGGGAGCCACCCCCGCATGGCGTGCCAGTTCCGTCGCCGTCCAAGCCCGGCCGTCGAGCAGGGCCAGACAGAAAACTGCCCGCGTGCCATCGGCCAGAAGCTTCGCCACGGTAGCCAGGTCGGGGCCGGCCGCATGTGCGCGCTGCATGTCCATGCGGTCCATTCTCACCCGTGTCACTTCGGCCCCGGCCGAAGTGACCGGACCTTAGCCTGCCCACCATGAACACGGCACCTCTCAGCACCCTGCCCGCACGGACAGTCGCCACACACCTGGAGATCGAGCCGAGCATCCTGTACTTCGGGACGCCAGTGGTCCTCCTGTCGACAGAAAACCAGGACGGCTCGTTCAACCTCGCCCCGATATCCTCCGCCTGGGCCCTCGGGCAGACGGTTGTGATCGGACTGGGCCGTGAGGGGCAGACAGCGTACAACCTTGGCAGCCGCCCCGACCTGGTCATCAACCTGCCAGCCCCCGCCCAGTGGCCGGCCGTGGAGCGGCTGGCGCCACTGACCGGCCGCAATCCAGTGCCCGCCGGCAAGCCCGAGGGCTGCCGCTTCGAGCCGGACAAGTTCGCCGCCGCCGGCATGACCAGCGAGCCCTCCCATCTGGTCCGGCCGCCTCGCGTCGCCGAATGCCCGATCCAGTTGGAGGCCCGTGCCGAGCGGGTGCAGCCGGACGCCTCCGGGGACTTCGTCATCGTCGAGGCCGTCGTGCGCAAGGTGCACGCCGACTCCCGCATCGTCGTTCCGGGCACCGACCACATCGACCCCGTCGCCTGGAGTCCCCTCATCTACAACTTCCGCCACTACTTCGGCCTCGGCCCGGAACTCGGCCACTCCTACCGCACCCAGACACCCCGCGTCGACGAGGGACCGGCCGCATAGCCTGCGCTCGCCGGCACAGCGCCCGACCGAGATCTGGCGGCCTGGTTGAAGCCGACGGCAGCAGCCGTGCAATCCGGCCCTCTCCCCGTGCGTACAGGTGGCGTACGCCCGCACCGCCGGCCGCACCAACAGAGAGATCGCCGAGCGGCTGTGCATCACGCCGCGCACTGTGGGAACCCACATCGAGCACATCCTCGCCAAGCTGGACCTCCCCAACCGCGCGGCCGCCGCCGCACGAGCCGCCACCTGGAGGATCGAACCCGCCCGCTGACGCGAGGACGCCGACCGGCCTTGCGGACGACGCGGCGCGAGCCAGCGCGGGGAGATGCGGCTCCGGTCGGCGCCCTCGTGGCCTTGTCGAGGAGGCCGGCTGCCGCCAGCGCGAAGGCACCCGTACACACCGAGACCACGCGGGCTCCGCGTTCCGCGGCAGTGCGCAGGGCTTCAATTACTGCAGGCGCGGGCGGATCGTGGGGCGCGTAACCGGGCACGATGACCGTGCCTGCCTCGGGCAGAGCGTCCAGCCCCCGGGGAGCAATGAGCTCGAAACCGGTGGAAGTGGCCACTGGCCCGGCTTCGGCGGCACACAGGCTGAACCGGTAGAAATCGGGAGAGCCGGGTGCTCCGAAGACTTGCGCGGGAATGGCGAGGTCGAAAGCGACGACCCCAGGAAGCGCGAGGGCGACGACATGATGCGTGGCAGAAATCTTATGGCTCACGTCATTCCTGCCTATCGCGGCGCTCGCACCCCTCTTGCACGATGGACGGACCGCAGGTGCCGCCAGGCGCCTTCAGGCCTTGACCAGGGAGAATTCTGATGCGTTTCATCGATGCCGCCTCATTCACCGCCGAACGCCCCTGGGGTGCCGTCGATCTCGCAGCCGTGGATGACGCGACGGTACGGCTGCACTGGACCGACCAGCCATACAAGTGGCACGTCAACGACGGCCCCGAAGTGTTCGTCGTCCTGGACGGGGCAGTGGACATGCACTACCGCCTGGACGGTGTCGAGCAGGTCGAACGGCTGACGCCGGGCCGGGTGTGCTGTGTCGAACCAGGAGACGCTCATGTCGCCCACCCCGCACCGCAGGCGCGCATCCTCGTCATCGAAAGGCGCGAAAGCGTGTGACCTGCCAGGGGTTCGAACCAGCGCACACGCTCTGGAACCTCACCCGTGAACTTGACCTGGCATTACACGGCGCCGCCGTCGCCCCGCCACGGGCGACGGGAATTCACACCGCCACGAGCCGGACCCGCTCGCCGCACAGCTTGGCCATGTCGTCAATATCGGAAGTCAGCATGACCACGGGGCGGTGCTGGCGCAGCGCGGCCTCGGCGACCGCCGCATCGATCGCGTACTTGTGTCCGTGCAACCCGGCATTCATCAGCAACATCGAGGCCGCCCTCGCGTCCTCGTCACCGACCGGGACGACCCGCAGCCCGGAAAGCACCCAGTTCAAGCGGGACTTGTTCGTACGGGGCGTGGACGGCCTCGATGATGGTGAGCGCGCTGATCACGACCTCCATGCCGCGCGAGCGCGCCTCGGCGACCAGGGCCACCGTCTGCTCGTCGTCAGCGAGCAGCTTCGAGAGCCCTTCGCTGTCGAGGATCAGCGTCCCCTCGTGGCTCAGCTTGCGGCGGGCCACTCGCCCTCCTCGGCGAACACCTCGTCGAAGACCTGCCGCGCCCGCTGCCGGGCCTGCTCAGAGACCGGCCCCTTGCGGCTCTCGTAGTCCGCCAAGTACTCGTCAAGGACCTGGCCGCGCAACTCACGCTCGACCGCCTCGGCAATGAACGCGGAGAACTCCCGCTTGCCCACCCGCGCCCGGATCGCCTCCGCGGTCCCCTCCGGCAGCGACAGGCTCACCCGCGTCGCCGGCCCTTCCCCGATGCTGTACGTCGTCTTGCCCATACCCCGAGTGTGTCAAACGAGTAGGAAAAGCGCCACGGTCGGCACTGCCCGCAAGCGCCGAGCAGTACACGTCCCAGCACGGGCGCCCTCATCCCATCCCAGCACCATCCCAGCACGGGAAAAAAACCAAGGGCCCGACCCCGAAGAGTCGGACCCTCTCCGACCTGCATGTTTGCCAGATCAGTGACGTGGTGATATGTCAGCCGCTACACGTTGAACCGGAATACCTGCGGCCTGATCCTGACCTGCGGCGGAGCCCCGCGCAGGGCTTTGACCTGGGGTTTCCTGGTTGGCGTGCGTTGGCTCCCGACGGCCGTTTACGGGTGTCCTGCGGACTGGCTGCGGACTGGCGGGGCACCTTCAGGGCAGAGAAATCCATGGCACACGGGCGGAACCTGCAACGAAACTGCGCAGGTGAGCGACTCCTGCCCCTGCCCGTGCTGCGGACACCGCGTGCTGAGCGCGATGCCCGGCTCGTACGAGATCTGCCCCGTCTGCTTCTGGGAGGACGACGGGGTCCAGTTCCGCTGGCCGGCCATGAGCGGCGGCGCGAACAAGGTCTCCCTGATCGAGGCCCAGCGGAACTACCAGGACTTCGGCGCCTGCGACGAGCACGGCCGACGGTACGTCCGCCCGCCGGCCGAGGACGAGCCGCTCGACCCCGCCTGGCGCCCCATCGACCTGACACGCGACTCCTTCGAGGACTGGGCAGCCGAGGATCGCGCCCCGTGGCCCGATGACCGCTCGGTGCTCTGCTGGTGGCTGCCCGCCTTCTGGCGCCGAGACCACCCGGCGGCACCATGACCTCCCACATCGAGGCCCTCGTCCAGCAGCTCGACGGGGATGACGACGCCTCGTACGCCGCCCGCGCGCAGCTTGTCGCCATCGGTCGTGACGCAACCCTCACGATCACGGACGGACTACCCACCCTGGGCAGCTTCGGCCGGCTGACCGCCATCGAGGTCTTCGAAGAGGTGGCGGACCCGCGCTGCGGCCCCGCCCTGATCGCCCTGCTGGACGCTGACGACCCCACCGTCCGGGACTGGGCGGCGATGGCCCTGGCGAGCCTAGAGATCGACGGCGCGGTCGAGCCCCTGCGCCGCGCCTACCGCGCCTGCCTGGAACGGGCGACGCCACCGGACTGGAGCGAGCCCGTCGGCATCCGCTGGGCCCTGACCAAACTCGGCGCCCGCAGCCCTGTCGTCCCGCCGCTTACCGCGCGCCTACGAGCCACCGCTGCGGACGACGCCCCGGGCTGGCCCTCGGCCCGCTTCGCCGAGATCATCAACGACCTGGCCGACCACGCCCAGGTGATCCTCTACTCCCAGTTGTGGCGGGTGGACGCCGACCGCACATACGGCGTCTCCGGCACCGGCTTGGACTGGGAACTCGACTGGACCGCGCCCTGGGAGCACCTGGTCGAAGAGTCCCGCACCTGGTCCCTACTGGAAGCCTCCGAAGCCCTCGCCGACGACAACATCTTCGTTGCCCCCACCTGGATCGACCGTACCGACCTATACCCGAAGAGGTGACCGATGCCGTTCCAGCACCCCGAGGAGATCGGCTACGGCTACGTAATCGAGCGCTACGTGACGAGGAAGGACTCGGACCACCCGCGCTACCGCGAACTGAAAAGCGGTCGTGCCCTGCGACCCGGGTGGCCACATGCCGAACGCTTTGCCCACCACCTCATCGACGACGCAGCCACGATCACCGATGACGAACTGGAGGCCCTCCTCGGCTACGAGTGGCGCTCACGCTTCACCGCCGCCTGGCTGATCGGCGTAGGCCGCCGCGAAGCGTTCCGCGAACGCATCGGCGACCTGCTCCTGGCCAGCGAGTTCTGCTTCTCCGGCGGCGCCTACTGCTTCTCCCTGGCCCGCTTCGGCACCCACGCGGACGCCGACATCCTCGCTTCCTACCTGGACCGCTATCTCCCCCGCACCGACCTCCGCTACGACCAGCCCACAGCCCTCGGCGCCCTCCTCCGCCTCGACACCCACCTCGGCACCCACCACGCCGACCACTTCACCCAGCCCGGCGGCCTCTGGGACCAGTGGGTCAACGCCCTGACCCACCTCCACGACCACCCCGCATACACCCCTGCCGAGCGGCGCCGCTGGACGGACCTCCAATGCGACTTCGCCAACGGCTGGTCCCGCACGTAGTCGGAAACAGCGGCCCCTGGCCACGGCCTCGGGCACCCCGCCTAACTGCGAGGAAGTCTCTTGAACTGGTCGTATCCGCAGCTGCCCGGCTGCCACACGCCTTCGATGCAGCCACTCGGGATGTCAGCTTCGAAGTCGATCCTCGAGCGGACGTTGGCCATGCCAAGGTGGCTGGCAACGAAGGCATAGATCAGCTCGTGGCCGACATTGACTGCCACCTCAGGATCCGCGACGTCAAGCAAGGCGACAACTATCGATGGTGTGCCCAACTTCTTGACTCGCTCGCAATCAAGCTGTTCCCAGGCGTTAGTCATGTACTGCGCCTCTCCACCCCAGTTCTTAAGCAGCGGGGCGAAGTTGCCAGCCATCTCGTGCAGCGGCTGGGCGTTGGCGACGAGACAGACCTTGCCCGTCCTCAGCCCCACCCGCTTGTCCCACTTGAACACGCTCGAGCTGCGGAGCGCGGCGTGCTCCTCCTGGGTGATCTCACCACGCCGCAGAGCCTCGTCCTGGCGCCCTTCAAGGAGAGCCTCCGTCAGACGTCGAAGCCCCGACGCTCGTACGCCTTCCACTTCATACGCCAGCAGCCTTGTGGCATGGAACGATCGCAGCCAGCGACCAGCGAGCAGCGTCCGAAGATCCGCATCCCGCGCAGCAAGGTCCACTTCGTATGGAAGGTCGCCCCCGTCGCGCACGCGAGATGGCACCATGCCCGCAAGCGAAGCGACGAACTCCCGTACGTCTGCCGGCGCCAGCCGCCGGGTTCATCAATGTCAACGATCTCACCAGCACCCATGGGGACATTCCTAGTTCACGCCCCCGCCCTCTGGCGAATGTGCCGGAACCGCCTCGCAACCATCCTGTGGCGCAGCCAACTTGCCCCAGACTCCGGTCCCACACCTCTGGCCAGGCCACCCACTAGAACGTAAGATCGATTCATCTGGCGACGCAACACGTTGCCAGCGGTTCAGTTTTCCGCACTAGATACTGGAGTCGTGTAGAGTCACCTCATGAGTGAGCAGCAGGATGCGCTGGAAGACCTTGAAGAGGCTGGCGTATTAGCAGCGATGAGCTGGGCGGCGGAGTCTGCGTACGCGCGCACCATGCGCGACTACGACCCGGACGCCGGTCACGATCAAGGTTGGGTGGGATACACCGCCCACGGGTTTCTGCGCGACCGCCAGGATCGAGTCTTCTCGTGCGGCAAGTACGCCGTCAGTTCACCGGCCGACGCACTGTCAGGTCTCGATACGGTCGCAGCCGGCCTTCTCCCAGGAGAATTCGAGCGAATGCCCCGAATCCTTCCGGGCACGGTTCGGCGAGCCAACCTGAATGGCTCTCCGGGCTGGCGCTTCGGCGACTGGAGGTGGCTCCAGGCGGCTTTCCCCTTCGGGGAGAGCAACGCGATCCCATGGCCCCAGAAGAGTCCCACCAAGCGGCGCGTCGCGGCCCAGCGCCTTCCGGGCCCCGCAGATCAGCCGATGCTTCCCGTGGACGAGGACGAAGCCCATCTCTTCCGGGACGTCATGGCGGCGACTCTGCTAGCTCTCGATGAAAGCGCCGGCGACCTTACGACACTGGTTCTCGCGCACGCAGTTCAGAAGGAGCTTGGCGTAAGAGAACTCTTCCTGGGGCGCTCTCGTTTGAACAAGGGGGGCGGCGCAGCGTGGCACTGGAAGCATGATCTACTGAAGCCGCCCTTCGGCGATTACGGCAGGGGTGCACAGCCGATCACACCCAAGCCGTCAGGGGGCCTTGACGCCGTACCTGACGCGGCCGTTCGACTCCGCCGTCACGTACTGGAGGGCGACGGAAAGTAATCACGGAATGAGCGGATGGTCATGGAGCATAGTCGTCCTGCGGAGGTTCGCGTAAGCGACGCCTCGCGACTTTTCGACGGGCGTCGACTAACGCTGGCTCGCCAACTCGCGGGGCTTCGCAAGAATGCGCTGGCAGCTCAAATCGACAAGAGCCCGACTGCCGTAGCGGCCTACGAAAGCAACTCCAAGCGGCCGGCTCCGGCCACCGTGGCCCAGTTGTGCTTGACCCTCGGCGTTGACCCTTCGTTCTTTCTGCCTGGGGCGCAGCGACCTGAAGCCGGATCCTCCGTTCCGCACTTCAGGTCGCTGCGGTCCACATCACAACTGGTTCGCGACCAAGCGTTCGCCTATGGGCTTGTCGCTACTGATGTAGGTGCCGCCCTGGAGAGGCATGTCGAGTTTCCCAATCCCGACATCCCGCGCCTGAGCGTCGACGTCGAGGACGAGCAAACCGATCTCCCCGAGCAAGCTGCGAGACTCCTCCGCAAGCACTGGGACATCCCGACTGGACCAATCGGCCACCTAGTCAGGATGGCCGAGAATCGTGGTGTCCTTGTTGTCTACAGCCCCAGCCAGACAGCCGCGGTTGACGCATATTCCTTTGAAGCAGACAGTCGACCAACGGTTGTGCTGAATCCAACCAAGAATGACTACTTCCGGCAACGTTTCGATGTTGCACACGAACTCGGACACTTGGTCATGCACGTAGACTCGGAACCCGGAGATCGCATTACGGAAAACCAGGCCAATCGATTTGCTGCAGAGTTCCTGATGCCTGCTGACGAGATGCGAGACCTACTCCCCCCGAAGGCGGACTGGAGAACCCTCGGCGCCTTGAAGGCCGACTGGAATGTAAGCCTACAGGCACTACTCTACAGGTCGCGACAACTGTGCGTAATGAGTGATGTGACCTACAGGAATGCAGTCCTTTATCTTTCCTCAAAGGGATGGAGGCGTCGCGAGCCGGGCGTGATGCCAGTGACCGAGCAGCCATCCCTTTTCCCGAGAGCCGTGGAAATTCTGGGCCAGGTTGGAATAGGGGAAGAAGTTTTGGCTGGCGAAGCCAGGGTTCCCTTGGATCTATTCCGGGTGGTCACATCACGATTCCCCACCTGGGACAGCCCTCAGTCCGCAGAACCTAACCTCGAAGAAAATCTCCCTTCGGGAGTTATCTCACTATTTTCAACCAGGGAATAAATAGAGGCGCGCGCTGCCTACGTCCCAGCCGATTCACCACCCGTCCAGCGAGACCGCCGACCCAGCATTCAAATATTGACGAAGAGCGCTTGCTGTGGTGTCCACAAAGGCATCAGGGATAGCGTCGGCATCGACCCAGCAGACCTGGGAGTGCTTGCGGGGTTCGCGGTTCTCGGGTTCGCCGGTCCAGTCGTGGGCGGCGAAGACAACGGTGAGGAAGCCGTTGGGGGCTTCGACGCCCCAGGCACCGTGGATGATGTGGGCGACCTTGAGGGACTCGGGCTTCACCGTGAGGCCCGTCTCCTCGTAGAGCTCGCGGACTGCGGTCTCCGTGATGGGTTCGCCTGGCTCGCTCTTGCCGACTGGCAGGTCCCACAGGCCCTGGGCAAACTTGGCGTTCTCGCTGCGCTGGAGGAGGACGACGCGGTTGGTCGCTTTGTCGTGGACGATGACGGCCGCGACCAGCAGGGTCATCGATTCGAGCGCCGGCTTGAGGGCTTGGGAGCGGTCGTCGGTCTGCTGGGCCACGGTGTTCCCTTCGTCGGGCGGGTTGTTGGGCATGTTAGGCGAGGGCCTCGCGGGCGCGGCGGGCGAGATCGGCGGCGCCGGGTACCTTGCGCCGCTGGTAGACCGCGAGGGTGGAGCGGATCGAGGTGATCGCCTTCCGGGTCCGGTCGGAGGTCATGCCCTCCATGAGGACCAGGGCCTGGGTCCAGGCCGCGACGGCCTCGTCGGCGCGCGCCTGGGCGGCGAGGCTGTCGCCCAGGTCTGCGTGGGTGAGGGCGTGAACGCGCTTGTACTTCTCCGGGTCCCAGCGGGTGAGGGCGTCTCGGTGCTGCTGCTCGGTGCCGATGTGGTCGGCGAGGTCGGTCAGGGTGCGGGCGGTGTGGCTGGCCACGGTGCCGGCGGCGGGGCCGCTGACGCGGGAGTAGCTGGGCTGGGGGCCGTCGTCTCGTAGGAGGGCGTCCTCGGCGGCGAGCAGGGCGCGCGCGGCCGACGACTTCTCGTCGATGGCGGCGTAGGCACGGGCGTGGGTGATGTGGAGGAGGGCCTCGGTCTGGCCGTCGACATGGCCGAGCCCTGTGCGCAGGGCGCCTTCGACGAGGTCGACGCAGTGGTGGGGCTGCTTGAGACTCAGGGCCTGGTGGGCGAGGGCGCGCATCATCCAGGCCGCGTGGCCGTGGGGGTCGGCTTCGCAGGCGAGCTTGTAGCCGACTTGGTAGTAGCGCTGGGCGGCGCCTTCCTGACCGAGGTCGTGGTGCTTCCACCCCGCGAGGTAGGCGAGTTCGGCGACGGCGCCGAAGGCGGCCCGGCGTAAGGCTTCGCTGGGGAAGCGCCCGCGCAGCATGGGGGCGGCTGTGTCGGCGAGGTACGCGGTGACGGTGGTCAGTCCGTGCCCGCCGCCGAGGCGCTCGTCGGCCGCGCTGAAGGCCGCGGTGATCTGCCGTACGACGTCCACGTCCTCCGTGCCGACCAGGGACGTGCCGGTGCGGGCGCGGAGCATGCGGGCGGTGGCTTCGTGGTCGTATCCGAGCGGCATGGCGACGCCGGCGGTGGTGAAGGCCGCGATGGCGAGGAAGCGGCGGCGCTCGACGTCGGCGCGGCCCAGGTCGGTGGCGGCGAGAACAGGGTCGGATTCCGCCGGCGCTTCGTCATCGCTGGCCTGGAGGCCGATCTCGGTCTGGGTAACCGTGCGCCCCGCTCTGCGGGACAGCGCCTCGGCCAGGTACTGGCCTACCCGGCCCGACGGGGCGCGGGTGCCGTTCACCCAGTGCGAGATCGCCGACTTGTTGGTCTGGAGGATCTCGCCGTTCTCGGCGGCGATGCGCCGCACGTCTCTGGCGAGGCCCTCGTAGGTGCAGTCGACCGCCGCGATGACGTCGCGCAGACGGGAGTTGGGTTCTCTCTGCGCCGCCACGATCGCCTCCGCCCTGGAGTTGTAAACCGCGTATACCGCTTCAACTGCCTTCCACCGTACCCACTGAGCGTGACCATCGGTTCACTTATCAGCAGCCGCCCGGAACGGCGCGACCGTGATCCAGGCTCCCCCTTGGTCCAGGCGGCACCCCGAAGTTCCGTACGCCCACACCGGGCTCGGGCATTCCTGTGCCCGGGCCCGGCCGATCAGAGACGGAGACACGGTGACCACCATCGACACCGCGGCCATCACGGTCGAGCTGCCCGAGGCGTTCGACCCGCGCTGGAGCCGCCTGCCCGGCATCCAGGTCGACGGCCGACGCATCACCATCGACCCGGCGGAGTACTTCTTCCGCTTCGAGTCCAACACCTGGCTCGTCGCCGACTGGGAGCTGGTCAAGGCCCAGCTCCTCGGTGCGGACGAGACGACCGAGAGCGCGGTCGAGCAGCTCGCGCTCGACTTCATCAAGCAGCACAGTGAGTCCACGTCCGACGCGGCCCGCGTCTTGACCACCGCGTGCGAGGTGTACGCGTACCTCTTCCGCGACGAGCACCTGGCCGGCCTCGGCCTGCCGCAGATCACCGCCGGCCACCTGCGGATGCTCCGCGAGGCCGCCACGCTCATGGCGCTCAACAAGGTCGAGCTCGACGGGCACATCTCCAACGTCGGCCCGTGCTGGTTCTTCCCCGCCGCCACCTCCGTCGTCTTCGACCTGGACGACGAGATGGGCGGGATGCTCGACGAGGTTTACCACGGCGGCTGGTTCAACGAGCACCGCCGCATCGAGTCCATCAAGGCCCACGCCGCCCTCGGCGGCCGGCTCGTGCACGGCTGCCAGTCCGTGCCGGACCAGTCCGGCGGCGTGGTCGCGCCCTACGGTGCCTCGATGGCGAACTTCCGCGACGACCTCGCGGCCTTCAAAGCGGGCTGGATCGAGCAGGTCTACGCCCACCGCGTGAACCCCGCCGCGTAACCCACCACCAGATCAGGCTCCGGGGCGGGCCGGCATCCCTCGCCCGCCCCGGACGCCACCACCCTCCCCGGAGCCCTCACGTGACCACGAACCCCAGCGCCGAACTCCTCAACAACCTGCTCACCGCGACCGGCCAGACCACTGCCGTACGGGAGGAGGTACGCGTGTGGTCCATGTCCGGCGTCGAGCGCGTGGCCTTCCCCGACGGCTCCACGGCCATCTTCAAGTACGCCAAGAAGCCGTTCGACAGCGAGGACCAGGCCCTCCGTCTGGCCCACACCCTCGGCGTACCCGTCCCCCAGGTCCATGCCTCCGCCGTCCTGGACGGCTGGCTCGGCATGCTTGTGGAGGACCTCGGACCCTCTGCACGCGAGGCCGACGACCTCGACGGTGTCGCTGCGGCCGTGATCCTGCACGGCACCCGTACGGCTCCTCCCTTGCCCGTACTCGACCAGGACCGGCTGCGGAAACTGCCGGCCCGGGCGCTGGAGCACCTCGAACGGCTGCGCAAGGTCGACCGGTGGCTGGACGCCGACGACGTCGAGGACGCGCTCGACCGGATCGCCCAGGCCGCCGAGGCTCGCTCGGCCGGAGCGACGATGGCGCCCTTCGGCTGGGTGCACTCCGAGTTCCACCCCACCAGCCTCCACATCAGCGAGCGCGGCTGGCGGCTGCTCGACTTCGCCCGCGCCTTCACCGGCCCCGGCCTGCTCGACCTCGCCAGCTGGCACGGCACCATCGAGCCCCCGCACCCCATCCGCCTCCGCGTCTTCCTGGAGCAATACGTCACAGCCGGCGGCACCCCCGACGCCCTCGCCCCACGCGGCGGGCTCACCGCCGAACACTGGGCCCTGGGCTGGCACCGCATGTGGGCCGTCGAGTGGTTCATGGAGCAGTCCGTCCGCTGGATCGACGACCCGGCCACCGACCCCGCCTACATCAAGGCTGTCCGCCGCCACCTCACCGACGTCCTCCACCTCCTGGAGATCTGACGTGCTCGCCCAGGCATCCCCCTGGCACGTCCACGCCCTCCAGCGCACCGCCGCCGGACTCGCCGAACCCCTCTCCGTACCCGCCCGGATGGAATGGACCACGAGACCCGGCCAAGGTCACGGAGCCGAGATCCTCGGCCCCGACCTGCGCGGCAAGCGACTCCTGGAACTCGGCTGCGGCCCCGGCCACAACGCCGCCCACCTCGCCACCCGCCACGGCGCCCGCGTCACCGGCGTCGACCTGGTCGGCCTCCAGGTCCGCCGCGCCCGCTCCCACTACGGACGGCTGAACAACCTCACCTTCGTTGCCGGCCACGCGCTGCACTACCTGCACGCCTTCGACGAGCAGTTCGACGCGGTCTACTCCGTCTTCGGCGCCGTCGGTCTGGTCGCCCCCGAGCTCCTGCTCCCGGCCATCGCCCAACGCCTCACGCCCGGCCGGGTGCTCGCCTTCTCCGTCCCCCACCCGCAGCGCGGCGGCCGCAGCCCTTCTGGCGACGACCGTCCGCGCCGGGACTTCGTCACCCTTCCCGACCGCACCCGCCTACCCATCGCCCGCTGGGAGTTCTCCACCGACCGGTGGGAGAAGCACCTCAGCCAGGCGGGCTTCTGGCTCACCTCAGCCCAGGAGTTCCACGACCCCCGCATGGGCCACTGGCCCACCACCCTGCTGATCCGCGCCCGCAAGCTCTGACAGCCGCGTTCATCCGGCCTATGGAGGACCGATGCGCCCGCCCTACCTGCTCCTCGACATCGACGGCGTCCTCATACCCTTCCCCGACGAGCACGGCTCGACCCCGGCCACCCACGCCCGCCACAACGTCGTCCCCGCCGGCCGCAGCGCCAACAACCCGGTCACCGTCTGGCTCAACACCGACCACGGCCGCCTACTCATGGATGTCATCCGCACCGGCCTGGTCACTCCGGTCTGGTGCACCAGCTGGCGGCAGGACGCCACCACCCTCATCGGGCCCCTTCTCGACCTCCCGGCCCTGCCGTACGTCGATCTCCCGCGTCCACAGATCACCACCAGCCATCCAAACGGCTACCTGTGGAAGCGCGACCACGTCGACGCCTGGCTGGAGAACGCCCCCGCCGTCTGGATCGACGACGACTTCACCGGCCTCGACCACGCCTGGGCGGAGGAGCGCGCTGCCCGCGGAACGGCGACCCTCCTCGTTCAGCCAGATCCACACCTCGGGCTGCAGCCCGAGCACCTGACCGAGGTCACGACGTGGGTCTCGCAGTTACCCGCGCCCCGTGCCGCCTGACGACTGATGCCCTCGCTGCCACGGGCAGCGAGGGCATCAGCGTGCGCTGTGGGGTCTGACTACCTGGGTGCCTTTGGAGTCTGGACCCAACTCAGGCAGTGCCGACTGCCCTACCGGACCTACGGATCGGCTGGCCGAGAAGCTTCTCTACCTCCGCGGATGCGGCGTCGAGGAATTCCTGGCCGAACAGACAGAGGGTCTCTTCCCAGGGGTGCCCAAAACTGCCCATACGGAAGTCTTCCGAGAGGTAGATGTAGTAATCCCCGTCGGGGTACGGACTCAAAGGCCATGCCGGCTACCCAGGTGCACCGACGCCCTGCGGTGCGAAGCGATACGACGTGTGCTGCCAGTCGAGCGCGAGCAGCGTTCCGCTCGGGCCAATGCAGGCAGTCAGCCCCTGCTCGACCACCTCGACCAGGCGGTCCAAACGCTCGTATTCAGGGTCGTCGTCAAGCGCGGCAAGGCTCCAGGTCACCGATGCGACGGGCTCCTTGATGGCTGGCCACTTGAAAGAACTCGTACTCGGCTGGAACTTGAACTCGTCGTAGAAGCGGTCCCAAACGCGTCGATACTCGACCTCAAGCAGCTCGACCACGGGACTCTCCATCATGGCCCGATCCTATCGAGTCGCCCGTGTGAGGATCGGAGATAGATCCTTCACGAAACCTCGAACCCCCTCCACTCCGGCCATCAAGGCATTCCGTGAGAGGTGGGGCGCGGCCTGATAGCCTGCGATCTTCGCCGGTCACCCGGACGGAGTCCCCCGGCAGGTCTTCATGTCTTGCTCTGAGCAGCTCATGACCGCTCTCGATGCCCTGGACCACGCCTTCGCCTCAGAAGATCCCTTCCTCGTCACAGGGTGCACGTACTGCTACGTCGAGCAAGACTTCGCCGAACTCTCCGGGCCACTGCACCTCATAGCCGACGACCTGGTCTCCTCGGTTGCCGCAGAGGTACCTGATCATTGGGGAGACTTCCCTCGTCTCTATCGCCGCCTCGTCCCGCGCATCATTCGCCCACTCGTCACTGGCCAGCTCCACGTCGACGAGGAGCTCATCGCCTCCCGCCTGGTTCAAGCGGGCTGGACTACCTGGGACTTGCCCCTGACCGAGGCCCTACGGGACGTCTGGTCCGCTTGGTGGCAGAGCACGCTGCATACCCACCCCAGCCCCGTGCCCGTCAGGGATTCCCTCAGCCTCATCACCGTGGCCACCAACAGCCTGCGTCCTTGGCTGGACACATGGACCGCGACCAATACCCCAGCCGCCGACGCGCACTTGGCAGACCTCGTTAACGACGTAATGTTCGAGTTCGAGATCACCGACTTGCGCATGGGCTTCTACGATGAGTACGACGCCACTGCCGAGCTGCTGGGCTGGCTTCTCACCGAAGTGCGCGATCGTGTCATCGACACACGTCTCGACGACCCCTTCCTCTATGAGCACCTTCAGGCAACCGCTCAGCACCCCCGCTGATCTGGTACGCCATCCGGAAACTGAGCGGAAAGCCCCGTCTCCCTACCCCAACAGCTCGCGGGCCATCCACGAGCAGTGCCTCCGCCTCATGGGCGACGAGCGGGACGCTCGCACCCTCAGCAGCGACATCGAGGACGGCGGCCACTACTGACAACCGACACGAAGGAGAGACCACTTGGCCAACATCCAGAAGCGCCCCAACGGCAAATGGCGGGCCCGCTACCGCGACCTCGACGGCAAGGAGCACGCCCGCCACTTCGACCGCAAGATCGACGCCCAGCGCTGGATCGACGAGGTCACGGCCAGCCTGGTCACCGGTCAGTGCGTTGACCCGCGATCGGCGAAGAAGCCCTTCAAGGAGTACGCGGAGGAATGGCGGGCCATCCAGCCGCACCGGCCTTCCACCGCCAAGGCGGTGGCCCAGCACCTGCGCTGCTACGTCTACCCGGCCTGGGAGAAGCGGGCGCTCGGCGCCATCAAGCCCGGCGACGTGCAGAGCTGGGTCACCAGTCTGACCACCACGCACGGGCTGGCCGCCAGCACCTCACGGACGGTCTTCAACACGGTCAACGCCGTGTTCCGGGCGGCCGTCCGTGACCGGATGATCGCTCACAACCCGTGCGCCGAGGCGAAGCTGCCCTCGGTACCACGGAAGAAGATCGTGCCCCTGGCTGTCGAGCAGGTACGGACGCTGGCCGAGGAGATACCCGCCCGGTACAAGGGTCTCGTGCTGCTCGGCGCGGCCACCGGGCTCCGCCCCGGCGAGCTGTTCGGCCTCCAGCTCCGGCACGTGGACCTGCTGCACGCGACCGTCTCGGTCGAGCAGCAGATCCAGCAGACCGCCAAGCACGGCGTGTACGTCTGCCCGCCCAAGACCGCTCGCTCGCACCGCACGGTCCCGCTCCCCCGCATGGCGGTGGATGCGATGAAGGCCCACCTGCGGGACTTCCCCGCCGATGGGCCCGAGGGCTGGATCTTCACGGCACCGCATGGCGGACCCGTGGTCTACACGCACTTCATGGACGCCTCCTGGCGGCCCGCCTGCGCGAAGGCCGGCATAGCGAAGGGCACCGGACCCCACGCCCTGCGGCATCACTACGCCAGCCTGCTGATCAAGCACGGCGAGTCCGTGAAGACGGTCTCCGAGCGCCTCGGCCACACCAACGCGGCCATGACGCTGAACATCTACACCCACCTGTGGCCCGACTCTGAGGAGCGGACCCGGGCCGCCGTCGACAAGGCGTACGCGGACCGGTCCGCCGATGCCCAGCCACAGAGCGACGAAGCGGCATAGCCGCTCCCCCGCGCGCTGACGGCAGTCAGCACGCTGCGGACTCTGCGCGGACCGCAAAGGCCGCCCAACCCACTCCGCCGCAGGTCAGACGGCCTTCCGATGGTCGCTTAGACGTTGAAGCGGAACTCCACCACATCCCCGTCCTGCATCACATAGTCCTTCCCCTCCATCCGCGCCTTGCCCTTGGCGCGGGCCTCGGCGACGGAGCCGGCGGCGAGGAGGTCGGAGAAGGAGATGACCTCGGCCTTGATGAAGCCCTTCTGGAAGTCGGTGTGGATGACACCGGCGGCCTCGGGGGCGGTGGCGCCCTTCTTGATGGTCCAGGCGCGCGATTCCTTGGGACCGGCCGTGAGGTAGGTCTGGAGGCCGAGGGTCTTGAAGCCGACGCGCGCGAGAGTGGCGAGGCCCGGCTCGTCCTGGCCGACGGACTGGAGGAGTTCGAGGGCCTCGTCCTCGTCCAGCTCGGCGAGGTCGGCCTCCAGCTTGGCGTTCAGGAAGATCGCCTCGGCGGGGGCGACCAGCGCGCGCTGCTCGTTCTTGAAGTCCTCGTCGATCAGCTCGTCCTCGTCGACGTTGAAGACGTAGAGGAACGGCTTGGTGGTCAGCAGGTGCAGGTCGTGCAGCGGCTCGGACCGCTCGGTGCCCTGGACGATGCCGTGCGCGAAGAGCGTGTCGCCCTTCTCCAGGATCTCCTTGGCCTCCTCGACCGCCTTGACCTTCGGCGCGACGTCCTTCTTGATCCGGGACTCCTTCTGGAGCCGCGGCAGGACCTTCTCGATGGTCTGGAGGTCGGCGAGGATCAGCTCGGTGTTGATCGTCTCGATGTCGCTCTTGGGCGAGACCTTGCCGTCGACATGGACGACGTTCTCGTCCTTGAACGCGCGGATCACCTGGCAGATCGCGTCCGACTCGCGGATGTTCGCGAGGAACTTGTTGCCCAGGCCCTCGCCCTCCGAGGCGCCGCGCACGATGCCGGCGATGTCCACGAAGTCGACCGTGGCCGGAAGGATGCGCTCGGAGCCGAAGATCGAGGCCAGCTGGGCCAGCCGGCCGTCGGGGACGCCGACGACACCGATGTTCGGCTCGATCGTGGCGAACGGGTAGTTGGCCGCCAGCACGTCGTTCTTGGTCAGGGCGTTGAACAGGGTCGACTTGCCGACATTGGGCAGGCCGACGATTCCGATCGTGAGCGACACGTTGCGACTTCCCGTGGATGAGAGGGCCAGGAGCTGGGGCTGCCAGGCCCTAGGAGGACACTGGCCGATCCACCAGTCTACGGCGTTCCGCCCGCCCGCCTCCCAGGAGCGTCGCCCACCCGGCCAACGTCCGCCCGTCGGCGTGTCTGGGAGCCGATTGAGCACATAAGCAGACCTAAGTTGGTCCAATGGAGCAGCACAGAACGCGACCCCCGAACGACGGACGGCGACGTGGCAACCCGCCCCACGCCCATCTGCCGCCGCAGGCCCGGCGCCGCCCGCCCGGCCCGGCGGGGCGCGGCGCGGGAAGGCCGCGGCCGGCTCGCTCGGTGCCGTCCGGCCCGCGGCTGCCCGGACCCCGCCTCACCGGGCTCGGCGGGGGGCTGTTCTGCATCGCCGCGATGTTCCTCCTCGGCTGCCTGGACCAGCTGCTCCTCGACGGCTCGCTGACGGTGTACGGCGTGCTGTTCCTGCCCGTGTGCGTGCTGACCGCGATGTGGGTGCGCGCCGGGGACGTGCTGACCGCGCCCGTCGCCCTGCCCATCGCCTTCGCGACCGGGCTGCTCGTGGTCTCCGACGGGCGCGAGGGGCTGCTCGGCCGCCTGATGGGCCTGGTGACCGGGCTGGCCACCCAGGCCGGCTGGCTGTACGGGGGGACGCTGGTCGCCGGGGTGATCGTGCTCGTACGACGGGTGCGGTGGGTACGGCGGCGGAGGCGCCACCACTGAGCTGCCGCGGGAGTGCCGAGGGAGTCCGGGGTACGACTCCTCGCGCGCCGCCGGTCAGGGCGGCCAGGTCTCTCCCTCTCTCCCCCGCACGCCGGCCACGACCGCCGAGCCGTCCCACGCACGCCGCCGGGCCGCCCCACGCCCGCCCGCCACGAACGCCTGGCCGCTCCTCACACGCCGCCGGCCACGCCCCCGGACCGCCGGCCCCTCACACGCCGCCGCGGCCACGACCGCCGGACCGCGCACCCCGTCGGGGCCACCGCCGCCGAACCGCTCCTCCGGCGTGCCGGCCACGACTACCGCCCCGGGCCGACGCCCGTCCGCTACGACTGCTGGGCCGCCCTCATCGCCGCCCCCACGATCCCCGCGTTGTTCTGGAGCTGGGCGGGGACGATCTCGGCCTTGACGCCCTTGATGTGGTGCAGGAACTTGTCGGACTTGCGGCTGACGCCGCCGCCGATGATGAACAGCTCGGGCGAGAACAGCATCTCCACGTGCGCCAGGTACTTCTGGACGCGGCGCGCCCACTGCTCCCAGCTCAGTCCCTGGTCCTCCTTGGCCTTGCTGGAGGCCTTGTGCTCGGCCTCGTGGCCGCCCAGTTCCAGGTGGCCCAGTTCGGTGTTGGGGACCAGGACACCGTCCACGAAGACGGCGCTGCCGATGCCGGTGCCGAAGGTGAGCAGGATGACCGTGCCCCTGCGGTCGCGGCCCGCGCCGAACTGCATCTCGGCGACGCCCGCCGCGTCGGCGTCGTTGACCACGGTCACCGGCAGGCCGCCCAGTCGGCCGCCGAACAGGGCGCGCGCGTCGGTGTCGATCCAGCTCTTGTCGACGTTGGCCGCCGTACGCACCATGGCACCGCCGGTGACGACTCCGGGGAAGGTCAGGCCCACGGGGCCGGTCCAGCCGAAGTGGTCGACGACCTGCCTCACCCCGTCGGCCACGCCGTCGGGCGTCGCCGGGTGCGGGGTGAGCACCTTGCAGCGCTCCTGGGCGAGGTCGCCCCTGTCGAGGTCCACAGGGGCGCCCTTGATCCCGGATCCGCCGATGTCCACGCCGAAGATCTGCATGGCTCCACGTTACGACGGGCCACTGACGGTCACGCCCGGGAAGCCGCGATCACGCCTCGGAAGTGCCCGATCCGCCGCGCTCGGCCACCAGGTTCGCCGCCTCTTCGCGCAGGTCGCGGCGGAGCTCCTTGGGCAGCGAGAAGGTGATGGACTCCTCGGCGGTCTTGACGATCTCCACGTCCGCGTAGCCGCGCTCGGCGAGCCACTCAAGGACCTGTTCGACCAGCACGTCGGGGACGGAGGCGCCGGAGGTGACGCCGACCGTGGTCACGCCCTCCAGCCAGGTCTCGTCGATCTCGTCGGCGAAGTCCACCAGGTGCGCGTCGCGGGCACCGGCCAGCTTCGCGACCTCGACCAGGCGCTTGGAGTTGGAGGAGTTGCGCGAGCCCACGACGATGACCAGGTCGGAATCGGCGCCCATCTGCTTCACCGCGAGCTGGCGGTTCTGCGTGGCGTAGCAGATGTCGTCGCTCGGCGGGGAGACGAGGCCCGGGAACTTGGCCTTCAGGGCGTCGACGGTCTCCATGGTCTCGTCCACGGAGAGGGTGGTCTGGGACAGCCACACGACCCGCTCGGGGTCGCGGACCTCGACCTTGGCGACGTCCTCGGGGCCGTCGACCAGCTGGATGTGGTCGGGTGCCTCGCCGGAGGTGCCGATGACCTCCTCGTGGCCCTCGTGGCCGATGAGGAGGATGTCGTAGTCCTCGCCCGCGTACCGGACGGCTTCCTTGTGGACCTTGGTGACCAGCGGGCAGGTGGCGTCGATGGTGGCGAGGCGGCCCTGCGCGGCCTCCTCGTGGACGACGGGGGCGACGCCGTGGGCCGAGAACATGACGATGTTGCCCGGGGGCACCTCGTCCGTGCGCTCGACGAAGACGGCGCCCTTCTTCTCCAGGGTCTGTACGACGTACTTGTTGTGGACGATCTCGTGCCGGACGTAGATCGGGGCGCCGTACTGTTCCAGGGCCTTCTCGACGGCGATCACGGCGCGGTCCACACCGGCGCAGTAGCCTCGGGGGGCGGCGAGCAGGACACGGCGGCGAGGCGAAGCGGTCATGGGTCCATCGTAGGGGGCGCGCGGATGCGCCGGGATCAGCTGCCCGCGGCAGGGCCGACGCCCGTGTCGGTGCCGCCCATTACGCTCGGCGCATGGCTTTGAAGACGACCCCTGAGGCGCCCCTGCCGGTCGGTGAGGTCTCCCGGTTGATCGGGGGATGGATCGACCGGCTGGGCGCGGTGTGGGTCGAGGGGCAGATCACGCAGCTGTCGCGGCGGCCGGGCGCCGGCGTCGTGTTCCTGACACTGCGCGACCCGTCGTACGACATCTCGATCAGCGTGACCTGCTACCGGCAGGTGTTCGACTCCGTCGCGGACGTCGTCGGCGAGGGCGCCCGCGTCCTCGTGCTGGCCAAGCCCGAGTGGTACGCGCCGCGGGGTCAGCTCTCGCTGCGCGCCGCCGAGATCCGGCCGGTCGGCGTCGGCGAGCTGCTGGCCCGGCTGGAGCGGCTGAAGAAGTCGCTCGCGGCCGAGGGGCTGTTCGCGGCGGAGCGCAAGAAGCCGCTGCCGTTCCTGCCGCAGCTGATCGGCCTGGTCTGCGGCCGCGCCTCCGCCGCGGAGCGGGACGTACTGGAGAACGCGCGGCACCGCTGGCCCGCCGTCCGCTTCGAGGTGCGCAACGTGCCCGTGCAGGGCGTGCACGCCGTCCCGCAGGTCGTCCAGGCGGTGAAGGAGCTGGACGAGCTCCCGGACGTGGACGTCATCGTCGTCGCCCGCGGCGGCGGCAGCGTCGAGGACCTGCTGCCGTTCTCCGACGAGCAGCTGGTGCGGGCGGTGGCGGGCTGCCGCACTCCCGTCGTGTCCGCGATCGGGCACGAGCCGGACAGTCCGCTGCTCGACCTCGTCGCCGATCTGCGCGCCTCCACCCCGACCGACGCGGCCAAGAAGGTCGTACCGGACGTGGGCGAGGAGCTGGAGCGGGTGCGGATGCTGCGAGGCCGCGCCCGGCGCTGTGTCGACGCGCTGCTGGAGCGCGAGGAGCGGGGCCTGGCGCACGCGCTGGCCCGGCCCGCGATGGAGGATCCGCACCGGATGCTCGACGAGCGCGCCGACCAGGTGGCCTCCCTGGTCGAGCGGAGCCGGCGCACCCTCGGCCATCTGCTGGACCGCGCGGACTCGGAGCTGACGCACACACGCGCGCGCGTGGTCGCCCTGTCCCCCGCGGCCACGCTGAAACGCGGCTATGCGGTGCTGCAACGGTCCGACGGGCACGTGGTGCGCGATCCGGGCGAGGTGAGCGAGGGCGAGGCGCTGCGTGCGCGCGTCGCCGACGGAGAATTCACGGTGAAGGTGGGCGAATGACCGGCAGGACGGAAGAGACCCTCTCGTACGAGCAGGCGCGGGACGAGCTGATCGAGGTCGTACGGCGGCTGGAGGCGGGCGGCAGCTCGCTGGAGGAGTCCCTGGCGCTGTGGGAGCGCGGCGAGGAGCTGGCCAAGGTGTGCCGGCGCTGGCTGGAGGGGGCGCGGGCCCGCCTGGACGCGGCGCTCGCCGAGGAGGAGAGGGAAGGCGAGGAGCCCGAGCGGTAGGGCCGGCCCCGGGCTGTGGGGTGGATCACCGCGCCCCCGATTTCGTTGAAGGTTAAACCTCGCGTGGCGTAAGGTCCTGTGCCGTCAGCAGCGGTCCCGGAGCGGACCGTACGCATCCCCGAGGAAGCCACGATGTCTCTCGTTCTTGACCCCGCCGCCCAGGACCTGCTGTTCCGCGAGGCCCGCACCGCGAACACCTTCACCGACGAGCCGGTGACCGAGGAGCAGGTCCGGGCGATCTACGACCTGGTCAAGTACGGCCCGACCGCCTTCAACCAGACCCCGCTGCGCGTCACCCTGGTCCGCTCCCCCGAGGCCCGCGAGCGCCTGGTGCGGCACATGGCCGAGGGCAACCGGGCCAAGACCGCCGGCGCCCCGCTGGTCGCGATCCTCTCCGCGGACAACGAGTTCCACGAGGCACTGCCGACCCTGTTCCCGGCCTTCCCCGCGGCCAAGGACGCCTTCTTCTCCGAGCGACCGGTCCGTGAGGGTTCCGCCGCGCTGAACGCCGCGCTGCAGGCCGCCTACTTCATCGTCGGCGTGCGCGCCGCGGGCCTGGCCGCCGGCCCGATGACCGGGTACGACCCCGAGGGCGTGCGCAAGGAGTTCCTGGACGACGACCACACCCCGCTGATGGTGGTCAACATCGGCAAGCCGGGTCCGGACGCGTCGTACCCGCGTTCCCCGCGCCTCGCGTACGAGGACGTCATCACGACCGTCTGAGCCCGATCCGCCCCGGACGACGGTGGCGGACTTGGTGAACACCGAGGACATGCCGAACGCTATGCCGGCCGCCGTCGCGAGCACGCCCGGGCCGACCTCGCGCCGCCCTCCTCCGTCGAGCGGGC
>NZ_JBSFLI010000050.1:0-38674 GCF_053598955.1 Streptomyces sp. NPDC001056 | reverse complement strand
GCAATGGCTGCACACCTACAATCACCACCGCGGACACACCGCACTCAAAGGCCAACCACCCGCCAGCCGCGTCCCCAACCTCTCAAGGCAATACACCTAGCCCCCCGCCGGGGGCGCCCCGGACCCCGGATTTCACTTTCCGGCAGGTCACAGGCTAAAGTTCTTCTTGTTCGCCCCGCCGAGCGGGAAGAACACAGCAAGGGGCTATAGCTCAGTTGGTAGAGCGCCTGCATGGCATGCAGGAGGTCAGGAGTTCAATTCTCCTTAGCTCCACAGGAGGAAGATCCCGTCCCCGTCAGGGGGCGGGATCTTCTGTTTGTGCTACTGAAGCGTCGCTGACCGTGTCGGCCCCCTCATGGCAGAATCGGACGGCCGGAAGGGGGCGCGGTCCGACGGGAGCTGATCGATGGGTGCACACAGGCGGAAGTGCGACTGGTGCGGCAGCGGTACGCCCATCGTCCGCGACATGGAGCCGGTCAACGCCGACTACCAGTACTGGTGCGAGGAGTGCGCGCGGGCGCTGATCATAAAAGGCGACCCCATCGAGACGTACCGGGAGCTGGAGGGCGAGCCGATCTACGGCCGCCTGCTTGAGGAGCACTGCACGCTCAAGAGGTTCTACTCCTTCGTCGCTGCCTGAACCGAAACGGTCCGGAGTCTGAGTCGATCATCGTTAAATCGGACATTCGAGGCTAACGCTGTCTAAGTAGTCGTAACGGAAACCGATTTGGCGCTCCGGCCCGGGACCTGTAATGTTTACGACGTCGCCGGGGGAACCGGGCGAATGAAACAGAGCAAGGGGCTATAGCTCAGTTGGTAGAGCGCCTGCATGGCATGCAGGAGGTCAGGAGTTCAATTCTCCTTAGCTCCACAGAAGTCGAGGGTGGATCATCCGGAAGGATGGTCCACCCTCGGTCTTTTCGTGCCCTGCGTCGCCGCCCGCTCGACGCCTGCGGTACCCTAGGCGCCATGCGTGCCGTACGCCTTCTGCTTAGCGGGCCGCGCTGATCAGTACCGACCCCGGTGGTACCCGTGAGGTCGACATCGGCGCGGCGTCCCCTCCTGCGTGAGGGGATTTTTCATTTCTGCAGGCAGAGACGATCGATGGAGCTTTGAGGATCATGAGCGAGACGAACCCCGCTGCCGCCGCGACTCCGGCGGAAGCCGCCCCGTACCGCTACACGGCCGCCATGGCCGCCGACATCGAGGCACGCTGGCAGGACTTCTGGGACGCCGACGGCACCTACGCGGCGGCCAACCCCAAGGGCGACCTGGCGGGCGAGGCGGCCGCCAAGCCCAAGAAGTTCATCATGGACATGTTCCCGTACCCCTCCGGTGCGGGCCTGCACGTCGGCCACCCGCTGGGCTACATCGCCACCGACGTCTACGCCCGGTTCCAGCGCATGACCGGCCACAACGTCCTGCACACCCTGGGCTTCGACGCCTTCGGCCTGCCCGCCGAGCAGTACGCCGTGCAGACCGGCACGCACCCGCGCGTGTCCACCGAGGCCAACATGGAGAACATGAAGGCCCAGCTGCGCCGGCTGGGCCTGGGCCACGACAAGCGCCGGTCCTTCGCCACGATCGACCCGGACTACTACAAGTGGACCCAGTGGATCTTCCTGCAGATCTTCAACTCCTGGTACGACGACGAGGCCCGCAAGGCCCGCCCGATCGACGAGCTGATCGCCCAGTTCGAGACCGGTGAGCGCGCGATCCCGGGTACCACGCGCGGCTGGAACGAGCTCAGCGCCGCCGAGCGCGCCGACGTCCTGGGCGAGTACCGCCTGGCCTACGCCTCCGACGCGCCGGTCAACTGGTGCCCCGGCCTGGGCACCGTGCTGGCCAACGAGGAGGTCACCGCCGACGGCCGCTCCGAGCGCGGCAACTTCCCCGTCTTCAAGGCCAAGCTGCGCCAGTGGAACATGCGGATCACCGCCTACGCGGACCGCCTGCTGGAGGACCTGGAGGAGCTGGACTGGCCCGAGGCCATCAAGCTGCAGCAGCGCAACTGGATCGGCCGCAGCGAGGGCGCCCGCGTCGACTTCCCCGTGGACGGCGAGTACATCACGGTCTTCACCACCCGCCCGGACACCCTGTTCGGCGCCACCTACATGGTGCTGGCGCCCGAGCACCCCCTGGTCGACAAGTTCACCCCCGAGGCGTGGCCCGAGGGCACCCACGAGGTGTGGACCGGCGGCCACGCCACCCCCGCCGAGGCCGTCGCCGCCTACCGCGCGCAGGCCACCGCCAAGTCCGACGTGGAGCGCCAGGCCGAGGCCAAGGACAAGACCGGCGTCTTCACCGGCGAGTTCGCCACCAACCCGGTCACCGGCGAGCAGATCCCCGTCTTCATCGCCGACTACGTCCTGATGGGTTACGGCACCGGCGCGATCATGGCCGTACCGGCGCACGACACCCGCGACTTCGCCTTCGCGCGCGCCTTCGAGCTGCCCGTGCGCTGCGTGGTCGAGCCGACCGACGGCCGCGGTACCGACACCGCCGAGTGGGAGGACGCCTTCGCCTCGTACGACGCGAAGATCGTCAACTCGCACGGCGAGGGCGTCTCCCTGGACGGCCTGGGCGTCACCGAGGCCAAGGCGCGCATCACCGAGTGGCTGGAGCGCAAGGGCATCGGCCGGGGCACCGTCAACTTCCGCCTGCGCGACTGGCTGTTCAGCCGTCAGCGCTACTGGGGCGAGCCCTTCCCGATCGTCTACGACGAGGACGGCATCGCCCACCCGCTGCCCGAGTCGATGCTGCCGCTGGAGCTGCCCGAGGTCGAGGACTACAGCCCGCGCACCTTCGACCCGGACGACGCGAACACCCAGCCGGAGACCCCGCTGTCGCGCAACGACGAGTGGGTCCACGTCACCCTGGACCTGGGCGACGGGCCGAAGAAGTACCGCCGCGAGACCAACACCATGCCCAACTGGGCCGGTTCCTGCTGGTACGAGTTCCGCTACCTGGACCCGCACAACGACCGGAAGATGGTCGACCCGGAGATCGAGCGCTACTGGATGGGGCCGCGCGAGGGCCGGCCGCACGGCGGTGTCGACCTGTACGTGGGCGGCGCCGAGCACGCCGTGCTGCACCTGCTGTACGCCCGCTTCTGGTCCAAGGTGCTGTTCGACCTGGGCCACGTCTCCTCCGCGGAGCCGTTCCACAAGCTGTTCAACCAGGGCATGATCCAGGCCTACGTCTACCGCGACAGCCGGGGCATCGCCGTGCCGGCCGCCGAGGTGGAGGAGCGCGACGGCGCGTACTACTACCAGGGCGAGAAGGTCACCCGCCTGCTGGGCAAGATGGGCAAGTCCCTGAAGAACGCGGTGACCCCGGACGAGATCGCCGCCGAGTACGGCGCCGACACCCTGCGCCTGTACGAGATGGCCATGGGCCCGCTGGACGTCTCCCGCCCCTGGGACACGCGCGCGGTCGTCGGCCAGTTCCGGCTGCTGCAGCGGCTGTGGCGCAACATCGTGGACGAGAACACCGGCGAGGTGACCGTGGTCGACGCGGCGCCCGACGAGGACACGCTGCGCGCCCTGCACAAGGCGATCGACGGAGTGCGCCAGGACCTGGAGGGCCTGCGCTTCAACACCGCCATCGCCAAGGTCACCGAGCTGAACAACCACCTGACCAAGGCCGGCGCCGCCCTGCCGCGTACGGTCGCCGAGCCGCTGGTCCTGATGGTCGCCCCGCTGGCCCCGCACGTCGCCGAGGAGCTGTGGCGCCGCCTGGGCCACACCGACTCGGTCGTCCACCGGGACTTCCCGGTCGCCGACCCGCGCTACGTGGTGGACGAGACCGTGACCTGCGTCGTCCAGATCAAGGGCAAGGTCAAGGCCCGCCTGGAGGTGCCGCCGGGCATCTCCGAGGAGGAGCTGGAGAAGGTGGCGCTGTCCGACGACAAGGTCGTCGCGGCGCTGGACGGCGCGGGCATCCGCAAGGTCATCGTGCGCGCGCCGAAGCTGGTGAACATCGTTCCGGCGTAACGGCGACGCCTCTCGGGGTACTCCCCTACGGGCAGGTTCGGGGTTTTTCTGGAACCCCGGGCCTGCCCGTTGCGTTTACCGTTGAGGAGTGCCGCGACGCGCGGCGCACCGGTCCGAGGAGGAGCGTCGTGGAAGCAGTGATCATCATCATCGCCCTGCTCTTCCTGGCTTTCGTCGCCGCGGGCGTGTACGCCACCGTCAAGGTGGTGGGCGCCGCCAAGCGCGGCGTGGACCGCACCATCGTCCAGGCCAGACGCACCGTCGAGGACCACACCCTGCGCGCCAGATCCTTCGCCCAGGTCGGCCCGGTCGCCGAGCTGGCCCAGCTGCGCCTCGCCCTGCGCACCTCCATGCGTGCCACCCAGGACGCGTTGCAGGCGGGAGCGGCCGAGGACGAGTCGCTGAAGGAGTCTTTGGGCCTGTTCGAGCGCCTCAGCGCGCACGGACACGAGCTGGACGCCGACCTCAAACGCCTGGAGTCCGAGCCGGACCGGGCCACGCTCGCCGCCCTGCTGCCCGAACTGCGCGCCCGCGCCGAGCGCATCACCAAGTCCGCGGACTCCCTGCGCTGGGCGGTCCGCGACCGCGCCCGCCGCTTCGCCGAGGACGATCTCGGCAGTCTCAGCGCCCAGATCGACATCGAGGCCGACGCCCTGCGCCACTGGACCCGCCCCGGGGCCGCCGGGGAACCGGCCCCGCAGCCGGCACCCCAGTCCCTCACCCCGCCCGCGCCGCGCCCCTCCTACCCCTGGCAGAAGAGCCCCCGCCCCGAAAGCACCACATGACCGCCACATGACCACCGCGGGTGCCGGGCCCGAGCGGACCGCCCCGGGGCACACGTCAGGGGTCGGGCTGCCGCGTGCGCGCCACGGCGGGTAACCTCCAGCTCATGTCCCGCCATGTCGCCATCGTCACCGATTCCACGGCCTACTTGCCGCACCGGACGATGGAGCGGCACGGCATCACCGCGGTGCCCCTGACCGTGGTGCTCGGCGACCAGGCGCTCGAAGAGGGCACCGAGATCTCCACCCGCGCCCTCGCCCAGGCCCTGCAGAAGCGGCGCCCCGTCACCACCTCCCGCCCGAGCCCCCAGGTGTTCGCCGAGACCTACCGCGAGGTCGCCGAGTCGGGTGCGCGCGGCATCGTCTCCCTGCACCTGTCCGGCGAACTGTCCGGCACCTACGACGCGGCCGTCCTCGCGGCCCGGGAGGCACCGGTGCCCGTGCGGGTGGTGGACACCAGGATGGTCGCGATGGCCCTCGGCTTCTGCGCCCTGGCCGCGGCCGAGACGGCGGAGGCGGGCGGCACGGTGGACGAGGCCGTCACCGCCGCCGAGAAGCGGGCCGCGGGCACCTCCGCGTACTTCTACGTCGACACCCTCGACTATCTGCGCCGCGGCGGCCGCATCGGCACCGCCCAGGCCCTGCTCGGCTCCGCCCTCGCGGTCAAACCCCTGCTCCAACTCGACGGCGGCCGCATCGAACTGCTGGAAAAGGTCCGCACGGCGTCGAAGGCGATCGCGCGCCTGGAGGAGATCACGGCCGAGCGGGCGGGGGGCGCGGAGGTCGACATCGCCGTTCACCATCTCGCCGCGCCCGAGCGCGCCGCCGCGCTGGCCGATCGGCTGCGGGAGCGGGTGCCGGGGGTGGGGGAGCTGCACGTCAGTGAGGTGGGTGCGGTCATCGGGGCGCACACCGGGCCGGGGTTGTTGGGGGCGGTGGTCTCGCCGCGGTGACGCGGAGGGGCCGCGTCACCCACACGGGTGGCGGAATTATCCACAACTCGGCGGGTGTCCCCGGGAATTGACCAAGATCATCGCGGAGTGGCGAGATGCGCCATCCTCGCCGCATGGCACTTCGATCACGTTCCCGCACCGTCACCCCGACCAGCGGCCCCGGCCGTGGGCCCGCCTCCGACGTCCGCACGCGCCACCGCGCGACGGAGCACCGGCGAATCCGGCACCGCGGGCCCGTACCCGCGGAGGACCTGCGGCGCCGGGCGGAGCTTCTCTTCGGTGAACGGGCCGTGCGGCGGCGGGAACCGGGGAAGGCACCGCCGGACGCGAGCGCGCCCGAACCGGTGAACGCGCCGGAGCCGTCCGAACCCTCCGGGTCCGCCGGTCCCGTGCCGCCGGACTGGCGGGAGCGGACCGGGACGGCGCTGCGGGAGCGGCTGCCGGTGTGGTTGCAGTCGCGGTGCGGGGTGGAGCGACGGGGGACCGTGGCGCTCGCCGTACTGCTGGTGGTCGCCGCGCTGTTCGCCGTGCAGCACTTCTGGGCGGGCCGGCCTCAGCCGGTGAGCGCGCCCCAAGTGGTGCGCGCACAGGCGACGTACGCGAAGGCGCCGTCCGCCGCGGCCGGGGGCGGCGCGACGACTTCGGGCGGGGAGATCGTCGTGGACGTCGCCGGCAAGGTCCGCGATCCGGGGATCCGCCGCCTCCCGGCAGGCTCCCGGGTGGCCGACGCGCTGCGGGCCGCGGGCGGTGTCCGGCCGGGCGCGGACACCGACCGCCTCAACCGGGCCCGCTTCCTGGTGGACGGCGAGCAGCTGGTCGTCGGCGAGCCGGTGGCCGCGGGCGCGCCCGTCGCCGGCGTGGCCGCCACGACCGGCCCGCCCGCGCCGGTCTCCCTCAACACGGCCACCGAGGACCAGCTCGACACGCTGCCGGGAGTCGGACCGGTGCTGGCCCGCCACATCATCGACTACCGCACCCGGCACGGCGGCTTCCGCTCGGTGGACGAGCTGCGCCAGGTCAACGGCATCGGCGACCGCCGCTTCACCGACCTTCGCGACGCGGTACGGCCATGAGCGCCGCCCTTCTCCACGGCAGCAAGCCCGTGCCCGTGCCCGAGCCGGGTCCCGAGCCGGGTCCCCTGGACCTGCGCCTGGTGCCACCCGCACTCGCGGCCTGGGCCACGGCGGCGCTGACCCTGGACGCTCCGGCCGGCCGGACCGTGTGGCTCGCGGCCGTCTCCCTCCTCGGGGGCATCGTCCTGCTGGGCGCGAGCCGGGCGGCTCGGGCCCCGGACCCGCCGGACGGACGGCCGGTCCGGGCACGGGCCTCGCTCGCCGCGGTGCTCCTCTGCGTCGCCGCGTCGGCCACGTCGTCCGGGCTGCACGGCGCGGACGTACGGCGCGGACCGGTTCCCGAACTGGCCCGGCGCTCCGCCATCGTGACCGCCGACATCGAACTCACCGGCGATCCCTGGCTGAGCAGGCCCCGGGTGCGGGGCGATCACACGGCACCGGTGGCGGTGCTGGTCCGGGCGGAGGTGCGGCGCGTCGAGGAGAGCGACGGGAGGAGCACGCGGACGCGGGCGCCGGTTCTGGTGGTGGTCGACGGGGGCGTGCCGGGGCCGGCAGGGGGTGTTGGTCCGCCGCCGGTACCAGGGGTTCCCGAGGCACCGGACGGGCGGTCGTCGGCTCGGGGGATTCCCGAAGGGCATGTCGGGGCGCCGGACGGGTCGGCAGCGCGGGCCGGGGGTTCTTGGACGCGGGCCGGGCAAGCCGGCTGGCTTCGGCTTCTGCCGTCCACTCGGTTGCGGGTGGGCGGGAGGCTGGCGCCCGCCCTGGCCGGGGGTGACCGGACGGCGGCCGTGCTCAGGCTGCGGGGACAGCCGGGGGCGAGGATCCTGGTGGGGCCGAGCGGGGCGCAGCGGTTGGCGGGGCGGCTCAGGGACGGGCTGCGGGAGGCGACCGGTGGACTGCCCGGGGACGCGCGGGCGTTGCTGCCCGGACTCGTCGTCGGGGACACTTCGCGGATCACGCCCGAGCTGGACGACGCCTTCAAGGCGACCGACCTGGCCCACACCCTCGCGGTCTCCGGCAGCAATCTCACCGTGCTGCTCGCCCTCCTCATCGGCCCGCCCGGCCTGGCCCGGCTGGCCGAACGCCGCGGCCTGGCCCCGCGCCTGGGGCTCTCCCTGAGGGCGACCGCCCTCCTCGCGGGAGCGCTCACGGTGGGCTTCGTGATCGTGTGCCGGCCCGACCCGAGCGTGCTGCGGGCCGCCGCCTGCGGGGCGGTCGCGCTGCTCGCCCTGGCCACCGGGCGCCGCAGATCCCTCCTCCCGGCCCTGGCCACGGCCGTCCTGCTGCTGGTGCTGTACGACCCCTGGCTCGCCCGGAGCTACGGCTTCCTGCTCTCCGTGCTGGCCACCGGCGCCCTGCTGGTGCTGGCGCCGGGCTGGAGCGAGGCGCTGCGCCGGCGCCGGGTTCCGCCGAGGCTGGCCGAGGCGCTGGGGGCGGCCGCGGCGGCGCAGGCCGTGTGCGCGCCGGTCGTGGCGGTGCTGTCGGCCCGGGTGAGCCTGGTGGCGGTGCCCTGCAATCTGCTGGCGGAGGCGGCGGTGGCACCCGCGACCGTGCTGGGGTTCGCCGCGCTGGCGACCGCGCCGGTGGCGATGCCGTCGGCCAAGGCGCTGGCCTGGTGCGCGAGTTGGCCCACCGGATGGATCGCCTGGGTCGCCCGGACCGGGGCCGGGCTGCCCGGCGCGGCGGTGGACTGGCCGGGCGGGTGGCCCGGGGCGCTGCTGCTCGCGGCGGTCACGGTGGCCGTCGTCCTGGCCGGACGGCGACTGGTGCGGCACCCGTGGTGGTGCGGGCTGTTCGGGGCGCTGCTCCTGCTGGCGGTGGTGCGTCCCGCGCCGTTGACCCGAGTGGTGACGGGGTGGCCGCCGCCGGGGTGGCGGTTCGCGATGTGCGACGTCGGCCAGGGCGACGCGACGGTGCTGGCGGCGGGCGCGGGCGCCGGAGTGGTCGTGGACGCGGGCCCCGACCCGGCTCGGGTGGACCGCTGTCTGCGGCGACTGGGCATCACCCGCATCCCTCTCCTCGTGCTGACCCACTTCCACGCCGACCATGTGGCGGGGCTGACCGGTGTGCTGCGGGGGCGCGAGGTGGCCGCGATCGAGACGACGGGGTTCGAAGAGCCGCGGGAGGAGGCGGAGTCCGTCGGGAAGGAGGCGGCCGCACGGCACATCCCGGTCGTCCGGGCCGTCGCGGGGGAGGAGCGGCGCACCGGCCCGCTGTCCTGGCGGGTGCTGTGGCCGCCGCCGGACGCCGGCACGGCCCCCGCGTACACGGGCCCGCCCCCTGGGGGTACCGGGCCTCCCACCCGCCCCGGCCCGCCCCCCGCGGATACCGGCCCGCCCCCCGCGGATACCGGCTCGCCCCCCGCGGGTGCCGGTCCACCCGCCGTCCCCGTCCCGCCCCCGACCGGACCGGTCCCCGCTCCGGACTTCGACGGCCCGAACGACGCCAGTGTGACGCTGCTGGTCCGCACGGGCGGGCTGCGGTTGCTGTTGCTCGGGGACCTCGAACCCCCGGAGCAGCAGGCCCTGTCGAGGTCCCCGGAGGCGGCCGGGCTGGCCGGTGTGGACGTGCTGAAGGTGGCCCATCACGGATCGGCCTACCAGGACCCGGAGTTGATACGGCTCGTGGCGCCCCGGGTGGCGCTGATCTCCTGCGGCACGGGGAACCCGTACGGGCACCCGGCCCCCTCGACGGTGGCCGCGTTGCGGGCCGGTGGCGCGGTGGTGCTGCGGACCGACCGGGACGGGGCGCTCGCGGTGGGCGGGCACGTGGGGTCCCTCGGCCCGGACAGGGGGCTGGAGGTGACGCGCGACAGGCCCTGAAGGCTACTTGTAGAAGACGGCCACGCCCCCGTGGTGCGAGCAAGCGCCCTGGTGGTGGGCGGCGTACGAGTAGGTGCCGTCGTTGCACAGCGCGGTGGCGCCGTTCCCCGCGCTGCCGGAACCTCCCGAGGAACCGGAGCCGCCGCTCCCCGACGATCCGCCCGACGTCCCGCCCGAAGAGCCTCCGTCGCTTGGACCGGCGGTCGGCGCGTGCGCGGTGACGGTCACCTTGACCTTCACCGTCTTCGTCGCCGTCACCGTGGGCGCGGGCTCGGGCGCCGCCGTCCGGGTGGCGGTGGCGGTTGCCGTGACCGTGGCGGTCGGCTGCACCTTGGCGGCCGTCGGCCTGGCATCGGTTCCGTTGTCCTGGCCGCCGGCGCCGATCCCGATGCCGAGGAAGAAGGCGAGTCCGATCGTGGGCAGCACGTACCTCTTGCGCGCCCACCTCGGAGCCGTTCGCGTGGGCGGCTGCGGCGGCATCGGCGGCATGGCGTACGGGTAGCTCATGGTTCCCCCCAAGGTGCGTCGGAGGTAAGACCGTAACTCCGGATGTGATGTTCATGTGAAGTTTTCGTGCCGAAGGCGCCGGTTCGTGATGCGGTGAGGGCGGACGTCGCCCGGCGCGGGGTGATCGGCCGCGGGGCGGTCGATCCGGCCGACCGGCCGACCGGAAGCGGGAGTTCACGGTCGGCGGCACCATGGGGCGCGGGCCGGTGGCCGATGGGGCGGACCGTACGGGACGTTCCCGGCGACGTCGCCGGCCCCACGCAGGGGTCAACTCCTTCGCGGGGTGGTGCGGATCGGCGGACGAACAGAGCGGTGGTGCTCCGGCACCTGGGGCTCCGCGACGGCGTCGAGGGCGAGATGCGGGCCGCCCGCCGGGCCGCCACCGGGGCGAGGAGCCGACCTGGCGATTCGAGGCCGCGGGCGTCTCGGAGAATGGCGGCGTGAGCGATGTGAGACATGTGCTGGTGCTGCCCGACCGGGACGCGGCGGAGGCGGCGGCCGAGGCGCTCGGGGAGCGGTTCGGCCTCGACGAGGAACCCCGGCTGCTGCGGGACGCCCTGGCCGGCGAGGACGACGCCGAGGACGCCCAGTGGCTGGTCGTCCTGGCCGACGAGGAGGAGCGCCTGGACCCCCGGGAGCTGGACGCGTTCGCGCGGGAGTGGGACGGGTGGCGCGAGGAGCCGTGACCCTCGGGGTACCGGCCCTCGGGGGCCGGGGCGTTGTCGGTGGGGCGTGGGATGCTTGGGGCGATGGCCAGGAAGACTGCGAATGACGACGTTCTCGCCCCGGTGACGCTTGCCGTGGGCCAGGAGGACCTGCTGCTGGACCGCGCGGTGCGGGAGGTGGTGGCCGCGGCGCGTGCCGCCGACGCCGACACCGACGTGCGGGACCTGGCCCCGGACCAGTTGCAGCCGGGCACGCTGGCCGAGCTGACCAGCCCGTCGCTGTTCGCCGAGCGCAAGGTCGTCGTCGTCCGCAATGCGCAGGATCTGTCGGCCGACACCGTCAAGGACGTGAAGGCGTACCTCGGCTCGCCCGCCGAGGAGATCACGCTGGTGCTGCTGCACGCGGGCGGAGCCAAGGGCAAGGGGCTGCTGGACGCCGCGCGCAAGGCGGGGGCGCGGGAGGTGGCCTGCCCGAAGATGACCAGGCCGGCGGACCGGCTGGCCTTCGTGCGCGGGGAGTTCCGCACGTCGGGCCGGTCGGCGACGCCCGAGGCGTGCCAGGCGCTGTGCGACGCGATCGGCAGCGATCTGCGGGAGCTGGCGTCCGCGGTGGCGCAGCTGGTCGCGGATGTCGAGGGCACGATCGACGAGGCCGTCGTCGGGCGGTACTACACCGGCCGGGCCGAGGCCTCCAGCTTCACGGTCGCGGACCGGGCGGTGGAGGGGCGTACGGCGGAGGCGCTGGAGGCGCTGCGGTGGTCGCTGGCGACGGGAGTGGCGCCGGTGATGATCACGAGCGCGCTGGCGCAGGGGGTGCGGGCGATCGGCAAGCTGTCGTCCGCGCGGGGCGGCCGGCCGGCCGATCTGGCGCGTGAGCTGGGGATGCCGCCGTGGAAGATCGATCGGGTGCGGCAGCAGATGCGGGGCTGGACGCCGGACGGTGTCTCGGTGGCGATGCGGGCGATCGCGGAGGCGGACGCGGGAGTGAAGGGCGGGGGGGACGATCCCGAGTACGCGCTGGAGAAGGCGGTCGTGGTCATCGCCCGTGCCGCGCGCTCGCGGGGCCGGGGGTAGGAAACCGTCGGGCCGGTGAACCGTCCGCTGCAAGGTGGCCCGCACGGCGCACCCTCCGTGCGAAGCGGCCCCGGCGTCTTCCCGGTACGCCGAAGGCCCCGACGCCCGCCCTGGGGAAGGGAGAGGCGCCGAGGCCTTCGGTTCAAGCTGCCGGACTCGCACCCGCGTGGCGAACGCAGGCCGCGTGCGAATCCTGGGATGCCGGTCGGGAGCGGATGAGAGAGGGCCCGCTCTGGGTCTTTCCGGCGGTCAGATCAAAGGAGAGGTTCAGCCCTTGATGGACGCGACCTTGGAAGCAAGCGCCGACTTCTTGTTGGCGGCCTGGTTCTTGTGGATGACGCCCTTGGAGACGGCCTTGTCGAGCGCACGCGCGGCAGCGCGCTGCAGCTCGGTGGCCTTCTCGGTGTCACCCGCGGCAGCGGCCTCACGGGCCTTGCGGATCGCGGTCTTCAGGGAGGACTTGACGGCCTTGTTGCGCAGCCGAGCCTTCTCGTTGGTCTTGATCCGCTTGATCTGGGACTTGATGTTCGCCACGAAGGAGCCTTTTCAGGTTCAGGTGCGGGGCCGTGAAGGTCCCGTACCGGTGATCCAAAATTTCTCTGATCGCGCCTCGTGCAGAGAGGGCATGAGGCACAGCCATCTACAGTACCAGTGGCCCTGCGAGCGGCCCAAAACGCCCCTCGGTCCCTTCGCGTGGGACCATGGAGTCTACGTATCGATCCGACCCGAGGCATAAGGCGCCTCAAGAGACAGGACCCTGCGTGCCCGCGACCCCTAACCATGTGCCCGAGCCGAGCCGTACCGACCCGGCGCTGATCCGCAACTTCTGCATCATCGCCCACATCGACCACGGCAAGTCCACGCTCGCCGACCGGATGCTCCAGCTGACCGGCGTGGTCGAGCAGCGGCAGATGCGTGCTCAGTACCTCGACCGGATGGACATCGAGCGCGAGCGCGGCATCACGATCAAGTCCCAGGCGGTGCGTCTGCCCTGGGCCCCGACCGAGGGCCCCGACCAGGGCACGACGCACATCCTCAACATGATCGACACCCCGGGGCACGTCGACTTCACCTACGAGGTCTCGCGGTCGCTGGCCGCCTGCGAGGGGACCATCCTCCTCGTCGACGCCGCCCAGGGCATCGAGGCCCAGACCCTCGCCAACCTCTACCTGGCGATGGAGAACGACCTCACGATCATCCCCGTGCTCAACAAGATCGACCTGCCGGCCGCCCAGCCGGAGAAGTTCGCCGAGGAACTGGCGAACCTGGTCGGCTGCGAGCCGGACGACGTGCTCAAGGTCTCCGCGAAGACGGGTCTCGGCGTCGACGCGCTGCTCGACAAGGTCGTCAAGGAGATCCCGGCCCCGGTCGGCGTCGCCGACGCCCCCGCCCGCGCGATGATCTTCGACTCGGTGTACGACTCCTACCGCGGTGTCGTGACGTACGTCCGTGTCATCGACGGCCAGCTCAACAAGCGCGAGCGCATCAAGATGATGTCGACGGGCGCGACCCACGAGCTGCTGGAGATCGGCGTCAGCTCGCCCGAGATGCTCCCGGCCGACGGCCTGGGCGTCGGCGAGGTGGGCTACCTGATCACCGGTGTGAAGGACGTCCGCCAGTCCAAGGTCGGTGACACCGTCACCAGCCAGAGCAAGGGCGCGACCGAGGCGCTCGGCGGCTACAAGGACCCGAAGCCGATGGTGTTCTCGGGCCTGTACCCGCTGGACGGCTCCGACTACCCCGAGCTGCGCGAGGCCCTGGACAAGCTCCAGCTCAACGACGCCGCGCTGGTCTACGAGCCGGAGACCTCCGCCGCCCTCGGCTTCGGCTTCCGCGTCGGCTTCCTCGGCCTGCTGCACCTGGACGTGATCCGCGAGCGCCTGGAGCGCGAGTTCGGCCTCGACCTGATCGCCACCGCCCCGAACGTGGTCTACCGCGTGCTCATGGAGGACGGCAGCGAGCACACGGTGACCAACCCGAGCGAGTTCCCCGAGGGGAAGATCGACGAGGTCTACGAGCCGGTCGTACGGGCCACGATCCTCGCGCCCACCGAGTTCATCGGCGCGATCATGGAGCTGTGCCAGACCCGGCGCGGCACCCTGCTCGGCATGGACTACCTCTCCGAGGACCGGGTCGAGATCCGCTACACGCTGCCGCTCGCGGAGATCGTCTTCGACTTCTTCGACCAGCTGAAGTCCAAGACCCGCGGCTACGCCTCGCTGGACTACGAGCCCACCGGCGAGCAGGCCAGCTCCCTGGTCAAGGTCGACATCCTGCTGCACGGCGACAAGGTGGACGCCTTCTCGGCGATCACCCACAAGGACCAGGCGTACGCGTACGGCGTGCGGCTCGTCGCCAAGCTCAGGGAGCTGATCCCGCGGCAGAGCTTCGAGGTGCCGGTCCAGGCCGCCATCGGCTCCCGGGTCATCGCCCGCGAGACCATCCGCGCCATCCGCAAGGACGTCCTCGCCAAGTGCTACGGCGGCGACATCTCCCGCAAGCGCAAGCTGCTGGAGAAGCAGAAGGAAGGCAAGAAGCGGATGAAGATGGTGGGTTCGGTGGAGGTTCCGCAGGAGGCGTTCATCGCCGTCCTCTCCAGCGATGACAGCGCGGGGTCGGCCAAGGGCAAGAAGTAACCGAAGGTAACAGCCGGGCGCGTCCGCAAACCGGACACCAGGGGGCCCGTCGTGCGAAAGCGCGGCGGGCCCCCGCGCGTGCGCGGCGTCGTCCGGCGCTGACTCCGCGTGGAAAGAGACAGGGTGAAGCCCCTTACGCAGCGGGCGGTCGCGCCTTACTCTGATGCCTGCTCGATAGTTACTCGCGAGTTAAACAACAGCGCGAACCCCACCGTGAGTCAACCCAGCCGCACCGAGTACCAGCCGCGCCGTCGCGGGCCCCGGAGGATGTCGTGAGCGACACACAGACCCAGATCGAGAACCGTCCGCCGTCCGTCGCGGCCCTCTTCCTTGAGCGCGTCGCGGCCACACCGGACGCCGAGGCCTACCGCTACCCGGTGCCTCCCGCCTCCGGCGAGGGCCCGGACGACTGGCAGACGCTGAGCTGGGCCCAGTCGGCCGACCGGGTGTACGCGATCGCGGCCGGACTCGCCGAGCTGGGCATCGAGCCCGAGCAGCGCGTGGCGCTCGCCTCCTCCACCCGTGTCGAGTGGATCCTCGCCGACCTCGGCATCCTGTGCGCCGGCGGCGCCACCACCACGATCTACCCGCAGACCAACGCCGACGAGTCCGCGTTCATCCTCGCCGACTCCGGGAGCCGGGTCCTGATCGCCGAGAACGCGGCCCAGGTCGCCAAGGCGGTCGAGAAGCGCGCCGAGCTGCCCGAACTCACCAAGGTCGTCGTCATCGACCCGGCCGGCGCGGCGGACGACGACTGGGTGATCTCCCTCGCCGAGCTGGAGAAGCGCGGCGCCGCCTACCTGGAGCAGCACCCGCAGCTGATCAAGGAGCGGGTCGGCGCGATCACCAAGGACCAGCTCGCCACCCTCATCTACACCTCCGGCACCACCGGCCGCCCCAAGGGCGTGCGCCTCCCGCACGACAACTGGTCCTACATGGCGAAGGCCATCGCCGCGACCGGGCTGCTCGGCCCGGACGACGTGCAGTACCTGTGGCTGCCGCTCGCGCACGTCTTCGGCAAGGTACTCACCTCCGGCCAGATCGAGACCGGGCACGTCACCGCCGTGGACGGCCGCGTCGACAAGATCATCGAGAACCTCCCGGTGGTGCGGCCGACGTACATGGCCGCCGTGCCGCGCATCTTCGAGAAGGTCTACAACGGCGTCGCGGCCAAGGCCCGCGAGGGCGGCGCGGCCAAGTACAAGATCTTCCAGTGGGCGGCCGAGGTCGCCCGCGAGTACGCCAGGACCGAGCAGGACAACTTCCGGCACACCGGCAACCGCACCGTGCCCTTCGGCCTCGCCGCCAAGCACAAGGTCGCCGACACCCTCGTCTACGCCAAGATCCGCGAGGCCTTCGGTGGCAGGCTGCGCGCCTGCGTCTCCGGCTCCGCCGCGCTCGCGCCCGAGATCGGCTACTTCTTCGCCGGCGCAGGCATCCACATCCTGGAGGGCTACGGCCTCACCGAGTCCTCCGCGGCGTCCTTCGTGAACCCGGGGGAGGCGTACCGCACCGGCACGGTCGGCAAGCCGCTGCCCGGCACGGAGGTGCGCATCGCCGAGGACGGCGAGATCCTGCTGCGCGGCCCCGGCATCATGCAGGGCTACCACAAGCTGCCCGACAAGACCGCCGAGGTGCTGGAGTCCGACGGCTGGTTCCACACCGGGGACATCGGCGAACTCTCGCCCGACGGTTACCTGCGGATCACCGACCGCAAGAAGGACCTCATCAAGACGTCCGGCGGCAAGTACGTCGCGCCGGCCGAGGTCGAGGGCCAGTTCAAGGCGGTCTGCCCGTACGTCTCCAACATCCTCGTGCACGGCGCCGACCGGAACTACTGCACCGCGCTCATCGCCCTGGACGAGATCGCGCTCGCGGAGTGGGCGAAGGAGAACGGCCTCGGCGGCAAGCCGTACGCGGAGATCGTGGCGGCGCCGCAGACGGTGGCGATGGTCGACGGATACGTCCAGCAGCTCAACGCCGGGCTCCAGCGCTGGCAGACGATCAAGAAGTTCCGGCTGCTGCCGCGGGACCTGGACGTGGAGCACGGCGAGATCACGCCGAGCCTGAAGCTGAAGCGGCCGGTGGTGGAGCGGGAGTACAAGGGACTGATCGACGAGATGTACGAGGGGGCTCGGGAGAAGTAGGAGGGCCTCGTGCCGCTTTCGGGCCGTCGGAGCCCGGACAGCCGCCCCTTGTGATGCTGTCCTAGCACGGTTCTCGGCCAGGCGTGGCCACTTCGGTGACTTCACGCTTATGCGCGACCCCTGTCTGTCACCCTGGCCGCATGGACATGGCGGCCATACCCACGCAACGGGAGACGGTGGGCCGGGCGGCGCGCGGCGGCCACGCCGCGCTCCCCGGCAGTCCGCTCGCGCCGGGCTCCGCGCGGGGCCTGGTGCGGGCCGCGCTGGCCGAGGCACCCGTGGCGCCCCGGCTCGTCGACGACGCCTTGGCGGTCGTCAGCGAGCTGGTCACCAACGCCGTGGTGCACGCGGGCACCGAGATATCGCTCGACTGGTGCCTGGAGGACGACGGCGCGTTCGTGATCGAGGTCGGGGACCGGCACCCCGCCCGGCCGCCGCGGGACGCGACCGCGGACGAGCCGTCGTACGACACCCTGGAGTACGGCCGTGGCCTGCGCCTGGTCGGGGCGCTCGCCGAGTCCTGGGGGGTCACCTACCGCTCCGGCGCCAAGTCGGTGTGGGCCAGGCTGCCCCCGGGCGGCAGTGAGCCGACGGCCGGTCCCGGGGCGCGGGACGCGCTGGAGGCCGCCGAGGACCTGGCCCCGCAGTCGCAGCGCGCGGCCAGCGACCGGGACTGGCTCGGCCGGGGCGCGCTGTCCTTCCTCGCCGAGGCGTCCGACCTGCTCGCGGGCCAGCTGGACGAGAACCTGGTCACGGCCCTCACCGGGCAGCTGATCGTGCCCCGGCTCGCCGACTGGTGCGCGGTGTGGCTGGAGGACGAGGCATCCGCGCGCGGTGGGTCGTACGACGGTCCCGCCCGGGTCTGGCACGCCAGCGAGAACCGCATCGAGGAACTGCGTCTCGCCCTGGAGAAGGAGCCGCCGCGGGCCGGGGACGTGGTGGGCTTCGGGCCCGAGCCGTATCCCTGGCCCGGCGACGCGCTCGGTGTGCGGGGCACGGACGGTACGGCGCTGGCGTACCGGCTGGTCGCGGGCGGGCGGCCGCTCGGCACGCTGGTCATCGGGCGGTGCGGGCTGGAACGCTTCCCCGACGAGATCACCGGCCTGGTCGAGGATCTGGCCCGCCGGGTGGCGCTCGCCATCGGCGCGGCCCGGCAGTACGCCCGCCAGGCCACCATCAGCGCCGTGCTCCAGCGCGGTCTGCTGCCGGGCGCGGTCGCGGAGATCCCCGGGATGAGCAGCGCGCTGGTCTACGAGCCGTGTGCCAGGAGCGGCGGCCCCAGCGGCGACTTCTACGACCTGTTCCCGGCGGGCGACGGCCGCTGGTGCTTCGCGATCGGCGACGTGCAGGGCAAGGGCCCGGAGGCGGCGGTCGTGATCGGGCTGGCGCGTCCCTGGCTGCGGCTCCTCGCCCGCGAGGGATACCGGGTCGCCGACGTCCTCGACCGGCTCAACCAGCTCCTCCTGGACGACGCCATGGAGGCCGCCGACGCCGCGGCGCGTGCCCTGGTCGCCGCGGACGGCCGGGGCGAGGGCCCGCAGACGCGCTTCCTCTCCCTCCTCTACGGCGAGCTGACCCCGTACGACGGCGGGGTCCGCTGCACCCTCGCCTCCGCCGGGCACCCGCTGCCGCTCGTCCTCGGCCCCGACGGCACGGTGCGCACCGCGGCCCGTCCGCAGACGCTGCTCGGGGTGGTCGAGGACGAGACCTACACCAGCGAGACCCTCGACCTCGGGCCCGGCGACAGCCTGCTGTGCGTCACCGACGGCGTGACCGAACGCCGCTGCGGCTCCCGCCAGTTCGACGACGCCGACGGCCTCGCCACCGCCCTCGCCTCCTGCGCCGGCCTCACCGCCGACGAGATCGCCGAAAGGATCCGCCACCTGGTCCACACCTTCGGCGAGGCCCCTCCGGAGGACGACCTGGCCCTGCTGGTGCTGCAGGCGGGGTGAGGAGGCGGGGCGGCGCCGGTGCCCGGCGACCGCGCCGACCGCCGCCCCGGCGCGCCTGGGTCTTCCTGGGTCTTCCTGGCGCGGGGTGCCGGGTGACCGGCGCCGCGCGCTCCTGCGGTACGTCGGCCCGCGCACGGGGTGACCGGCCGGGGTGGCCTCCGCGCGATTCCGGTCGTCCCGCCGCTCGGCAGACCGGCCCCTCCGGTGCGGAACGGGGTCGGGGCCCGGCGGCCCGCGACGGTCGCCGCGCGCGGCCGCCCCCGTGGTCCCGCTGCTCCGTGACCGGGCCTCCCCTCCCGTGCTGGACAATGGGCGTATGCCTTCCGCACTCCCCGACGGTGAGCCCGTGCCCGAGGACGGTGTGCTGCCCGCGCACGCGTTCGACGGGGCGGGGGAGCGTCCGCTCGGTTTCTATCTGCACGTTCCGTACTGCGCGACCCGCTGCGGGTACTGCGACTTCAACACGTACACCGCGACCGAGCTGCGCGGCACGGGCGGGGTGCTGGCCTCGCGCGACAACTACGCGCGGACGCTCGTCGACGAGGTGCGGCTCGCCCGCGAGGTGCTCGGCGACGACCCGCGCCCGGTGCGCACGGTGTTCGTCGGCGGCGGTACGCCCACGCTGCTGGCCGCCGGGGACCTCGTACGGATGCTGGCGGCGATCCGGGACGAGTTCGGCCTCGCGCCGGACGCCGAGGTCACCACGGAGGCGAACCCGGAGTCGGTCGACCCGGCCTACCTCGCGACGCTCCGGGAGGGCGGCTTCAACCGGATCTCCTTCGGGATGCAGAGCGCCCGGCAGCACGTGCTGGAGATCCTCGACCGCACCCACACCCCCGGCCGGCCCGAGGCGTGCGTGGCGGAGGCCCGCGCGGCGGGCTTCGACCATGTGAACCTCGACCTGATCTACGGCACCCCGGGGGAGAGCGACGACGACTGGCGGGCCTCCCTGGACGCCGCGATCGGCGCGGGCCCCGACCACGTCAGCGCCTACGCGCTCATCGTGGAGGAGGGCACGCGGCTCGCGCGCCGGATCCGCCGGGGCGAGGTCCCGATGACCGACGACGACGTCCACGCCGACCGCTACCTGATCGCCGAGGAGACGCTCTCCGCCGCGGGCTTCTCCTGGTACGAGGTCTCCAACTGGGCCACCTCCGAGGCCGGCCGCTGCCTGCACAACGAGCTGTACTGGCGCGGCGCCGACTGGTGGGGCGCGGGCCCCGGCGCCCACTCCCACGTGGGCGGCGTGCGCTGGTGGAACGTGAAGCACCCCGGCGCCTACGCCTCCGCCCTCGCCTCCGGCCGCTCCCCGGGCGCCGGCCGCGAGGTGCTGTCCGACGAGGACCGCCGCGTCGAACGCGTCCTCCTGGAGCTGCGCCTGCGCGAGGGCGTGCCGCTGTCCCTCCTGAAGGAGCAGGGCCGCGCCGCCGCCCGCCGCGCCCTGTCCGACGGCCTCCTGGACCCCGGCCCGTACGACGAGGGCCGTGCCGTCCTCACCCTGCGGGGACGGCTGCTCGCGGACGCGGTCGTACGGGACCTGGTGGACTGATCACGCGCCCGTGACGAAATCGATCAGCTCCTCCACCCGCCCCAGCAGCTCGGGCTCCAGGTCCTTGTAGGAGTCCACCCGCTTCAGGATCGCCTGCCACACCGCGCCGGTGTTGTCCGAGGGCCAGCCCAGGGCGCGGCACACGCCCGTCTTCCAGTCCTGGCCGCGGGGCACCCGCGGCCACTGCGCGATGCCCAGGGAGGCGGGTTTCACCGCTTCCCAGACGTCGATGTACGGGTGGCCGACCACCAGGGCGTGCTCGCTGGTCACCGACCGGGCGATGTGCCATTCCTTCGTGCCCGGGACGAGGTGGTCCACGAGGACGCCGAGGCGGGCGTCCGGGCCGGGGGAGAAGTCGGCGACGATCGAGGAGAGGTCGTCCACACCCTCCAGGTACTCCACGACCACGCCCTCGACGCGCAGGTCGTCGCCCCAGACCTTCTCGACCAGCTCGGCGTCGTGCCGGCCCTCGACGTAGATGCGGCCGGCCCGGGCCACCCGGGCGCGGGCGCCGGGGACGGCGACCGAGCCGGAGGCGGTGCGGGTGGGCCGCACCGGGCCGGACGCCGGTCGTACGAGCGTGACCACCCGGCCCTCCAGCAGGAAGCCGCGCGGCTCCAGCGGGAACACCCGGTGTCTGCCGAAGCGGTCCTCCAGGGTCACCGTGCCCGCCTCGCAGCGGATCACCGCCCCGCAGAACCCGGTGCCGGGCTCCTCCACGACGAGCCCCGGCTCGGCGGGCACCTCCGGCACCTGCTGGGGTTTCTTCCAGGGAGGAGTCAGATCCGGGGAGTAGGGACGGGGGCGCGGGCCCGAAGGGCCCTCGGGGGAAGGGCGGCGGTGGGAGACGGGTGGGCGCATTCGGATGACGATAGGAGAAGCGGCGGGGCGGCGCTCATGACACGCCGAAACGCGCCGCCAACGCGTCCCGTTGACGTCGTACGAACGCCGCGTCGACCACCGCGCCGTGACCGGGCACGTACAGCGCGTCCTCGCCGCCCAGCGCCAGCAGCCGGTCCAGCGCGTCCGGCCAGCGCGACGGTACGGCGTCCGGGCCCGCCTGGGGCTCCCCCGACTCCTCCACCAGGTCGCCGCAGAACACCACCTCCGGATCGCCGGGCACCAGAACGACCAGGTCATGGGCGGTGTGCCCGGGACCGACGTTGGCCAGCAGCACCTGCCGGCCCGGACCCAGGTCCAGGGTCCGCTCCCCGGAGACCAGGTGCCGCGGCGGCACCAGGGCCAGCGCCGCCTCCTCGGCCTCCTCCGCCGGAAGCCCGTGGTGGACGGCGTCGTGCCGCAGCTCGTCGCGCCCCTGGCGGAACACCGCGTCCGCCCCCACCGCCGCGTACACCGCGGCCCCCGCGAACGCCGGGGCCCCGAAGACATGGTCGAAATGGACATGGGTCAGCGCGAGATGGGTCACACGTCCACCGGCGAGCGCCTCGGCCGCGGACCGCAGCCGCGCCCCCTCCGCGAGGCTCGACCCGGCGTCCACCATGAGCGCCGCGTCCGCGCCCAGGACCAGCCCGGCCGTGCAGTCCCAGCCCGGCAGCCGACACCGCCCCACCCCGGTGGCCAGCCGCTGCCATCCGTGCTCTTCCCAAGTCACCGTCATACCGCGACGCTAACCGCAGGAGCGCTCGCAGGGGCACCGACCTTGCCCTGTGTGTACCCCACGGCCGTACACTGGGCCGGGGAACGCTGGCACTCACATGCGAAGAGTGCCAAGGCGGACAACCGAGGGAACAAGGGGACGACGTGCTGGAGGTGCGCGCGAATGCTGAGTGAACGCAGGCTTCAGGTGCTGCGCGCCATCGTCCAGGACTATGTCGGCACCGAGGAGCCGGTCGGGTCCAAGGCCCTGACCGAGCGGCACAGTCTCGGCGTGTCCCCGGCGACCGTACGCAACGACATGGCGGCCCTGGAGGACGAGGGGTACATCGCGCAGCCGCACACCAGCGCGGGGCGCATCCCCACCGACAAGGGCTACCGGCTGTTCGTCGACAAGCTCGCCGGCGTCAAGCCGATGACCGCGCCCGAGCGGCGCGCGATCCAGAACTTCCTGGACGGCGCCGTCGACCTCGACGACGTCGTGGCGCGTACGGTACGGCTGCTCGCGCAGCTGACCCGGCAGGTCGCCGTCGTGCAGTACCCGTCCCTGACCCGGTCCACCGTGCGGCACGTGGAACTGCTCGCGCTCGCCCCCGCGCGCGTGATGCTCGTGCTGATCACGGACACCGGCCGGGTCGAGCAGCGGATGGTCGACTGCCCGGCGCCGTTCGGCGAGGCGTCCCTCGCGGACCTGCGCGCGCGGCTCAACAGCCGGGTCGCGGGCCGCCGGTTCGCGGACGTGCCGAAGCTGGTCGAGGACCTGCCGGACGCCTTCGAACACGAGGATCGCGGTACGGTCTCCACGGTGCTCTCCACTCTTCTGGAGACACTGGTCGAGGAGAACGAGGAGCGGCTGATGATCGGCGGCACCGCCAATCTCACCCGCTTCGGACACGACTTCCCCCTCACGATCCGGCCCGTCCTGGAGGCCCTTGAGGAGCAGGTCGTGCTCCTCAAGCTCCTCGGCGAGGCGAAGGATCCGGGCATGACCGTGCGCATCGGGCACGAGATCGCCCACGAAGGACTCAACTCAACCTCCGTGGTGTCGGTGGGCTACGGTTCGGGCGGCGAGGCGGTTGCCAAGCTCGGCGTGGTCGGACCGACCCGCATGGACTACCCGGGAACGATGGGAGCGGTACGCGCAGTGGCACGGTACGTCGGACAGATCCTGGCGGAGTCGTAAGTGGCCACGGACTACTACGCCGTTCTCGGCGTGCGCCGCGACGCGTCGCAGGATGAGATCAAGAAGGCGTTCCGGCGGCTCGCGCGCGAGCTGCACCCGGACGTCAACCCCGACCCGAAGACCCAGGAGCGGTTCAAGGAGATCAACGCCGCTTACGAGGTGCTGTCGGACCCGCAGAAGAAGCAGGTCTACGACCTCGGCGGGGACCCCCTCTCGCAGTCCGGCGGCGCCGGCGCGGGCGGCTTCGGGGCCGGTGGCTTCGGCAACTTCTCCGACATCATGGACGCGTTCTTCGGTACGGCGTCGCAGCGCGGGCCGCGCTCGCGCACCCGGCGCGGCCAGGACGCGATGATCCGGATCGAGGTCGAGCTGGACGAGGCGGCCTTCGGGACGACCAAGGACATCCAGGTCGACACGGCGGTCGTCTGCAACACCTGCAACGGCGAGGGCGCGGCGCCCGGCACGTCGGCGCAGACGTGTGACATGTGCCGCGGCCGCGGTGAGGTCTCGCAGGTCACCCGGTCCTTCCTGGGCCAGGTCATGACCTCGCGGCCGTGCCCCCAGTGCCAGGGCTTCGGGACCGTGGTCCCCACGCCGTGCCCGGAGTGCGCCGGGGACGGGCGGGTCCGCTCGCGTCGCACGCTGACCGTGAAGATCCCGGCCGGTGTCGACAACGGCACGCGGATCCAGCTCGCCGGTGAGGGCGAGGTCGGGCCCGGTGGCGGTCCGGCCGGTGACCTGTACGTCGAGATCCACGAGCTGCCGCACTCCACGTTCCAGCGCCGCGGCGACGACCTGCACTGCACGGTGACGATCCCGATGACCGCGGCGGCGCTCGGCACGAAGGTGCCGCTGGAGACGCTGGACGGTCTTGAGGAGGTCGACATCCGGCCGGGCACGCAGTCCGGGCAGTCGATCCCGCTGCACGGCCGGGGCGTCACGCACCTGCGGGGCGGCGGCCGGGGCGACCTGATCGTGCACGTCGAGGTGCAGACGCCGACGAAGCTGGACCCGGAGCAGGAGCGACTGCTGCGCGAGCTGGCGAAGCTGCGGGGCGAGGAGCGGCCGCAGGGTCAGTTCCAGCCGGGTCAGCAGGGGCTGTTCTCGCGGCTGAAGGACGCGTTCAACGGACGCTGATGGGTGAGCCGGGGGCCCTGCCCCCCGGCCCCGGTCACCTGCCGAGAAGCGCAGGTGCGCGCGGTATATGCCGAGACCGGCACCCGATTCGGACTTGTTCGGGGGACGTGACACCATGCGGTCATGTCCTCCGCGCTGACCGATCTTCTCCGTCACCCGATCGTGCAGGCCCCCATGGCCGGCGGCGTCTCCGTCCCGGAGCTGGCCGCGGCCGTGGGCGAGGCCGGCGGGCTCGGGTTCCTGGCCGCCGGGTACAAGACGGCCGACGGCATGTACCAGGAGATCAAGCGGCTGCGGAGCCTCACCGACCGCCCCTTCGGCGTCAATGTGTTCATGCCGCAGCCGGAGTACGCGGAGAGCGGCGCGGTCGAGGTCTACGCCCACCAGCTGGCCGGCGAGGCCGCCTGGTACGAGACCGAGCTGGGCGATCCGGACAGCGGCCGGGACGACGGCTACGACGCCAAGCTCGCGGTGCTCCTGGACGACCCGGTGCCCGCGGTCTCCTTCCACTTCGGCGTGCCGAGCCGGGAGGCGCTGGAGCGGCTGCGGCGGGCCGGGACCGTCACGCTGGTCACCGCCACCACCGCCGAGGAGGCCGTCGCGGTGGAGCGGGCCGGGGCGGACGCCGTGATCGCCCAGGGCGTGGAGGCCGGCGGCCACCAGGGCACGCACCGGGACATCGCGGAGAACGACGGCACCGGCATCGGCCTGCTGTCCCTGATCACGCAGATCCGCGAGGCCGTCCGCCTCCCGGTCGTCGCCGCCGGCGGCATCATGCGCGGCGCCCAGATCGCCGCCGTCCTCGCGGCGGGCGCGAGCGCGGCCCAGCTGGGCACCGCCTTCCTCGCCACCCCCGAGTCCGGTGCGCCCGAGGTGCACAAGCAGGCCCTGACCAACCCCCTGTTCGCGCGCACCGAGACCACCCGCGCGTTCACCGGCCGCCCGGCGCGCGCCCTGGTCAACCGCTTCCTGCGCGAGCACGGGCCGTACGCGCCCGCCGCCTACCCGGAGATCAACCACCTCACCTCGCCACTGCGCAAGGCCGCCGCCAAGGCCGGGGACGCCCAGGGCATGGCGCTGTGGGCGGGCCAGGGCCACCGGCTGGCCCGGGAACTGCCCGCCGGGCGGCTGGTGGAGGTGCTGGCGGCCGAACTCGCCGAGGCCCGCGCCCAGTTGGCCGTGCGTCCCGTGATCGGTGGTGGACAGCGATGACCGCGCCCGTCTTCGTCGTACCGGACTTCACCCCGGACGGCGACCGCTATGTCCTGGACGGTCCCGAGGGCCGGCACGCGGTGTCGGTCAAGCGCCTGGAGGCCGGCGAGGAGGTCGTGCTCACCGACGGCGCGGGGCGCTACGCGGTGTGCGAGGTGCTCGGCATCGAGGGCAAGGACCGGCTGGTCGTACGGATGCCGGAGGTGTCCGAGGAGCCCGCGCCGCGGCCCCGGATCACGGTGGTGCAGGCGCTGCCCAAGGGGGACCGGGGGGAGCTGGCCGTCGAGACGATGACCGAGGTCGGCGTCGACGCGATCGTGCCGTGGCAGGCCGCGCGCTGCATCACGCAGTGGAGGGGTGAGCGGGGTCTGAAGGCGCTCGGCAAGTGGCGGGCCACGGCGCGCGAGGCCGGCAAGCAGTCGCGGCGGGTGCGTTTCCCGGAGGTCGCGGAGGCGGCGACCACCAAGCAGGTGGCGGCGCTTCTGGCCGAGGCCGACTTCGCCGGGGTGCTGCACTCCGACTTCGAGCACGCCAGCGAGCCGCTGGCCACGGCCGAACTCCCCGCCGAGGGCGAGATCGTACTGGTCGTGGGGCCCGAAGGGGGCGTCTCCCGCGACGAGTTGGCGCTCTTCGAGGAGGCGGGCGCGAAGGCGTACGTCCTCGGGCCTAGTGTGCTGCGTACATCCACCGCCGGCACCGCCGCCGCGGCCCTCCTCCTGGGCCGCACCGGCCGCTGGTCCTGAACACCGTCCGGGGGACACCATGGAACTCGCCCAAGTACGGCTCCTCGTCACCGACTTCGCCGCCTGCTACCGCTTCTACGCCGACGTCCTCGGCCTGAAGCCGCAGTCCGGCGCGACCGAGGGCCCCTACGAGAAGTTCAGCCCCCACACCGGTTCCGCGGGCATCGCCCTCCAGGACCGCGCCATGATGGCCGAACTCCTCCCCGAACTCGCCACCCTCGTCAACGGCCACCGCTCCCTGGTCGTCCTGCGCGTCGACGACCTCGACGCCTACTGCGCCGCCATCACCTCCCGCGGCGCCACCCTCCTGCGACCCCCCGCCCCCCTGACCGAGCGCATGCGCGTCGCCCACCTCAAGGACCCCGAGGGCAACCTGGTGGAACTCCAGGAGTGGCTGCTGCTGCGGGGCTGAGGAGGCCGGTGCCGGACCGTCCACCGGTGGACGGTCCCGGCAACGCGAGCCGCCGCACCCTGCGTTCGCCGCGCACCGGGTCGGCGTCGACGCACTCCGAACGGGTGAGTGGCCGTACGCGGGCTTCCGTCCGTCCCCGCGCGGTGGCACGCTGCCGTGCATGGGGGCATTCATGTGGATTCGGCCGCGGGTGATCGTCGTCGCCGGGATCGTCGTCGTGGCCGGTGGGGCCCTCGTGGCGTGTCAGCCGGATGTGCTCGGGTCGGCGAGCGTCGCCTACACCACCGGGACGACCGCCACCGCCCGGCTGGAGCAGGCGCATGTGGACGTCGGCTGGCTCAACTGCACCGGTGACTCGGGCGGCGGGACCGGGGCGACGCCCTCGCCGGGGGAGACCGCCGTCGTCTCCGTCGACTGCCAGGGGGAGACCCGGGACCGGCGGAAGATCACCGTCAACGGCGAGGTGACGCGGGCCGTGAGCGGGGCCTGTGTGCGGGGGGACCTGCGGGCCAGGGTCGGGGGGAAGCAGGTGTTCCACGTCAGCGGGCTCGGCGACTGCGACGCCGCGTCGGGACCGACGTACCGCCCGCCCGGCCCTGCGACCGTCGGCCCGCGGCCCGCGGTGACGGTCACCGTCACCCGGACCGTCTGGTGCCCGAACGACCCCGCCTGCCTGCCCGTGCAGGGCAAGTGATCGAAAATGGGCACGCGCACGGCGGCCACTGCGTAAGGTGACGGGGTGACTCAGGGCGCTTCGACAGGAACCTCCGGCTACCTCCGATTCCCGCACCTGCACGGCGACTTGGTGACATTCGTCGCCGAGGACGACGTGTGGCTGGCTCCCCTCGACGGAGGCCGCGCCTGGCGGGCCAGTGCCGACAACGTCCCGGTGAACCATCCCCGCATCTCGCCCGACGGCACCACCCTCGCCTGGACCTCCACCCGCGACGGGGCCCCCGAGGTGCACATCGCGCCCGTCGACGGCGGCCCCGCCAAACGCCTCACCTACTGGGGCAGTTGGAGGACCCAGGTCCGCGGCTGGACCCCCGAGGGCCACGTCCTCGCGCTGAGCACCACCGGCCAGCCCAGCCTGCGCCGCACCTGGGCCCGCGCCGTCCCCCTCGACGGCGGACCCGCCACCACCCTCCCGTACGGCCCCGTCGGCGAGGTCGCCCACGGCCCGCACCCCGTGCTGCTGTCCGCCCCGATGGGCCGCGAGGCCGCCTGGTGGAAGCGCTACCGCGGCGGCACCGCGGGCAAGTTGTGGATCGACCGGGAGGGGGAGGGACGGTTCGTCCGGCTGCACGAGGAGCTCGACGGGAACATCGAGTACCCCTTCTGGGCCGGCGACCGCATCGCCTTCCTCTCCGACCACGAAGGCACCGGCGCCCTCTACTCCTCCCGCGCCGACGGCTCCGACCTGCGCAGGCACACCCCCCTCGACGGCTTCTACGCCCGCCACGCGGCCGGCGACGGCACCCGCGTCGTCTACTCCAGCGCCGGCCGGCTCTGGCTCCTGGACGACCTCGACGGCGCCGCCCCCCGTCCCCTGGACATCCGCCTCGGCGGCCCCCGCGTCGACCTCCAGCCCTTCCAGGTGAACGCCTCCCGCTGGTTCGGCTCGGCCGCCCCCGACCACACCGCCCGCGGCAGCGCCGTCGGCCTGCGCGGCACCGTCCACTGGGTCACCCACCGCTCCGGCCCGGTCCGCGCCCTCGCCGCCGAACCCGGCGTCCGCACCCGGCTGCCCCGCACCTTCCGCGCCGACGGCGAGGAATGGGTCGTCTGGGTCACCGACGCCGAGGGCGAGGACGCCCTGGAGTTCGCCCCCGCCACCGGCCCCGCCCTCGGCGCCACCCCGCGCCGGCTCGCCGCCGGACGCCTCGGCCGGGTCCTGGAACTCGCCATGGCCCCCGACGGCAGCCGCGCCGCCGTCGCCGCCCACGACGGCCGGCTGCTGCTGGTCGAGCGGGAGACCGGCGAGGTCCGCGAGGTCGACCACAGCGAGGACGGCGACGTCCGCGACCTCACCTTCTCGCCCGACTCCGCCTGGCTCGCCTGGACCCACCCCGGCCCCCGCCCGCTGTGCCAGTTGCGTCTCGCCCACACCACCGACCTGACCGTCAGCGAGGCCACCCCGCTGCGCTTCCAGGACCACGCGCCCGCCTTCACCCTCGACGGCAAGCACCTCGCCTTCCTCTCCAACCGCTCCTTCGACCCGGTCTACGACGAACACGTCTTCGACCTGGCCTTCGTGGAGGGCACCCGCCCCTACCTGATCACGCTCGCCGCGACCACCCCCTCCCCGTTCGGGCCCCAGCGCCACGGCCGCCCGTTCGAGACCTCCGACAAGGAGGAGACCCCCGACAGCGAGGGCGTGCCCACCACCCGGATCGACCTCGACGGGCTCGCCGACCGCATCGTGCCCTTCCCGGTCGAGGCCGCCCGCTACGCCAACCTGCGCGCGGCCAAGGACGGCGTCCTGTGGCTGCGGCACCCGCTGCGCGGTGTGCTCGGCACCACCCGCGCCACCCCCGACGAGGCCGAACCCAGCACCGAGCTGGAGCGCTACGACCTCGCCCAGCAGCGCCTGGAGCACCTCTCCGCCGACGCCGACCACTTCGAGGTCAGCGGCGACGGCAAGCGGGTCCTGCTGTGGACCGACGGCAAGCTCAAGGTCGTACCCAGCGACCGGCGCGCCTCCGCCGACGAGGACAGCGACTCCAACATCACCGTCGACCTCGGCCGCATCCGGCAGACCGTCGACCCCGCCGCCGAGTGGCGGCAGATGTACGACGAGACCGGCCGCCTCATGCGCGACAACTTCTGGCGCCCCGACCTCGGCGGCATCGACTGGGACGGCGTCCTCGACCGCTACCGCCCCGTCCTCGACCGCCTCGCCACCCACGACGACCTCGTGGACCTGCTGTGGGAGGTGCACGGCGAACTCGGTACCTCGCACGCCTACGTCATCCCCCCCGGCGGCTACGGCGGCGGCCCCCGCCAGGGCCTGCTCGGCGCCGACATCTCCCGCCACGAGGACGGCGGTTGGCGCGTCGACCGCATCCTGCCCTCGGAGACCTCGGACCCGGACGCCCGCAGCCCGCTCGCCGCGCCCGGCGTCGCCGTCCGCCCCGGGGACGCGATCCTCGCCGTCTCCGGCCACCCCGTCGACCCGGTGACCGGCCCCGGCCCCCTGCTCACCGGCACGGCCGGACGCCCCGTCGAACTCACCGTCTCGCCCGCGGCCGGCGGCGACCCCCGGCACGTCGTGGTCGTCCCGCTCGCCGACGAGGAACCCCTGCGCTACCACGCCTGGGTCGCCGACCGCCGCGCCCATGTCCACGAGCGCTCCGGCGGCCGCCTCGGCTACCTCCACGTCCCCGACATGCAGGCCCCGGGCTGGGCCCAGATCCACCGCGACCTGCGCGTCGAGGTCGCCCGCGAGGGCCTGATCGTGGACGTGCGCGAGAACCGCGGCGGCCACACCTCCCAGCTCGTCGTGGAGAAACTGGCCCGCCGCATCATCGGCTGGGACCTCCCCCGCGGCCGGCGCCCCTTCAGCTACCCCCAACACGCCCCGCGCGGCCCCGTCGTCGCCGTCGCCAACGAGTTCTCCGGCTCCGACGGCGACATCGTCAACGCCGCCGTCAAGACCCTCGGCATCGGCCCCGTCGTCGGCACCCGCACCTGGGGCGGCGTCATCGGCATCGACAGCCGCTACCGCCTCGTCGACGGCACCCTGGTCACCCAGCCCAAGTACGCCATGTGGCTGGACGGCCCCGGCTGGACCATGGAGAACCACGGCGTCGACCCGGATGTGGAGGTCGTACAGACCCCGCAGGACTGGGCGGCGGGCCGCGACGCCCAACTGGACGAGGCGATAAGGCTCGCGCTGGAGGCACTGGAATCGGCACCCGCGAAGACACCGCCGGTGTTGCCGCCCCTCCAGGGGCGCGGGGCAGTGGGGTGAACACCCCACGAACCGCCCGCACCCGAACGACTACGATGCCCCCCGTACACGCATCCAGGCGAAAGCGAGCGCACGCGAAATGGCTGGAGAACCGCAGGACGACTGCCTGTTCTGCAAAATCGTCGCGGGCCACATCCCGGCCACGATCGTCCGCGAGACGGACACCACCATCGCCTTCAGGGACATCAACCCCCAGGCCCCCACGCACATCCTGGTGATCCCCAAGGTCCACTACCGGGACGTCGCCGCGCTCGCCGCCGGCGCCCCGCAGATCGCGGCGGACCTGCTGCGCGAGACCCAGGCCGTGGCCGACGAGGAGAAGCTCGACAGCTACCGCGTCGTCTTCAACACCGGAACCGGCGCGGGCCAGACCGTCTGGCACGCCCACGGGCACGTGCTCGGCGGCCGTGGCCTCGAATGGCCGCCCGGATAGGCCGCCGTGTCCGTCCGTGAACTCGTGGTGCTGGGCACCGCCAGCCAGGTCCCGACCCGGCACCGCAACCAGAACGGCTACCTGCTGCGCTGGGACGGCGAGGGCATCCTCTTCGACCCCGGCGAGGGCACCCAGCGCCAGATGCTGCGCGCCGGGCTCGCCGCGCACGACCTGAACCGCCTGTGCGTCACCCACTTCCACGGCGACCACTGCCTCGGCCTCGCCGGGATCGTCCAGCGGATCAACCTGGACCAGGTGCCGCACCGGGTCACCGCGCACTACCCGGCCTCCGGGCAGCGCTTCTTCGACCGGCTGCGGTACGCCACCGCGTACCGGGAGACCGTGGGCGTCACCGAGGCGCCGGTGGCCGCCGACGGCACCCTCGCGGTGACGCCGTCGTACACCCTGGAGGCCCGCAGGCTGTCGCACCCGGTGGAGTCGTACGGCTACCGGCTCACCGAGCCGGACGGCCGCCGGATGCTGCCCGAGCGGCTCGCCGCGCACGGGATCGAGGGCCCGGACGTGGGCGTGCTCCAGCGCGAGGGGCGGCTCGGGGACGTGACGCTGGAGGAGGTCAGCGAGGTACGGCGCGGACAGCGGTTCGCGTTCGTCATGGACACCCGGCTCTGCGAGGGTGTCCACGCGCTCGCGGAGGGCTGCGACCTGCTCGTCATCGAGTCCACCTTCCTGGACGAGGACCGGGAACTCGCCGTGGAGCACGGCCACTTGACGGCCGCACAGGCGGGCGCGGTGGCGAGGGACGCGGGGGTACGGCACCTCGTGCTCACCCACTTCAGCCAGCGGTACTCCGAGCCGGAGGAATTCGAGCGGCAGGCGCGGGCCGCCGGCTTCGGGGGTGAGCTGACGGTGGCGTACGACCTTCAGCGAGTGCCGGTTCCGAAACGTCGGTGAATGCGCCGTACGATGCTTTGATGCCCCTCCCCAAAGCAGAACTGCACCTCCACATCGAAGGCACCCTGGAGCCCGACCTCGCCTTCGAACTGGCCGCCCGCAACGGCGTGAAGCTGCGCTACGCCGACACGGACGAACTGCGCGAGGCGTACCGGTTCGAGGACCTCCAGTCCTTCCTGGACCTGTACTACGAGCTGATGGCCGTCCTGCGCACCGAGCGGGACTTCGAGGACCTGGCCGACGCCTATCTGGCCCGTGCCGCGGCCCAGGGCGTGCGGCACGCGGAGATCTTCTTCGACCCGCAGGCCCACCTGGCCCGGGGCCTGGACATGGGCACCGTCGTGGAGGGGCTGTGGCGGGCGCTCGGCCGCAGCGAGGAGAACCACGGCATCTCCACGAAGCTCATCATGTGCTTCCTGCGCGACGAGTCCGCCGACTCCGCGCTGGAGACCCTGGAGGCCGCGCGCCCCTACCTGGACCGGATCACCGGCATCGGCCTCGACTCCGCCGAGGTCGGGCACCCGCCGGTGAAGTTCCGCGAGGTGTACGAGGCCGCCGCCGCACTCGGGCTGCGCCGGGTGGCGCACGCCGGCGAGGAGGGGCCGCCGGAGTACATCACCGAGGCCCTGGACCTGCTCGGCGTCGAGCGCGTCGACCACGGGCTGCGCTGCATGGAGGACCCCGCGCTGGTCGAGCGGCTGGTACGGGAGCGGATCCCGCTCACCCTGTGCCCGCTGTCCAACGTCCGGCTGCGCACGGTGGACACCCTGGCCGACCACCCGCTGCCGGCCATGCTGGACGCCGGGCTGCTGTGCACCGTCAACTCCGACGACCCGGCCTACTTCGGCGGGTACGCCGACGACAACTTCCAGGCCGTGCGCGAGAGCCTCGGGCTGACCGAGGAGCGGCTGCGCGAGCTGGCCCGCAACTCCTTCGTCGCCTCCTTCCTGGAGGACGACGAGGAGCGCCGCGCCCGGTACCTGGCCGAGGTGGACGCGTACGCGTTCTGAGCGTGTTCGGACAGAGCCTCGGCATGGGCTATGCTTGATCATGTCGAGGCCGCCGGAACTCCGGTAGCCGGACAGTGCGTTGGTGGTCCAAGGAAAGACGCCCCGCTTCCTGCGGGGAAATGCAGGTGCAAGGCCTGCCCGGCGCTCAAGGTGAGCCCCGTCCCGCGATGCGCGGGACGGGGCTCTTTCCCGTTCGCGGACCCGGCCGTATGCCCGTGCGCGATGGCCGCCGTGGTGCACACTGGCCAGACCCGCACACCAGGGAGCGCACCGTGACCTCGTCGCACACCCTCACCGGAGAGGAACCCGAGCACCTCACCCAGGCGGGGCACCGCCGGGCCCAGGTCGATCCGCTCGCCGCGCGGCGGGCGCCCGGGGACCCGCCCTGGGACGTCTATCTCACGGGCACCGTCTTCCTCGACATCATCTTCACCGGCCTCGACTCGGCGCCCGTGCGCGGCACGGAGTCCTGGGCGCGGGGCATGGGGTCCAGCCCCGGCGGGGTCGCCAACATGGCCAGCGCGCTGGCCCGGCTCGGGCTGCGGACCTCGCTCGCGGCGGCGTTCGGGGACGACCACTACGGGGAGTACTGCTGGGACGCGCTGGAACAGGGCGAGGGGATCGACCTCACGCCGTCGCGGACGGTGCCCGGGTGGCACTCGCCGGTGACGGTGTCCATGGCGTACGAGGGCGAGCGGACGATGGTCTCGCACGGGCACGAGCCGCCGCCGGAGGAGCCGGCCCCCGACTGCCCGCCCCGCGCCCGGGCCGCGGTCGCCTCCCTCACGCCCGGCCGCAGCGCTCCCTGGATCGCCCAGGCGGCGCGCGAGGGGACACGGATCTTCGCCGACGTCGGCTGGGACGAGACGGGCGCGTGGGATCTCGCGGGGCTGCTCGACCTCGAACACTGCGAGGCGTTCCTGCCCAACGCGGAGGAGGCGAAGCGGTACACCGGCGCCGACTGCCCCCGCCTCGCCGCGCACGCGCTCACCGAGTACGTGCCGGTGGCGGTGGTGACGCTGGGCTCCGAGGGCGCGTACGCCGTGGACCGCCGGACCGGCGAGGCGGCGGAGGTCCCGGCGATCGCGGTGGAGGCGCTGGACCCCACGGGCGCGGGCGACGTCTTCGTGGCCGGCTTCGTGACGGGCTCCCTGGCGGGCTGGCCCCTGGCGGACCGGCTGGCCTTCGCGGGCCTCACGGCGGCGCTGTCGGTGCAGGAGTTCGGGGGATCGCTGTCGGCACCGGGGTGGTCGGAGATCGGCGCGTGGTGGCGCCGGGTGCAGTCCCTGCCGGGCCAGGACCCCGTGGCGCTGCGGCGGTACGCCTTCCTCGACGGACTGGTCCCGGAGGAACTGGACCGCCCCTGGCCGCTGCGCCGGGCGGTACCCACGATCGGCTTCCGGCGCTCCGGCTGACCCGCGGGCAGCCGCGGCCGGGCGCGCACCCGGGACCGGTGGAAAAGTCCTACAGGCTTGTACGTCGTCCGGCGTACCCTGGACAGCGACGAGGCCGCCCTGCGTTGTGCGGTCGTGATCAGGAGGAAGCGCAAGGCCTTCGCGCCGGCCCATGACACAGACACCCACAGCTCACACCCCCACGCAGGAGCAGGCGAGAGCGCAGCTCACCGTCCCCGCCCAGCACCCCATGGTGACCGTTCTGGGTTCCGGCGACTCCCTCCTGCGCGTGATCGAGAGGGCCTTCCCGGCGGCCGACATCCATGTCCGGGGCAATGAGATCAGCGCGGTGGGCGACCCGGTCGACGTCGCCCTGATCTCCCGCGTGTTCGACGAGATGATGCTGGTGCTCCGCACCGGGCAGCCGATGACGGAGGACGCAGTGGAACGCTCGATCGCCATGCTCAAGGCGAGCGAGAACGGTACGAGCGACGGTTCGGAGACCCCGGCCGAGGTACTGACGCAGAACATCCTGTCCTCGCGCGGGCGCACCATCCGCCCCAAGACCCTCAACCAGAAGCGCTACGTCGACGCGATCGACAAGCACACGGTCGTCTTCGGCATCGGCCCCGCCGGTACCGGCAAGACCTACCTGGCCATGGCCAAGGCCGTCCAGGCCCTCCAGTCCAAGCAGGTCAACCGGATCATCCTCACCCGGCCCGCGGTCGAGGCCGGCGAGCGGCTGGGCTTCCTGCCCGGCACGCTCTACGAGAAGATCGACCCCTACCTGCGCCCGCTGTACGACGCGCTGCACGACATGCTCGACCCGGACTCCATCCCGAAGCTGATGGCCGCCGGGACGATCGAGGTCGCGCCGCTGGCGTACATGCGCGGCCGTACGCTCAACGACGCCTTCATCATCCTGGACGAGGCCCAGAACACGAGCCCCGAGCAGATGAAGATGTTCCTCACCCGCCTCGGCTTCGACTCGAAGATCGTGATCACGGGCGACGTGACGCAGGTCGACCTGCCGAACGGGCAGAAGTCGGGTCTGCGCCAGGTCCAGGAGATCCTGGAGGGCGTCGAGGACGTGCACTTCTCCCGGCTGTCGTCCCACGATGTCGTACGGCACAAGCTGGTGGGCCGTATTGTCGACGCGTACGAGAAGTACGACAGCAAGAACGGCACCGAGAACGGCACCCACCAGGGCGGCCGTGCCAAGACCGGTGCCAAGGGCACCAAGGGGAAGTAGACCGGCGAGCATGTCGATCGACGTCAACAACGAATCCGGCACCGAGGTCGACGAGCAGGCGATCCTCGACATCGCCCGCTACGCGCTCGCGCGGATGCGCATCCACCCGCTCTCGGAGCTGTCGGTGATCGTCGTGGACGCCGACGCCATGGAGCAGCTGCACATCCAGTGGATGGACCTGCCCGGGCCCACCGATGTCATGTCCTTCCCGATGGACGAGCTGCGCCCGCCGGGCAAGGACGACGAGGAGCCCCCGCAGGGGCTGCTCGGCGACATCGTGCTGTGCCCGGAGGTCGCCGCCAAGCAGGGGGCGGACGCCCCGACGCAGCACTCCATGGACGAGGAGCTCCAACTGCTCACCGTCCACGGCGTGCTGCACCTGCTGGGCTACGACCACGAGGAGCCCGACGAGAAGGCCGAGATGTTCGGGCTCCAGGCGGCCATCGTGGACGGCTGGCGGGCCGAGCACGGCCTGACCGGCCCCTCCCCGGCGCCCACCGTCTCGTAAGCCGGCCCGTATGTCCCCGCAGATCGTGGTCGGCGCGATCGCGCTGGTCGTCGTCGCCTGGCTCGCCGCCTGCGCGGAGGCGGGCCTGGCCCGGGTCTCCAGCTTCCGGGCCGAGGAGGCCGTGAAGTCCGGGCGGCGCGGCGGCGCCAAGCTGGCGCAGATCGCCGCCGACCCCACCCGCTACCTCAATGTGGCCCTGCTGGTCCGCGTCGCCTGCGAGATGGCGGCGGCGGCCCTGGTGACCTACACCTGTCTGGAGGAGTTCCCCGCCACCTGGCAGGCCCTGCTGGTCGCCATCGCCGTGATGGTCCTGGTGTCGTACGTCGCCATCGGCGTCTCCCCGCGCACTATCGGGCGCCAGCACCCGCTGAACACCGCGACCGCCGCCGCGTACGTCCTGGTGCCGCTGGCCCGGGTGATGGGCCCGATCCCCTCGCTGCTGATCCTCCTCGGCAACGCGCTCACCCCCGGCAAGGGCTTCCGGCACGGCCCGTTCGCCTCCGAGGCGGAGCTGCGCGCGCTGGTCGACCTCGCCGAGAAGGAGTCGCTGATCGAGGACGAGGAGCGCCGCATGGTGCACTCCGTCTTCGAGCTGGGCGACACCCTGGTGCGCGAGGTCATGGTGCCGCGCACCGACCTGGTGACCATCGAGCGGTTCAAGACCATCCGGCAGGCCCTCACCCTCGCCCTGCGCTCCGGTTTCTCGCGTATCCCGGTCACCGGCGAGAGCGAGGACGACATCGTCGGCATCGTGTATCTGAAGGACCTGGTCCGCAAGACGCACATCAGCCGGGAGGCCGAAAACGACCTGGTGTCCACGGCCATGCGCCCGGCGGTCTTCGTGCCCGACACCAAGAACGCCGGCGACCTGCTGCGCGAGATGCAGAAGGAGCGCAACCACGTCGCCGTCGTCATCGACGAGTACGGCGGCACCGCGGGCATCGTCACCATCGAGGACATCCTTGAGGAGATCGTCGGCGAGATCACCGACGAGTACGACCGTGAACTGCCGCCCGTGGTCGACCTCGGCGACGGCCGCTTCCGGGTCACCGCCCGCCTGGACATCACCGACCTCGGCGAGCTGTACGGCCTGGAGGAGTACGACGACGAGGACGTGGAGACCGTCGGCGGACTGCTCGCCAAGGCCCTCGGCCGCGTCCCCATCGCCGGCGCCTTCGCCGAGGTCGAACTCCCCGACGAGCGGCGGCTGAAGCTCACCGCGGAGTCCTCCGCGGGCCGCCGCAACAAGATCGTCACCGTGCTGGTGGAACCCGCCGCGCCCACCGAGGAGGAGAAGCCCGGGTGACCCCGAAGGAACTGCGCGCCTTCTGCCTGTCCTTCAACGCGGCCGTGGAGGACTTCCCGTTCAACCCGGAGACCTCGGTCTTCAAGGTGCTGGGCAGGATGTTCGCCCTCACGGGCCTGGACGCGCGGCCCCTGACGGTCAACCTCAAGTGCGACCCGGAGGACGCGCTGCGGCTGCGCGCCGACCACCCGGGCCTGATCGTCCCCGGCTGGCACATGAACAAGCGGCACTGGAACACCGTCACCGCCGACGGCGGCCTGCCGGACAAGCTGCTGCGCGAGCTGATCGAGGACTCCTACGACCTCGTCGTCGCGGGGCTGCCGAGGGCGGAGCGGCTGCGGCTGGACCGGCCGTAATCGCGTTGCCCCGCATCGGGGGAGTCCGGGAGCATCCCGTATGACCATTCGATACCCGCGCCCCCTGCGCCCCGGTGACCGTGTCGGCGTGACCTCCCCCTCCTCGGGCGTGGCCGAGCCCCTCAGGGCGCGCCTCGACACCGCGATCAAGGAGATCGAGGCGCGCGGCCACGAGGTCGTCGTGGGCCGGTGCATGGACGGCACCACCCACATCAGCGCCCCGGCCGCCGAACGCGCCGCCGAGCTGACGGACATGCTGACCGACCCGACGATCCGGGCCGTGGTGCCGCCGTGGGGCGGCGAGACGGCGATCGACCTGATGCCCCACCTGGACTTCGAGGCGATCGGCCGGGCCGAGCCCACCTGGGTCGTCGGCTACTCGGACATGTCGACCGTGCTCACCCCGCTGACCCTGCTGACCGGGGTCGCGACCGTGCACGGCAACAACCTCATGGACACCCCGTACCGGGTGCCCGAGGGGCTGGTGTCCTGGCTGGACGTCGTGGCCGCGCCCCAGGGGGAGCCGTTCACCCAGATCCCGCCCGGCCGGTACCGCACCGGCGGCTGGGACGACTGGACCATCGACCCGGAGATCCGCGACCTCACCCTGGACGGCGAGGGCGGCTGGACCCGGCTCGACGGCGACGGGGACGTGGACGTCGAGGGGCGGCTGATCGGCGGGTGCGTCGAGACCGTCGCCCCGCTCGGCGGCAGCCGGTACCTCGACACCTCCCGGTTCGCCGGGGACGAGCCGCTGCTGGTCTACGTCGAGGCGTGCGAGGACAACGCCCTCACCATCTGCCGCCATCTGCACGGCCTGCGCCTCGCCGGGTTCTTCGACCGGGCCGCCGCCGTCCTCGTCGGCCGCACCAACGCCCCGGACAGCCCCACCCTCACCCAGCACGAGGCCGTCCTCGACGCCCTCGGACCGCTGGGCGTGCCGATCGTCGCCGACGTCGAGTGCGGGCATGTGGCGCCGCACCTCCCGCTGGTCAACGGCGCGCGCGGCCGTGTGGTGAGGGACTCACCGCGGGGGCGCTGAAGTAGCCCTCCCTTCGAGCGGTATCGCTCTCC
>NZ_JBSFLI010000049.1:0-40301 GCF_053598955.1 Streptomyces sp. NPDC001056 | reverse complement strand
GCAACGCCACGTTCAGGATCGAGAAGTCCACCGCGAGCATGAACTGCGCGACCAGCAGCACCACCAGCGTCAGCCGCATCCGCGACGTCAGCCGCTGCGGCACACCCGCACCACCCGCACCACCCGCACCACCGGGACCACCCGGCCCACCGGAGACCGCCCCCTCCGACACACCATCGACAACAGACATGTTTTCCTCTCTCAGTTCTCGGTTCTCGGTTCTCGGTTCTTCACTGCGGCCATGTCGTCGGGGCCGCGCCGGGTGCTTTCGAGTCCCGCCGCCATGTCGTGCCAGATCTGCCGGCAGCGGGCGGCGACGACCGCGACCGTCGCGATCTGATGCGCGGGGACCGCGGAGGCGATCCGGGCGGAACTCCGTTGTGCCGCCAGATGCAGGTCGAGAAGGCGCAGGAGAAGCCGTCCGTCGGCGGAATGCCGCAGTGACGGCTCACTGCACAGGCGTTTCACCAGCGCCGGGAAATCCGCCGGGTCCGCCCCCCTCACCAGGTCCCGCTGGAGCGACGGTGAGGCGTTCTCGCCCTTCCCGGCGGTCCGGGCGGCGGTTTTCCCGGACCTCCGCGGAACGGGCTGCTGCCCGTTCTCGATCCGGCGTTTCACGTCCCGCACCGTGGTGGGCGAGATGCCCGCCAGGCGTCCGACCTCGCGCAGCGAGGAGTCCGGCTCACTGCGCAGGATCTCGGCCGCGTACCGGCGTCGTTCGTCCGCGTCGGTGGGACGCAGACGCCCGTCGCGGCCGAGGCGATGCGTCGGACCTGTCGCCGGCTGCGCGCCTTTGCGCAGGTCGGCGACGGTTCTCGGGGACAGCCCGGCGATCCTTGCGACATAGCGGTCCGACCAGTGCGGATGGGCCGTCAGGATGCGTCGGGCCGCCGCCGTACGGTCGGTGTACGTCAGGGGAAGGCCGTGCCGGACGTTCTCGTAAACCGTGTGGACGAAGGCTTTCTCCAGTGGTTCTTCGCAGAATCGCACCGCTATGTGGGTGTCACCCCGCAGACGTGCGGCGTGAAAGCGGTGGACACCGTCGAGGATCGCCATGGTGGGGCGGTGGACCAGAATCGGCGGGAACCCGCCGGATTCGGAGAGGGCCCGCGTGTGCCGGTCGTCAGGGCCGTCCAGTCTGACCTTGATGACGTTCTTCAGTGCGGTCAGAGGAACGCGGTACTCGGGTTCGGGTTTTCCTTCCGGTGTCCGGCTGCTTCTCTGTATTCGCTCGTGGACCATACGGAGGTCTCCTGTCGTAATCCATCCGGCGGAGCGAGACGACGACGACATCGCCAACTCGCCGAAGACGCCGGTGTGCAACCGGTGCTTCGGGCACGGTTGGACACATCAGACGGTGAGCGCCGCCGGGCCGCGGCCCAGGAACTCGTGCAGCCACTCGACGAAGTCGGGGCCGAGGTCGCTGCGGTCGGCGGCGATCCGGACGACGGCGCGCAGGTAGTCGGCCCGGTCCCCGGTGTCGTAGCGCCGCCCTGAGAACACGACCCCGTGCACGGGGTGTCCGTCGTGGGCGAGCGTCCGGATGGCGTCGGTCAGCTGTATCTCGCCGCCGCGTCCGGGCGGGGTGCGCCGCAGAACCGGGAAGACCGCGGGGTCGAGGATGTAGCGGCCGATGACGGCCAGGTTGCTCGGCGCGGTGCCGGGCGCCGGCTTCTCGACGAGATCGGTGACCCGCACGATGTCGCTTCCGTGTTCGCGTTCCACCGCGGCGCAGCCGTAGAGGTGGCTGCGTTCGGGGGCGACCTCCATGAGCGCGATCACCGATCCGCCGTGGCGGTGGCGCACCTGCTGCATCTGGGCCAGGAGCGGGTCACGGGGGTCGATGAGGTCGTCGCCGAGGAGGACGGCGAAGGGATCGTCGCCCACGTGCGGGGCGGCGCACAGTACGGCGTGCCCCAGGCCGCGCGGGTCGCGCTGGCGGGTGTAGTGGATGTCGGCGAGTTCCGTCGAGGCGTGGACGGCGGCGAGCCGGTCGGTGTCGCCCTTCTGCGTGAGGGCCAGCTCCAGCTCGTAGTTGCGGTCGAAGTGGTCTTCCAGGGCGCGCTTGTTGCGCCCGGTCACCATGAGGATGTCGCGGATCCCGATGCTGACGGCTTCCTCGACGACGTACTGGATCGCCGGCTTGTCCACCACCGGGAGCATTTCCTTGGGAGTGGCCTTGGTGGCGGGCAGGAAGCGGGTGCCCAGCCCCGCGACAGGGATGACGGCTTTCGTTATCTCACTCATGTGGGGAGTCCAAAGACTGGGGGAGTGCCGTGATGCACGGCCTGGAGGGTGGCCTGGGGCGACCCGGGCGAGGATCTGGTACCGCCTCGCCGCTGGCGGCCAGTGTGCGCAGCAACGGCCTCGCCGCTGCGAGCCCGGCGCCGCGACGGGACGCTACTTAGGGGACTCCGCGAAGAGTTCCGGCTGGTGCCCTGCCCCGCGTGCCGCCCCGCCGAGCCGGTCGTTGTGAGGCTTTTCCGCCCTTCGGAGCCCTGAACTTGCCAAAGTCGCGGCGAACCGGCTTCCCGGCGGAGAAACATAAAGAACGCTATTTATGCTGGAGGGGTCAACACCGCCGTGTGGGAGGGACTGTCAGATGACCGTGCTGTACGAGCCGGATCCGGCCGACCTCGGCGAGGCCCGTCAGCTGAACTCGTTCACCGACGCGGTCTTCGGCAGGCTGCCGCGGGCCGACCAGCGCAGGTGGGCCGAGCTCTACGTCAAGGCCCTGCTGCGCACACCGGGGAAGAAGTCGGTGCGCAGGCTCGCGGGTTCGGTGAGCGACTCACCCACGGCGTCGCAGTCGATGCACCAGTTCGTCAACGCCAGCCCCTGGGACTGGCAGATGGTCCGCCAGGACCTGCTGCGCCGGGTGGAGCGGACGACCGCCGCTGAGGCATGGGCGCTGGCACCGGCGTTCATCCCCAAGCGCGGCGAGCACTCGGTCGGCGTGCACCGGCGCTTCGATCCCTTCCTGGGCAGGGCCACCACCTGCCAGCTGGGTATCGGGCTGTTCCTCTGCGACGGCGAGGGCCCGCTCCCGGTCGACTGGAACCTCTACATCCCCGAGGGCTGGGTGAGGGACCCTCACATGCGCATGCGCGTACGGCTGGCCGAGGAGCCCGGCGGGGCCCTGTGGTCCCAGGTCGCCGAACTCGTGCGACGCGGCACGTCGTGGACCACGGGTCCGCAGGCCCCGCTCACCGCGGATCTGTCGTGGATGCCGGACCGCAGCGCGTTCCTCGCCCACCTGTCGCGCAGCGAGCAGTCTTTCGTCGTCGAGGTTCCCGAGACGCTGACCGTGCGCTCGGCGTCGGCTCCGCCTCCCGCCTCCCCGCCCCTCAGCGTCCGCCGGCTGCTCGACACCCAGGGCAGCACCATGACCAGCGGCGAGCAGCATCACGGGCTCGACGTCCTGTCCCTGCCGGTGGTACTGCCCGGCGCGGCCGCGCGGCAGCCGAGGCTGCGGATGCTGGCCCAGCGGCGAGCGGGTGGCCGGGGCACCCGGGTCTGGCTGACGAACCTGGTCGACCGGCCGCTTTCACAGATGCTGCCCCTGATGCGCCAGCCCCGTCTGGCCACCGCGGTCGTGAACTCCCTCAGCGGCGACTTCGGCCTGCAGGACTTCGAGGGCCGCTCGTTCCCGGGCTGGCACCACCATGTGACGCTGGTGTCCGCCGCCTTCACGCACTACCGGTTGAGCCGGGCGGGCGCCGCAGGGGCGGGTGGTTGACCGGACAGCCCGCCCACCCGCCGCGCGGGGCTGCCGGCCCGGCCGGCGTCCTGCTGGGCCGCCCCGCTCCCCGGGGCTTTCGTCCGGACCACCGTGCCGGCCAGAGGAAGACGCCGGCGACGCGGAGTTCGGCCGGGCGGATGGTCGCGGTCTTCTCGTGGCGGGTCGCCGGGCCGCGCCTTCGCTCCAGGCGGTCGACGCACCGCTCGACGGTGCTGCGCTGAACGTGGGCCCCCGGCAGGCGGGTTCGCCGGCCGGGGGCCCGCCTTCGCGGGCCCCCGGCAGCATGCTTCGCCCGTTGCCGTACTCCTCCTCCGGCGCGCACCCCCTGTGTTCCGGTTCCGGAACGTGAACGCGGACCGACGACCGTCCGGTCCGACGAAACCGCCCAGGCGACGACCGCGAGACTCGCCGACGACCGCGAGACCCGCCGACGGCCGCAGACCCGCCGAACCTCGTCCGTCAGGAAGGGCCGGCAGCGCCTTGCGGTGGCCCGGCGGCGAGGCCGGTGAGGACGGCCCGCCAGACATCCGCGAAGTCCGACGGAGCCGGGTCCGGCCGCCCGCCGGAGGCACGGGCATCGATCACCACGCCCGCCACCAGGTGCCGGACGAGTTGGGCGGCCGTCCCCGGCTCCACCTCCTCGTTCAGGGCGCCGCTCTCCCACGCGCACTCGACGAGCCCTTCGACCTCACCGCGCCAGTCCGCCGGCCAGTCGGAGACGACGTGGCCCTCCGCGATCAGACGCGCCGCGGACCGGGCGTGGACGCTGCGGTGGAGTGTCGCGGCCACGGCCAGGACGAGGGCGGACAGGTCCTGCAGCGGCCGGCCGGTGCGCGGACGAGCGGCGCGGGTCCGCTGCAGTTCACCGACTCCCTCCTCCGCCACCGCCGCCGCCAGGGCGGCTTTGCTGCGGAAGTGGAAGGTCAACGCTCCCATCGAGATGCCCGCGTCGCCGCAGACCGCCGCCAGGGACGTACCGTCGTAACCGTGCCGGTCGAAGTTGCGTGCCGCGGCCAGGACCAGGTTGGCACGCGTTCGGGTGGCTCGTTCTCTCTTCTTCATCATGGGCCCCGCCGGGCGCGGACAACTCGGCTCATGCGTTGGGTCGGTCACGTACGTCCTCGGATGTCACCAGCGGCCGCAGGCTGTTGTGCGGGCCCGCGCATCGGGTGCGACGGGCGTTTCGACGCTACGACGGCCTCCGGACGACGGGAACGAGATCGGAGAAAGCCGGAACGTTCTCGGCAAGTCCAGCCGAAATCGCCCCCAGCCGACTATCTGGCGGTCCAGCCCCCGTCGACGGGGACGGCCGACCCGGTGGTGAACGACGAGCGGTCCGAGCAGAGCCAGGCGGCCGTCTGCGCCACCTCGCTCGGTGCCGCCAGGCGCTGCTGGATGGCGCGTTCGGTGAAGGGCTTCAGCAGGGACGGGGTGGTGGCCAGCACCTCCTGCATCAACTCGGTGCGGGTGCTGCCGACGACGAGCGCGTTCACCCGGATCCCCTGCTCCGCGTACTCGTCGGCGGCCGCCCTGCTGAGCCCGATGACGGCGTGCTTGGCGGCGATGTACGGAGCCGACGCCCCGGTCGCCCGCACTCCCGCCACGCTGGACGTGTTGACGATGGCGCCGCCGCCGTGCTCCAGCATCACGGCTATCTGGGCGCGCATGGCGTTCCACACACCGCGGGCGTTGACGTCCATGATCCGGTCGTACTCGTCGTCCGCCATCAGGTGCATCGGGGTGCCGGTGGAGGTCCATCCCGCGTTGTTGAACGCGGCGTCTAGGCCGCCGTAGGTGTCCAGCGCCGCCTGTGCGACCTCCCGCATGTCGCCGGCGCGGGTGACGTCGGCCACCACGGCGGTTGCCAGCCCGCCTGCTGCCTCGACCTTGTCGACGACCTCCCGGAGCCTGTCCTTGCGCCGCGCGGCCAGTGTCAGACGGGCGCCCTCCCGGCCGAAGAGCTCTGCGGCCGCCGCGCCGATCCCGCTGCTGGCCCCGGTGATGATGACGGACTTGCCGTGGAGCAGACCTCGTTCAGACATGACTCTCCTCGGACGTGAAGTGACTCAGATGAGCGGTGGCCCACCGGGCGAAGGTGGTGGGCGCCCGTCCCGTGAGGTGTTCGACCGTCTCGGTGGTCGCGCTCTTGGCGCCCGCGGCCTGCCGGTCCGCGCCGGCGAGCAGCGCGTCCGCCATCGCCGGCGGATACCGGCGCAGGTAGGCGGAGCGTGCCGCAGTCCGGGACAGGGACCGGCACGTCAGGGGCCGGCCCAGAAGGCCGGCCAGGATGCGGGTCTGGTCCTCGGCGGAAAGAGCCTCGGGACCGGTGAGCTGGTACGACCGGCCGTGGTGGGTGTCGTCACCGAGGACCCGCGACGCCACCTCGGCGATGTCCTCCGGTGCGATGCAGGCGTTGCGGCTGTGCGGGTGCAGCGCCTCGGTGGTCGCGCTGCTGCGGATGCCCGGAGCCCAGGCCAGGGCGTGCGTCATGAAGGACCGCGGCTGGAGCATGGTCCAGGGGATGCCGCTGTTCCTGATGCGGTCCTCGTTCTTCCTCTGCCACGTGGTGACGAGGTCACCGGCCGCCGGGTCGTGGACGGCGGCCGCGGAGAGTTTGACGATGTGTCCGACGGAGGACTCCACGGCCGCCCGGAGAATGTTCCGGTCGTGCTGGGGGCGCGTGGGATCGTTCGTGACGACGAAGACCGCGTCCGCCCCGCTGAACGCCTCCAGGAGGCTCGCGGGCCGGTCGTAGTCGCAGACCAGATGCCGTATCGCACGGTGAACGCCGCTCTGCGGGCCGTTCGAACCGTGCGGCGAGCGGTCCCGCGGGAGGCTGCGGCCGGTGAGGGTGAGCCGGTGCCCGGCCGCCGCCAGGTGACGGGCCAGCATCGGGGCGACCGTTCCGGTGGCCCCCGTCACGACGATGTGCCGGGTCCTGCGCGCCATCGCCGTCACGAGGCCCGGACCTGCTGCGGGTCGACACTGATGTTGTCGCGTACGGCGGGGGTGGCGATGCTGGGCAGCAGAAGCGTCCACATGTCGCAGACGCGCTCCATCAGGTCGGACCGCCCGGTGGCGAGCTGCGAGTAGATCTGCATCCCGGTACAGGCGGCGACGACGAACCGGGCCACGCGGTCGGTGTCGACCTCCTCCATGAGTTCGCCTTCGGAGCGTGCCGTCTCCAGGAGGTCGCGCATGAGTTTGCGCCAGTCCTCGAAGGACGTCGCGTCGTTCATGCCGTGACTGCCCTGTTCGACCGCGAGACGCACACCGGCCCGCAGGATCGGGTCGTGCTGCATGCGGTGTGCCCACACCAGCGTGATGTCGACCAACCGCTGCAGACCGGTGGAGCTGAGATGCGGCTCGATGGTGGTGGCCTGAGTGTTCATCAGCGCCTCGGCCACGCCCTGCTTGGAGCCGAAGTGGAAGTACAGCGCGCCGAGGGTGAGGCCGGCGCGCTCCGCGATCCGGGTGACGGGCGCCCCTTCGTAGCCCGCCTCGTCGAAGATCTCCGCGGCTGCCAGGAGGAGGCGCTGGCGAGTCCGTGCGGCGCGTTTTGCGTTGGTGGTCGTCATGGGGGTCGTCCAATCCTCGACAAAAATAGAGAACGTATTTTATGTTAGCGCGGTCGCCGCAGCCAGCGGTCAGCCACTGAGGGGGAAAGCGGACATGTCGCACGCGCACGCCACCGGCTTCGACACATCCCAGCTCAGCACCGCGGTACCGAGGGAACTCGTCCACAAGCGGGCACACGCCGAGGTGCTGCTCACGGGCTGGACCACTCACGCGGAGAACCACCGGCACACGGTTCGTGCCCAGTGGCCCCGCTTTCACAGCTTCTACTGGCCCCGCGACCAGCGCTTCGACCCCATGCTGTTCGTCGAGACCGTCCGGCAGACCCTGCCGCTCCTGTCCCACACCGCCTACGGCGTCCCCTTCGGCAACCACCTGATCTGGGACGACTTCAGCTACCAGGTCGATCCGCTCGCGATGCCGGTGCCGGAGGCGCCGGCGGAGGTGGTGCTCGACATCGTGTGCGAGGACGTACGGATCCGGAACGACAGCCTGGTGTCGATGGTCATGCAGACCACCGCCTACCTGGACGGACAGCGCATGGGGACGGCCACCGCGCGCTTCGCCAACCGCTCGCCCGCCCTCTACCGGCGCCTGCGCGGGGCGAGACACGATCTCGCGGCCGTGCGCCGCGCCGCGCTGTCCGTGCCGCCGGCGCTGATGCCCGCAGTCGTGGGCCACTGCCTGCCCTCCAACGTCGTCCTGGCTGCCAGCGCGAGGACGGACCGCTGGCAGCTGCGCGCCGACCTGGACCACCCGGTGCTGTTCGACCACCCCGTCGACCACGCCCCCGGCATGCTCCTCCTTGAGGCCGTACGCCAGGCCGCGCACGCGCACCGGCCGGCCACGACCGGCATGGTCACCGGCATGTCGGTCGTCTTCGACCGCTGGGTGGAACTGGACGAGCCCAGCTGGGTGTCCGTGACTCCGCTGGGCGGCGGCGGTCTGAAGATCACCATCGAGCAGGGCGAGGCGGTCTGCCTGAGCGCCGAGGTGACCACCGCACCGTCGATCCCGGTATCCAGCGCCGAGCGCGTGCCCGCCCTCACCTGACCGGCGCCGCCCTCCGCAGCAGCGCCTGCCCGTGCACCGGTCCGGCACTTCGCGGTCCGGGCACCGGGCGGGCGCTGTGGGCTGAGGACGGGAGCGTCCGCCGAGGTCCATCGGCCCCCGGCGTCGGCTCGGCGGTCGGCCGGGCGGGCCGCGACGGGCGCGCAGTACCAGGCCCTTGTACCGGTGCGCTCGCGTATTCGACCGTCGCGAGTGGACCCACCTGACTGAGGCACCGCCGACTGAGCGTGACAGCCTCGGGGGAGACTCTGGATGTCAGAGGCATCCGGTTGGATGAGCACGTGACCGTCCATGACATAGCTCGCCAGCTCCCTTCCGTCGCTGACCTGCGCAACCTGTGCCGCTCACTGGCGATGCTCGATGCGATCTTGAGCCCGGACCGGGAAGGCCGGTACTACTCCTTCAATGCCGGCTGGGCCGACGGCGAGGAGATGGCGTCGATGCGCAACGGGTCGGGGGACGAGTACTCCATCGTGTTCTCGGCGGCCGGGGTCTGTGTCCGTGGCTTCGGCCACGAAGCGCCGATGAGCCCGTACGGCAACGACGGCGAGCCTTGGCCGGGAGTGATCGACGAGGTTCCGGAGGTCTTCAGGCCCTTCGTCGAAGAGCCGGCGTTCACCGACGAGGACGACGTTCCCGTCGTGACGGTCTGCCTGTGGCGGGGGGCGACGGATGACCGGTGGCGGCACGGCGTGATCGACTTCCCCACCGGGTGTTCCGACCCCGATGGGGCGACGGGTCTGTTCGAGCTCCTGGTCGACCGCTCACCGGAAGCGTTCCAGCGCTTCGCCGAGGACTACTACGAGGTTCCCGTGGACCTGGAAGCGGTGCGCGACGTGTATGCCTCGCGACCGCTGAGCCAGAAGCTCGTGTCATCGCTGAACCCGGAGGTCACCCTCGCCGCCCTGGCCGAGGACATCGCCGGGATCGGCTACCCGCAGCCGGTCCGGGACGTGGTCTGAGCTTCGACCGTGGCGAGCCGACGGGGAGTCCGGCCGCAGCCGGGGGCGTCCGCGACGACGGGGGCGGGAAGTCCGAGGAGTCGTTGCCGGATGGCGGCGCCGCGGGCGGCTGCGACCGGGACACCGATCTCGCGATCTCGCCCAGGAGTGCGGACCTGTGGTCGGCACGGGCTGGACGATCCGGGTCAGGGGATGCGCATAGCGCTCAGCGCGGGTCGCCGGGAGATCCTCATAGCGGGGATGGACAGGGAGCGTGGACAACGACGGCTCGGACCGGCCCAGTCGGGGAAGGCCCTCAGTGCCTGTTTCTGAACCCTGAATCGGCAGGTCAAGGGCCGTCAGTCCGGAATGGGAGCTCTGTGCAAGCGTTCGGGGAACGGTCACGGTGACCGTTCCCCGAACGGAAACCGCTGAGGCGGGCGCGACGCGAGCGAGAAGAGAAGTCGGTGCCACCTCAGCGGTGGGGGCAGGGGCGATGCGTTCTCAAGCTGTGAGTCCGAGCGTGGCGGTTGCGTGCTGGGGGCGTGACCGGTAGTGATCGACTGCGGCGGCGATGTTGGTCCAGCCTGCTTGGCGCATGAGTCCGATAGCCAGGTTCCGCAGCGCGGCCATGGCGCGGGGTGCGGTGCCGGTGCGCACTCGCGAGGCGTCCTCGCTATAGGTGACGTCTCTGGCGTGGTGCAGGGCCTCAACCGACCAGTGGTTCTGCACGAGTTGGGCGAGTTGCGCCGGGCGGGCCTGCTCGGGTGACAGGCTGGTGACCGCGTAGACGGTCTTCGTCTGGACCTTGCCGGTCCTGCGGTGGGTGCGGCGGCACTTGATCTCCATGGCCTGGACGGCGTGCGGGAAGAGCAGGCCGGGCTGGACGATGCAGACCTTCAGGCGGCGGACCTCGCGGCGGCCGTGCCCGGCCCCGGTGGTGCGGGCCTGCAGCGGGATCTCCCGCCAGGGCAGGCGCCGCAATTGCTTGCGCAGCTTCTTCTGGTTTCCCTTGACGACCGGGAGGTAGTGGCCGCCGGCGGTGATGACGTGCTCGGCGTGGGTGCGCTGGGGGTGCATCGCATCGGCGGTGACGACGACGCCGCGCAGGTCGAGCCGGTCCAGCAGCGGGGCTAAGGCGGGGATCTCGTTGCTCTTCGCGGCGACTTGACGCTGGGCGATCACGGTCTGGCAGCCGTGCAGCGCGGCGGCGAGCAGGTGGACGGCCATGCCGTCGGTGCGGGATCCACGCACAGTGTTGCCGTCGACGGCCAGGCCGATCAGTGTCTCGCCGGGTTCGTCCACCGGGTCGGCGGCGTACCGGGCGAGCCAGGCGCCCACGGCTCGTCCAAGGCGTCGCCGTCCAGACGAGCCAGGAGTCGTCCCGGTGTGGAGGCGTTCGGTGTGCTGGAGGCGAGCCCGAGCTGTTCGCGCAGGCTGGAGTCGGTATCGGCGGCGAAGCGGGCGATGGTGGCCAGGGACCTGGCTCCGCCGAGCACGGCGACCAGGCACAGCGCGAGCAGGGAGCCCAGGTGGTAGCGACGGCCGCGGACCCGGCGGGGATCGGGTATCCGGCTCAACGTCTCCGCCAGGGAGGTGAACTGCTGCGGTTCCGGATCCGGGCAGGCGGAGTCGATGCCCTGGCAGTGGCGCTGCAGGACACCGATCAGGGAGGATGGCACGCGAACGCGACCCCTGTTCTGATCAAAGGCTTCGAGAACCTTGATCATCAGGGGTCGCGTCTCTCATTGTGAACCGCGCCGGGCCGCGCCGTGCAAGACCTCCGCGATCTCGCCACGGCCTGTGGTGGCACACCCGGGCCCGCGGCGCACTTCGCGTGTCTGCGCCGGGATTCGCCACCGTACTGAGACTTGACCCGGACGCGGCGACGCCACTGGCCACCGTGGGGCTCCTGCGTGGCCGATCGGCACGGCTTTCCAGTCGACTCGGTCGAGTGCCTCGAACAGTCCCGGCTGGTTGCCCTTGGCGTATACGACCACACGATCAACAGGATCCGTGCTCTTATGTCACATCTCTGCGTACATGGGTTCGAGACGCGACATCGTAGGTGGGCGACAGCCTCATCCCACCATGCGAGAACGCACGAGCCATGGGCGTGGCCCCGACACGGACTTTTCTAGCGGGCTCACGGTTGTCCGGTATCGGCGCGTGGGCACCAGACGACAATCGCCGGACAACGGGCAACGCGGTGGCACGACGGAGCCCTGCACGTCGGCACAGGTCACCGCCGTGCAGGGCTCCGTGATGCGTATTTCCGTCACTCCCAGAGGGACGACTCCTCCAACCCGCCAAGGTTGGCGCCGGCTACATCAGCCATCTGTCTTGCCCCTCCGAACATTGAGAAGCGCCTATGACTCTCAGACAGAAAGCTATCCGACCGGTCTCAGCGCCCGCGCGAGCGCGTCGACGGTCACCCCGACGATCGCCCGGAGTTGCTCCGGGCTCGACCCGGCCCTACCCATCACCGCGAGAGACTGGTTCACGGCCGCTACGTGTACGGCGAAGTCCTCGGCGTTCTCGTCGGACATTCCGCCGGCCTTCAGCGCGGTGCGCAGGCGCGGGCGCTGGAGGCCGAACAATTCTTTGACATGCTCTGCGACGCTCGGGCTCAGCGCCGGACTCGCCATGACCGACTGGGCCATCAGGCATCCGTCGGGCACGGCGGGGTCGGCGATGCGCCCCAGGGTGACGTCGAAGAACGCACGGACGGCGGCGACGGGGTCCTCGGCCGCGCACGAGAGGGCGGCGTCGAACTTGTCGCCGTAGCGCGTGGCGTAGCGATCCAGGCAGCGAAGGAAGAGCGCGTCCTTGTCGCCGAGCGAGGAGTAGATCGAGCTGCGGTTCAGGCCGGTCGCCCGGGAAAGGTCGTCGAGCGAGGTGTCGGCGTAGCCGGAGCGCCAGAACTGGATCATCGCGGCGTCGAGCACCGTGTCCATGTCGAACTGCTTCTTGCCTGCCATGCGGCCCATCCTCCCATCTTGGACTGATCAGTTCAAGACGTGCTAGCGTCGAATCACGGTCCACCCGCCTCGACGGAGGATTCCCATGACCAACCCCGTCCCCGCCCTGCCCCTGCATGACCTGGCCGGATTCACGCACCGCTGGGTCGACGCCGACGGCGTCCGCCTGCACGCCGTCGAAGGCGGTCGGCCGGACGGACCGGCCGTCGTCCTGCTCACCGGGTTCCCGCAAACGTGGTGGGCCTGGCGAAAGGTCATGCCTGCCCTCGCCGATCGGTTCCGGGTCATAGCGATCGACCGGCCGGGCCAAGGCAATTCCGAGCATCCGGAGCTCAGCTACGACACGCACACGGTCGCCGCGCACATCCAGGCCGCCGTGAACGCTCTCGGTGTGCGGGACTACTGGCTCGCCGGGCACGACATCGGCGCCTGGGTCGCCTTCTCCCTCGCCCTGAACTACGAGAGCCGACTGCACGGGGTCGCGCTGCTCGACGCCGGAATTCCCGGTATCACCATGCCGGAAGCGATCCCCCTCGACCCGACTCTGGCGTTCAAGACCTGGCACTTCGCGTTCCACGTGGTGCCCGATCTTCCCGAGACGCTGATAGCCGGCCGCGAGCGGGAGTACATCAGCTGGTTCCTGAAGACCAAGTCCCTCGCGCCCGACGCGTTCGAGGAAGCAGAGCTCGACCACTACGGCGCGGCCCTCGCCGTCGATGGCGGCCTGCGTGCCGGCCTCGCCTACTACCGCGAGGCCGCCGAGTCCGCGCGCAAGAACCGCGCGGCACTCGAGCAACGGCGACTGACCGCGCCCGTCCTCGGAATCTCCAGCAGCCACGGCTCGATCCCGGATATGGCGGCCTCCATCAGCCCGTGGGCCGAGAACGTGACCGGCGTCATCGTGCCCGACGCCGGTCACTACATCCCCGAGGAGCAGCCCGAGGCCGTCGCCGCCGCCCTCACCGACTTCTTCAGCGGCCGTTAGTGCTCTAGCAGGAGGGCGATCCCCATTGCCGTCGGGGGCCCGTCAGTTACGGGCCCGCCCCGCGCGCCTGCGGACGTGCCGTGAACCGCCCGTCGCCCCGCTTGTGCAGCCAGCCCCGGGTGGCGAGCTTGGTCATCCTCGCCCGCAGAGGTTCCAGCTTGCCGTGTACCGAGGCGTCCAGCCCCAGCCGCTCGCCGACCGCCCTGACCCGCACCGGGCCGTCCGCCTCCCGCACGATCGCCAGGATCTTGCGGTAGTCGCCGGGCAGCCCGCCCTCGTCGGCCGCGTCGCCGCGGTGCGGGATGAGCAGGACTGCCCGCCCGGCCACCTTCGCCGATGCCGGAGCGACAGCCCGGCGTCGGCCCGGGCCTGCTCGGCCAGGCGGTTCAACACTCCGCTCCGCGATCGCCAGTTCGTGCCGCTCGGCCTGCCTCCTGGAGTTGCTTGCCCAACTTTTCGGCGAGAGAGTCCAGTTCGCTCCGGCGGGCGGTGATCCGCTGCCGCTCCTGCATCCCCCGCGCCCTCCCCGGCAACGCCAGCTACCAGCCCTCCACCGCCCACGCCGGACTGATCGGCTGACCCACCGGCGGAATAAGCCAGCAGGATCGCTGACAACCGGTACCCCAAGATCAGGCTATCGAGCGCCCGTATCCAGGGGGTTCAGAAACAGGCACTCAGACAGGTGCGGCCGTGCTCGGTGTTCTCCGCGGACCAGGGGTGGCGGACACTCGGTGTGATGCGGCTCCGATCGGCCCGTCGCCCGTGGGGACCGGCGGAACAGCGTGGACGCCCTCGCCTCCGGCTACGAACTGGTCTTCCTCGTCGCGGCGGGGATCGCCGTCGCCATCGCGGTGCTCAGCCTGCTGGTTCCGCGGAAGGAGCGCGCCTGACCCTCGGCAACGGCAGCGCACCGCTCCTTGGGCGCCCGCTGTCGGCGGCTCGCACCGCCACCGGCAGCGGGCGCGAGCCCTTGCGTCGTTCGCGGACTTCTGACGGCCTCCGCGCGCCACCGCGCACTGGGCCGGGGGACAGCAGACCTCTTGAGGTCCGTCGAGGGCTGTACGTAAGAGGAGACCCCGACGAACACTGGCGATCTTGAAGGCCGGCCGTGGCCGAGGAGGCCGGCGCCGCGTGCGGCCAGGGCCAGGGCGGTGGCGCGGCCGGTGCCTGCGGTGGCTCCGGTGACCAGGGCGGTCTGCTGGGCGAGGTCCTTGCTCATGATCGTGCTTCGTTCTCCGTCGTGCGGGTTGTCCAGCGGGTGCGCCGGGCGGTGAGGACGGTGTCGTGGACGGTCACCGGCATGCCGTCGGGCGTGGTGGCGGCGCGCGGGCGCGCGGTCCGGGTGAGGACCTTCCACTCGTGTTCGGGGAGGTCGGCTGCGAGGTCGTCGGCGGTGTAGAAGAGGCCGGGTTCGGCCGGGCGGGGCATGGCGGTGTCGAGGTCGCCGGGGTGGTGGCCGACGATCACCAGATGCCCTTCGGGGGCGACCCGGTCGGCGAGGGCGGCGAAGACCGATTCCCGTACCGGTTGGGGGAAGTGGCTGAAGGATGTGGTGACCAGGTCGTAGAGGGGCCCTTCGCCGGGCTGCCAGTGGCGGATGTCCGCCTGCTGCCAGGTGATGCGGCCGGCCAGGTGGGCGGGGGTGTGCCCGGCGGCCCGGTGGAGGGCCCGGGAGGAGAAGTCGACGCCGGTGACCTGCCAGCCCTGCCCGGCCAGCCAGACGGCGTCCGCGCCCTCACCGCATCCCACCTCCAGCGCCGTCCCGGGCGCGAGGAGCGAGACCTCCTCGACGAGCGCGGGGTTGGGCTCACCACTCCACACCTGGCCGGTGCTGCTGTAGCGCCGGTCCCAGAAGGCGGCACTGAAACGCGGGTCGTTCTCGGTCATCACGGACTCCTTCGGACGGTAGGGCAGGGTCATGCACGGGTGGTGCCGGGGGCGGGGACGCGGCGTGCCCACACGCCGAAGAGGACGAGGCCGGCCAGCGGGAAGGCCGCGGTGGCCAAGAGGGTCGCGCCCAAGCCGCGGTCCGGGCCGCCGGTGGTGGCCAGGACGCTGGTGAGGACGGCCAGGCCCATGGCGCCGCCGAGTTGCTGCAGGCCCTGGCTGAGTGCGGCGGCGGCTGCGATGTGCTCGGCGGGGGCCTGGTCCATGATGACGGCGGTGACCGGAGCGAAGGTCGCGCCCGCGCCCGCACCGAGCAGGACCGAGGGCAGCAGCACCGTGACGATCGAGGTGTCCGGGCCGGCGCCGGCGGCCACCAGCGCCATCCAGACGATGCCCAGCACCAGGCCGGACAGACCGGCGCTGCCGATGACGCGTTCGCCCAGCCGCGGCAGCAGCCGCGGGGTGAGCTGGTTGGTGGCGATCAGCCCGAGGGTGAAGGGCACGAGCGCGAGACCGGTCCGGACCGGGGTGAAACCGAGGACCTGCTGGGTCAGCAGCGTGGTGAAGAACAGGAAGCCGACCTGACCGGCCGGGACGACCAGCATGGACAGAAGGGGGCCCGCGCTGCGCATGGCGGAGAGGAACGCCAGGGGCACCACCGGGTACGGATGCCTGCGCTCACACACCACGAGCACCACGAGGGACAGCACGGCGACGGCGAACGCGCCCAGTACCAAGGGGCTGGTCCATCCCCGGCCTGCGGCGGAGGTGAAGGCGAAGACGAGGGCCACCATCGCCAGGATCGAGGCAGCGGCTCCGCCGACGTCCAGTGAGGTGCGCCGGCGCTCTCTCTCCGGCAGGGTGCGCACAGCGCCGAGCAGGACCGGGACACCGATCGGGGCGTTGACGAACATCACCCATCGCCATCCCAGCGTCTGCGTCAGCACCCCGCCCGCGAGCAGACCGAGCGCGGCTCCGGCACCGACGGCGAGAACGAACATCGCCATCGCGCGCGAGCGCTGCGGGCCGGGGGCGGTGATGCCCACGAGCAGCACCAGCACGCTGGGCGCGGCCAGCGCGGCACCGGCTCCCTGGAGAGTGCGCGCGGCCACCAGGATTCCCGCCGAGCCGGCCAGACCTCCGGCGACGGAGGCGATCACGAAGACGGCCACTCCGAGGACGAGGGCGCGGCGAGGGCCGATCATGGAGCCGGCCTTGCCGCTGAGCAGGATCAGCCCGCCGAAGGCCAGCGCGTAGGCGGTGACGACCCAGGACAGACCGGCGCTGGAGAGGCCCAGTTCGCGGCCGATGTCGGGCAGGGCCACGTTCACGATCGAGGTGTCCACGACGAACATCAGCTGCGTCAGCACCAACACCACCACGGCCGGCGCCACCGAGCCACGTCGAACGCTCACCATCGCACCGGCCGGCGGCGCCGGCGCGGTATCAGGCCCACCCGCCGGGGCGGTGGGCGAGCTGCCTCGGGTCATCACACCGTCTCCTGTCCTGTGCCGTCGCCCGCATCGGGGCGCCTGCTGACACAGTCGGACCACGCAGACCGACACGCAAAGATCCTTGCTGCGGTGGCAAGGTAGGGGCATGGATGAAGAGACCGCATCGACGATGGAGGCGGTCGGGCCCCGCCTGAAAGGGCTGCGCACTCAGCGCAACCTGTCGCTGACCTTCCTCGCCCAGTCCACCGGGATCTCCCTGAGCACGCTCTCCCGCCTGGAGAGCGGTCAGCGCCGCCCGACCCTCGAACTGCTGCTCCCTCTGGCGCGCGAGCTGCGCGTGGACATCGGCGAACTCATCGGGGCGCCGCAGACCGGCGATCCCCGCCTGCGGCTCAAGCCCGTCACCCGCCACGGCATGACCATGCTGCCCCTGACGCGGCGAGCAGGAAGCCTGCAAGCCTACAAACTGATCATCTCGCCCACGATGCGCTCACCCGAGCCCGAGCAGTCCAGCCATGAGGGCTACGAGTGGATCTACGTCCTCGACGGCCGCCTGCGCCTGGTCCTGGGAGACAAGGACCTGGTCATGGGGCCCGGCGAAGCGGCCGAATTCGATACCCGCACCCCCCACTGGTTCGGCAACGCCGACGAGAACCCCGTCGAAATCCTCAGCCTCCTGGGCCGCCAGGGGGAGCGCGCACATCTCCGGGCCCGGACCGTACGGCGTGAGGGCACCGCAGCAGGCGCCGAGTGACACACGCACAGCGGCAAGGCCGCTACGCATGCGTACGGCCGCCGTCCGGCTCGGCGCGCGCGGGTACGAAGGACCACGGCGGGTGTCGGCGGCCGCGGCGGGTCACCGGCTGTCAGCGGGTCCGCGTGACGGCCTGCCGGCCGTCACCGCGCGGCCGGGCCGCGAGCCTTCCGCTCAGGGCTGACGGGCGGAGAACTGCCGGCGCAGGTATCCGTACCAGGCGTGGACGTACGCGGCACTCACCGCGGCGTCGGGGGCGAAGAGGTCCCAGGCATGGTAGGCGCCGGGGTACAGGTGCAGTTCGACGGGCACGCCGCTGGCCTGGAGCCGTGTCGCGTAGCTCAGGTCCTCGTCGCGGAAGACGTCGAGTCCGGCGGCCGCGATGAAGGTGGGCGGCAGGCCGGTGAGGTCCGCCGCGCGCGCGGGTGCGCAGTACGGCGGCACCCCGTCGGCGCCGGCGCGGTCCCCGAGGATCAGGTTCCAGGCCAGGATGTTGGTCGCGCGGTCCCAGATGCCGATGTCGGTGACCTCGTGACTCGAAGCGGTGGTGTTGCGGTCGTCGAGCATCGGGTAGCTCAGCGCCTGGAACAGCGGCGTCGGCTCGCCCCGGTCGCGGATCATGAGCGCGGTGGCCGCGGCGATGCCCCCGCCGCCGCTCTGCCCGGCCAGGGCGACGCGGCCCTCGTCGATGCCGAGCGCGGCTGCCCGACTGCGCAGCCGGCGATAGGCGAGCAGTCCGTCCTCGGCGGCAGCCGGGGCGGGAGCCTCCGGCGCGAGCCGGTAGTCGACGGAGGCGACGATGCAGCCGACCTCCCGGACCAGGTGCTTGAGGGCGGGATCGTCCTGGGCCGCGTACCCGAGGACCTGCCCCCCGCCGTGGAACCAGAGCAGCACCGGAAGCGGCCCGGCTGCCTCGGTGGGCCGCAGCAGCCGGATGCCCAGGGTGGATCCGTCCGGGCGGACCACGTCGACCTCTTCGACCGACACGGACGGCTCATCCGGTATCTGGGCCGCGATCGCCTCGGCGAAGGCGCGGACGCCGGCGCGCGTGCCCGCCAGGTCGCTGAGGTCGAACACCCCCGCCGCCGTCATCGGCACCGCCTTCAGGGCCTCGGCGAGTTCGGGGTCGATCTGCTCGTGTGCGTTCTTGGTGTTCAAGTCGTTCGTCTCCTCGTGGCTGCACAGCAGCCGGTCGTGCAGGGGGTGGCGGATCGTTTGGACCGGTTCCGTCGGGACGCGCGGGGGCCGGGCGGACGGAGAAGGGGGGGGCGGGCTCAGCACGGGGTGGCCGCGGGGCGCCGAAGCAGTGGCCCTGGCCGAGGTCGCCGACAAGGCCGGACCGGACGGACTTCCCGCCCAGGAGGTCCCGGGCCGGCGTCCTTGAGGACGGGTCGTCGGCCCGGGCGTGGGCGCTCAGGAAGCCGACGTGAGCCTCGGCCTCGGTGGGCGGATGCCGACCACGGGCAGGTTCAGCCCGCGGCCGACGCCCTCGGCGACCTGGCGGAAGGCACGCCCTTGGACCGGGCGATGGGGATGAAGGCCGGGATGAAGCCGTTGCGGTCGAGCGTGCTGTGCACGGTCGGAGTGAGCCGGGCGGCGGACGACCGGATGCCGCGCTCGGCGAGTGCGACCACCGCGTTCTCGGCGTCGATCCGTGGGCCTGCGTCGAGCGCGTCGGCCTCGGTGAGGGCCTCGCGCGGTCCCGTGCGATCGTCGAGGCCGCCTCGGCGCACCTCGGCACCGGCAGCCGCCGACGCGGCGGCGGACTTGTCCGAGCGGGCCGGCCCGACGACCTGGTGTCCCGCTTCGAGGAGTTCGGGGCCGACGGCGGGGCCGACGTGTCCGAAGGCTCCGGTGACGAATACGCGCATGGTGTTCCCTCCTGCCGCGTACTCCCCACCCGGGGCGGAGAGCGTTGATGTCAGTTCGTGACATCAACGTAGCAGTCATGTCAGGCACTGTCATCACTCCGATGTCAGTGTCTGACATCGGAGTGCGGGGTCGGGGCGCGGGTCGATGGAGATCCGACGCGCGGGGCCGCCTGGCGAAGGTGGGCACCTGTTACCGGCGCTTCGCCGACGAGCGGGAAGTCCTCTTCCGGTCCGACGCCGGCTGACGCCCTCGCGAAGGCCCCGTCCTCGCCCACGCGCTTCGCGAGCGCGGCCCGGAGGCCACCACCGCGGCGTGCGGTGGGCGTGCCCGAGGGTCGGCCTCGCGGGACGGCTCGGGCCTTCCCGGCCGTTCACCCGTCCGGTGTGCGGCGGGCGCCCGCACCGCTGAGGCCGCGGCGCTGAACAGTGGCGTCGGACTGGCGGCACGGAACCTTCACATCATGATCCGCGCCGCGGGCAACCCCCGTCGCGGTGCCCGCGTCTTGATCGACAACAGACCGACACGCCCCGGTCCTCCCGGGCGGGGCGTATTTCCGACTCGCTATACACGACATGTATACACAGTGTGTATACATGTCGTGTATAGAAAGGGACGTATGTACGGCAAGGCTTTCGCGCCCGAGTACCAGGGCGCCCTGACCACCCTGTCCGTGAACTCCTCTCTGACGGATGTGTTGGCGGAAGGCATCGAGAAGCTGCGCGAGGCCGAGCTGTCCGGGCACCCGGCCGAGGCCGCCCGCTGCGGGCTCGCCGTAGCCGAGGCGTACCGGCGGCTCGGCAAGGTGCGGGAGGCCGACCGGTCCTGGAAGGCGAGCTACCGCACCGCTCGGGAGGCCGGCGACACCGCGGCGATGGCGTGGGCCCTGTGGAGCGGCGGCACCCTCGCCCGGCAGCGCGGGGCGTTCCCGCTGGCCTGGCGGCTGCTCGGACTCGCGGCCGAACTCGGCGAGCGGGCCGGCGACGTCGTCTGCCGGGGCTACTCGCTCGCCGGACTCGCCGAGACCGGCCGCATCCAGGGCGACTACGCGGCGGTCGGCCGGCTGCACGAGCAGCTGCTGGCCGAGGCCCGCAGGCGCGGCGAGGCCCGGCACACGGTGTGGGCACTGGAGGGCATCGCCCAGATGCACCGCAACACCGGGGACTACGACCGGGCGTACGCGCTGTTCGAAGAGGCGGCGGAGATAGCCGAGCGGGCCGAGGACCGGCGCGGGCACGCGTGGGCGCTGCGCGGCCTCGCGGACATCCTCTCGGTGCGCGACAAGGACACCGAGAGGGCGCTGGAGCTGCTGTCGCGGGCGGAGGCCGGCTGTCGCGCGATGAACCTGTCCAGCGCGCTGGCCTACAACCACAAGATGCGAGGCAACGTCCTGTACCGGGCCGGACGTCACGAGGAGGCACGGCAGATGTACGAGCTGGCGCTGGCGGAGTTCCGTGCGATGAGCGAGCCGCGCGGCGAGGCGCTCGCCCGGCTGGGCCTCGCCAAGTCGCTGGCGCGGCTCGGTCGGGACCGCGACGGGACGGCGGCCGAACTCGCCGAACTGGCACGCTCGTTGGAAGGCAGCGGACTCAAGCACGTGCAACGGCTGGTGACCCGCGCCCAGGAGGAGTTCGGACTCGACGCGGAGGCCGTACGGTGACCGCGCTCCACGCTCCGCCCGCCGCGCCCGAAGTCCTCGCCCGCTGCACCGCGTTGGTGCGGCCGGCCCTGAGCGAGGCGGTGGGCCGGCTGCATCCGTGGATGGCCGAGATGGCCGCGTACTCCTTCGGCTGGTGCGAGGTGGGCGGCGCGCCCGCCGCCACACCGGGCGGCAAGGGCGTACGGCAGGCGCTGGCGGTGCTCGGCGCGCGGGCGGCGGGTGCCGACGGGCGGGCCGGGATTCCGGCGGCGGTCGCGGTGGAGCTGGTGCACACCTTCTCACTGCTGCACGACGACATCATGGACGGCGACGCGACCCGGCGCCGCCGCCCGGCCGTGTGGAAGGCATACGGCACGGGTCCGGCGGTGCTGGCCGGCGACGCCCTGTTCGCGCTGGCGGTGGAAACCCTCGCCGCCGTGCCGCAGGGCGCCCGTGCCGTACGGCTGCTGTCGGCCGCCCTCGCCGACCTGGTGCGCGGGCAGGCCGACGACCTGCTGTTCACCGGCCGGCCGTGCACCGGCCCGGACAGGGTGACGGCCGAGGAGTACCGGGCGATGGCGGAGGCCAAGACCGGCGCCCTGCTGGGCTGCGCCTTCGCGCTGGGCGCCGTGCTCGGCGGAGCGGACGAGGACACCACCGGCACGCTGGACCGGGCCGGGCGGCATCTCGGCATCGCCTTCCAGCTGGTCGACGACGTGCTCGGGATCTGGGGCGACCCCGCCGTCACCGGCAAGCCCGCGGGCGGCGACCTGCGGGAACGCAAGAAGACCTACCCGGTGCTGGCCGCCCTGGACTCCCCGGCGGCCCGCGCCCTGCCCGAGCTGCTGGACTCGCCGGAGCGGGCGGAGGAGGCCGCCGAACTGATCGAGGCGGCCGGCGGCCGTACGGCGACGCTGGCCGAGGCCCGCACGCACACGGCCGCCGCCCGTACCCTCCTGGCGCGGGCACCGCTGGCCGCCGGGGCCGCAGGGGACCTGCTCACGGTGCTGGACTTCCTGGTCGGCCGCGAACTGTGAACCCGTCGGCATACCGTGCTGACCAGCAGACGGCTGCGGCGAGCCCAAGGCCAGGCAGTCGCGGGGACGGAACTCGCAGCGGCGGTTGAGCCGACGGCAGCCGCCCGGCCAGACCGTGCCCGGGCAGAAGGCCGGCGGCACCCGGCTCTCCCGCCTCCGCAGCCGACGTGACCGGATGCGGCCGTCAGCGGCAGCTGCCGGGCCGAACGGACGGACCGTGATGACGGACAGCCCCTGCGCCGCCGGGTCTACGGCGCCGATCACGACCAGCCGGGCCCGCGACCGGACCGGCGCTACGCCGAACTGGCCGGCGGCCCGCCGGACGTCCGCAGGGCGAGAGCGGCACCGGCGCCGCGCTCTTCACCGAGCCGGGTCGGTTCCGCGCGGGCGGCCGGGCTGCGTACGACCCGCGCCCGCGGCGATCCGGCCCGCTGAGACCGGGGCGGCGATGCCGCAGTGCTAAGGACCGAGGTAGACGCTCGCCGGGAGCCATGGGGGGCGAGGCAGGCCGAACTGTTCCTCAAGCATCAGTTCTGCCTGGGTGAGCGCGCCGTAGACCCATCCTTGCCCGGTCGACCAGGCGTCTCCGCAGACGTAGAGGTTGGCGTCGCGCAGCGGGCGGCGCATGCGCGGCATGACCTCCCGACTCTTCGCCCCCACCTGCCAGAAGTGGCAGGCGGCTCCGTACGGGTCCTGCACCCAGTTCTGGAAGTAGGCGGCCGTGGGTTCGGGGACACGGGCGTCGGGGCCGTGCAGTTCGCGCAGCTGGCGCTGTGCCTCGTCGACCAGTGGCCCCGGAGCCGTCGCGTCCATCGGCCGGGACGGTCGGGGCACCGCCACCGGGGCGAGACGGTTCGGCCGGGTCAGCAACTCGTTCCAGAACTCGACGTCGGTGAGGTCGTTGTAGGAGGCCAGCAGCAGGGCGTTGCGGTTGTCGGGGTCGGCCCCGGGCTGCTTCCCCTCCACGCCCCAGTAGTAGGTCTGGCGCAGCGGCAGGTCGGTCACCGAGCGGCCGGCGCGCAGGCCGAGATCCTCCCACCACGGGCGGTCGTAGCCGAGGAAGAGTTTGGAGGCGGGCCTCGGGACGATCGAGCCGAGGTCGGACAGGAAACGGTCGCTGGTGAAGAGGAAGGTGTCCGGGTCCAGCAGCTCGATCGAGCGCTGGGGCATCGCCAGGACGACGTGCCGCGCCCGGACCGTGAGCGGACGTCCCTCGGGCCAGACGGAAAGGGCGAGGGACAGCACGTCCTCGCCGTGGACGGTTTCCCGGTCGATCCGGCGGACCTGGTGGTGGAGGTGGACACTCCCGCCCTCCGCCCTGAATCGCCGGACGAGTTCCTCGGGCATCGTCTGGTAGCCGTTGGCCAGGAGCCGGTAGTGCGGCGGCGGGGAGCCGACGAAGTCGGCCACCGACGCCTCCATGGCCTCGATACTGTTGACGTTGTCGACCACCGAGCCGTAGCCGAAACCGTCGTGGAGGAAGTTCCACCCCTCTTGCCCGACCGCGTCGAACAGCAGGTTCCAGAACCCGGTGTCGCAGAGGAGCCGGCCTCCGGCCGACGCCGTCGGTTTGATCTTGTCCCATGCCTGGTGGTCCATGGTGGCGGCGCCGGGGACGAAACGTTCGATGACCGACACGAGAGCGTCGTCCGGCGACTTGCCCCGGATCGCGGCCGGCAGGTCGTAGGGCACGACCGCGGGGTCGTTCCACTGGGCCTGGGTGAAGCGGTGCCCGCGCAGATAGACGAGGTTCTGCGGCTCGTCGACCGGGAAGCGGGTCGTCGGCAGCCCGAGGTGGTCCACGAGTTGGGCCACGACCGGCTGGTCGGTCAGGTAGCGCATCCCGCCCAGCTCGGCGTGCAGGTGTGGCATACCGGGCGGCGTCACCGAGAGGAGGCGGCCGCCGACGCGCTCGCTGCCCTCGAAACAGACCCACCACGAGAGGACCGCCGCGCCGCCGCTGAAGCTCCTTCAGCGCGCGGCTGCGCCCGGCCTCCGGGCCGAGCAGCCGCCAGGCGGTGTAGGCCCCGGACACCCCGGCACCGATGACCGCGACGTCGAGCACATCGTGCCGGTCCGGCGTCGAAGCGGCCTGCTCCGGCCTCGTGCGGACGCGTGGACGCGCCTGGGCCGATGTCCCCAGCGCTCCGTCGGCGAGGGCGGCGGCGCCGAGCGCCGCGGTCCCCTTGAGCAGGTCGCGCCGCGCTGGTTTGCCCATCTCCGGCAGCCTCCAGCCTGGATGTCCTCGGCATTGATCACCTGTTGCGGCCGACAAGCTACGTCAATTCGGGCATTCCGCTGGCTGTTGGCGGGGACGGCGGGCGAGTCGGGGGCGCCCGGGGCGTACGTGCAGATCACCGGGACGTACGTGCAGAGCAAGAGCGGATCCGGCGCCGCCGCCCGGCATGACGCCGGGCCTGCGGCGCGATCCGCGTGAACACTGGTGGTCTCGGGAAGCAGGCGGGAGAGCGTATGGACAACCCCAGCCCCCGAAGAGCCTTGGAAGCAACCGCTGTCGGGGCAGGCAGCCGTCGGGAGTCCGTTCAGCCGGGAGTCGTCGGCATCGCTCTCGCCGCCGTACTCACCTTCGCCCTCGCGCAGGGGTCCTGGCAGTGGTTCGCCACCTACATCGGTGTCACGCTTCTCGTGGTGGTCCTCTCCTCCTGCCGGCCGCCGGCGTCCATGCCGGGCCTCCGCTTTTCGTATGTGCAGGACCTGACGGCGTATTCGCTGGTGGGGGGCCTGTGTGCCGCGGTTGCGCTGGCTCCGATGATGCAGCGCTGGGCGTGGCTCTTGCCGATGCCGGGGACCCGCGACCAGTGCGATCGGCTGGGCACCTTCGAAAGCCTCCGCACGGAGGCCTCGTTGGCGGACCTCGCCGGCCGCGACCGAACCGCCATGGCCTATGCGCAGGCCGTCCACCGCCATGACGCCATTGCCGACTGCCTGGCATCCACGACCACCCTGTGGCTGCCGGTCTACGGAGTCGGGGCGGCCCTGCTGGCGGGGCTGGGCGCGTGGGCCGTCGGCCGCGCTCGGCCGGGGCGCCGTACGGCCGCGGGCAGCCGGAGTGCGTAGGACGCCGTCGCGGCGCACGCGAACACCGGCGACGGTACCCGGGCGCATCCTCCACGCGCCGAAGGCGGTTACTCCGCTCCACCCCTCGCCCGGAAGACCGGCACCGAACCGGCACGGCAGGTACGGCCGCGGGAGGGCTCGGCGGTACTGCCGAGAGCACGGTGATCCGTTGCCGCAGGCGATGCGGCAAACGCTGTGTCCTGCTGCAATACCGCCGCGGTGACGCCCGGCGACATCCGGTGCCGCGAACGCCTCTGGCCCCCCTGCGCAACGTCTCCCGGCCCAAGGGCAAGGTGACGGGCGTGCGACAGGACCGGATGCGGGTGCTGGAACGCGGACGGTCTCCGAAAGTGTCCGCCGCCGCTCCCGGCCGCCTGGCCGATCTCCGCGGGAAGCGGACCGGACAGGACGGTCCTGGTCAGGCGTCCTCCCTCGGCGAGGCCTCCGCCGCCGGCGAGGCCCCCGTCGGGGCGTCGTCACCGAGGGCCTGGAGCACCACGGAGTGGGCGGTCAGGGCGTCGGCGAGCAGAGGCGATTCCGCGGGGAGGTGCTCCGAGATCCCACGGGCGATGCGAACGGCCTCGGTACTCGCCTGGAGGGCCGGCTCCAGGTCGATACCGGCGCTGACCCGGACCAGGGCGAGGATGCGCAGCACGTTGACGAACTGCGGCAGGTACGCCGAGTCCGCCGCGGCCAGCTGCCGGAGCATCAGCAGCGCCATGTTCAGGGACTGGACGGCGTGCTCCGGCTGACCGGCCTCCGAGAGCCTGATGCCGACGAGGGCCGCCCCGGTCGCCAGGTGCGGACGGTAGGAATCCGGATCGGCGCGGGCGGGCTCCTCAAGGATGAGCAGGGCACCGGCGGACAGGCGTACCGCCTCCGGTGCCCGGCCCGTCTCGACCAGCAGGGTGCCCAGCAGGTTCACGGAGTCCAGCAGGGGTGACGCGTCGGCGGCCGTCCCGGTCCGCGCGAACCCGCGGCGCAGGCCGACCGCCTCGGAGAGGTACGCCATGGCCTGCTCCCGGCGGCCGGCACCGGCGAGACGTGCGCCCACGGAGTGCAGGTCGGTGGCGAGCACCGGCGCCTGGGACGCGTCGGCTTCGGCCAGCCGGCGCCGCACGGCGAGCAGTTCCTCGGCGGCGTCCAGGGCCTCGCCGTGGCGTCCCTCCCGGGTGAGCCAGTGGTCCAGGGCGTGGAGGGCGGTCGCGTGGTCGGGAAGATGCGCCGGATTGGCGGCCGCGATCGGGCGCCAGAGCCCGACCGCCTCCTCCGCGGGCGCGAGGCCGTCGTGCGGCTTTGCGAGCTGGGAGAGACGGATGCTGAGGTTGGTCAGCGACCGTGCCCGGTCGGGCCGGTGGCGCTCCGGGTCGGCGGCCGTGAGCCGTTCGCGTATCTCCAGACCCCTGCGCGTGGCCTCCAGGGCGTCGTCGGGCTGCCCCAGGCGGGCGAGGACGTTGCCGAGGTTGTCCCAGGCCATGGCCAGATGCGGGAGGTGGGCCGCCGGGTTCGCCTCGGCGAGTTCGCGGTACAGGCGCACAGCCTCCTCGGTGGCCTCGCGGGCCTGCGCCGCCCGGCCGGCGGCCTTCAGCCACTGACCGCAGTCGAGCAGCGTCATCGCGAGGTCGGGCAGGTACCGCATCCGGTCGGCGCCGGCCAGCCGCCGGTGGAGTTCCAGCGCGTCCTGCACGGCGCGTACGCCCTCGTCCAGGCGCCCGTCCTGCGACAGCGCGTTCCCCAGGTTGGTCAGCGCGGTCGCCAGCGCGGGCAGGTGCGCCCCGGGGTCGCCGTCCGCCAGCGGCCGGAGCAGTTCTACGGCTTCGGCGGAGCACTCGGCTGCTTGTGCCGCCCGGCCGGTGCGCACCAGATGGACACCGAGGTTGTTCAGCGCCATCGCCAGTCCCAGGGAGTGCTCGGCGCGGTCCGCGGCGGCCAGCGCCCGGTACGCGTCGACGGCCTCCCGAAGGGGCTCGGACGCCTCGTCGAACCGGCCCGCGGTGGTGAGCTGCGCGGCGAGGCCGTTGAGGGCGTCCGCCAGCGCGGGCAGCGCGGGCAGCGCGGCGGTGTCGTCGGCGTCGCTCCTGCGCAGGAGTGCCACCGCTTCCCGCGCCGCGTCGGCGGCCTCGCGGAGCAGTCCCGCGTTGCCGTACCGCCAGGCGAGGTGGGAGAGGAGCGCGGCCTGCTCGGCCGGGCCGAGGTCTGCGGTGCCGAGCCGGTGCCGGACGATACGCCGGGTCACGGCCGCCATGCCGGTGTCCAGGTCGACGTGGCGCTCCTGCGGCAGGTGCGGTGCGATGAACTCCAGCACGGCGTCCGGCAGACCGTCCAGGTCGCACAGGCGGCTCAGCGCGGCGCCGCCGGCGGCCCGGGCGAGGGCGGGCCGGTGCAGCAGCATCGGGATGAGGTGGCGGTCGACGACGTGCGGCCAGCGGCGGGCGGTTTCGACGAGCACCGTGAGCACCTGACGGGCGTACGGCGGCGGCCGGCCGTCCTCCGGGTGCTCCAGCAGCATCGCCGGGGCGGCCCCGGCCCACGGGTCCGTGGCGTGGTAGCCGTACCGGTCCTCCCGGCCGGGGAGGGTGAGGGCGAGGAAGTCCTCGGCCAGCCGGTCGGGTGAGAGACTCTCGAAAAGCAGCTGCGCCGCCTGCGGCGGGTAGCACTGCGCGTGGTCCCGCAGGACCTGCTCGGCGTCGGCCGCCTCGGCGGCGGCGGTGCGGGTCAGGGCCTCGGCGGCGGCCTCGGCCGTCAGCGGCGGGGTGAGCGTGGCGACGTACACCGCGCGGCGCATCTCCTGCGGGCCGGTGCGCACCGGCCCGCGGCCGCCGTCGTGGCCGGACCGCCAGTGGTCGTGCTCGCGGTCCAGCAGGTAGGTGGACAGGGCGGCCAGGTCGCGGCCGGACGGCGGGGTGACGCCGCGCACGGCCGCGTCCACGTCCACCAGCGCCTTCATGTGGACGGCGAGCATCAGGTCGAACGGGGGATCGCCCAGCTCGGCGGGAACCCGGACCGCGGCGGGGTCGGCGAGGCCGAGGGCGGCGGCGAACGCGTCCCGGGCCGAGATGTAGACCGTGCCGCGCGCCTCAAGGTGCTCCGGCAGGCCGGGCAGGCGGACCGCGTCGGCGTCGAGGATGTCGAGCTTGGACAACTGGTGGGCCAGGTCCTGCCACCAGTCCCCGGCGGGCCGGGACAGGAGCAGGATCCGCAGTCGGTCGCGCGCCGCGGCGCTGTGCTGCCGGATCAGGGTGATGAGATCGGGCAGCGGCCAGCGCTCCGCGTAGTCGACGACGATGACCAGGCCGGGCGGGCGGACCGCCAGGCTCTCGTCCCCGCCGCCGGCGGAGGCGACCTCGCTCCGGTGCCGGGCCTGTGCCACCGTCCAGCCCGCCCCGGCCGACCGAGCGGCGAACTCGGCCGCGAGCCGGGTCTTGCCCTGGCCGCCCTCGCCGTGCAGCAGCCGCACCGTGAGCCCCGGTGCGGTGTCGTCCCGCCACGCCTCCAGCAGCTCCAGTTCCGGCCGCGGAGCGAAGGGGACCAGACGATGGCGGGCTGTCAGCAGACGGCTGGGCACGCGCCGCAGGCCCGGCGGGACGGCCCCGGCGCCCAGCGGGTACGGCTCGACCCGGTACGGCGGGGCGCTGCGGTAGATGTAGTTGTACTGGTCGCCACCCTGCACGGCGTTGATCCGGCCGCCGCGCACCGAGAGGTTCTGGATGAAGACCGTGCCGTCCGACTCGCTCATGCCTCGTCCACGTCACCGTCCGGGCGGGGCCTGTCCATGTAGTGGTTGTACTGGTTGCCGCCCTGCACGGCGTTGACGACGGAGCGGTCGTACGCGCGGACGTCCTGCGTCCAGCGGCGCCCGTCCTCCGGGAGCCGTTCCCGGATCCGCTCGATGAGGTCGGTCAGCTCCGGCGCCGCGTCCGGGTGGTCGTGCAGCAGGCGGACCAGCCGCAGCCGCCACGGGCCGATCAGCGCCTCGCGCGCCGAGGCGGCGTCCTCTCCGGTCACCAGAGCCGCGTCGTTGTCCAGTTGGCTCTCGATCCCGCGCAGGCCGTTCCCGCGGCGCTGGAACAGCCGCGCGAAGCCGCCGCGCCCCATGTGCCACGTGTCCGTGGCCATCGCCGCGACCAGCGTCGAGGCACCCGTCATCGCCAGCGCCTCCGCCATCTGCTGCGCGTTCTGCGGATCAGGCACGGTCTCCCCCCTCCGGCCGCCGTACGAACGGGACGGCGGCTTCGTTCCGGGAGCAAGTACACCGCACAACACCCCTACGGCACAGGGGACTTGATGAATCAGTGGCTCTGTCCGGCGACGCCGCCCCTCGGCTTGTCCGCGACGTCCGGCGCCGGCTCGACGTCCCCGATCGGCAACGCCGGGTTACGCAAGGCGGACCCGGCGCAAGCGTGGTTCCCGGGTTCTGCCGTTCTTCCCGGCCGTGCCTCGGCCGGACCGCCACATGTGCTGGTGGGTCACCAGTTGGCGATGACGTCACGTCCCTGCGGGGCCGGGGAAGCGGGCGTCGAGATCATCTCGGCGCAGCCGGTTCAGCCGCCGGGTTCCCTCGTCGCGTCGGCGGATCACGCCTGCTTCCCTGAGGGTCTTGAAGCGTCCGCTCTGGGTGGACCTGCTGACCGGCAGGGCGAACGTGGTGCATGCCGGTTCGCCCTCGGGTCCGGCGCCGACGAGTCGGGCGACGATCTCGTCCCTGCGCACGTGGCTGCCCTGCCCAGCAGCACGAACCTGCTGCTGGGCGGGGCAGCCGTGGCACCGATGCCGGTCTGCTCCACGCTCGCCCGACTCCTCGGCTCCTCGGCCGGAGCACCGCCATCCAGGCCCGGCGCGCCCTGACCATCACCCGTACCCTCGGCGCCACCCCCGGCCAGGCCGTCATGGCACACTGCGTGGCGCAACTCCTGACCGCCGTGCCCGCGGTGGCGGCGGGAATCCCGAGCGGGCCCGGCCTGTACTGGATCTTCGGCACACAGATCCTGCAGCACCGCCTGCTTACGACGACTCCGGACCTCTCCGGCGCGCGTCCGAGAGCGGACTCTTCCACTGGACATGGCAGGCATGCGGAACGATTGACCGCCGGCGAGCAACCCCTCCGCTCAGGAAGGCGGATCACGTGGGGCGTCACCGACTTCGGCTCGTCGGGGTGAACTCGGCGATGGCACCCGGTGATGGCGCCTCGCCGCAGGGTTGTGACCGGCCCGGGCGGCACCCGGTGTCCGGCACGGGCATTCACAGGCCCTGCAGGGTAGGCGCGTGACCGTAGCCGACTGGTGGGGAGGTGCGCCCGGGAGGAGGGAGCGGAGGGGTGGTGGGAGAGCGGTAGAGGTAGCCGATACCGCGGACCGAGACGACGGACTCGCCACCCACGGGCGTGCCGTCGAGTTTGCCGCGCAGCCGGGACACGGTGAACTTGACCCGGTCGCGTCCGACCGCGGCCGGAGCGTCCCAGCCCGATTTCAGGAGCGTCGCGAAGTGCTGGACCACGTTCGCATGGCGTACGAGGCGGTCGAGTACCCGGAACTCCGTCACCGAGAGCGGCAGCGGGGCGCCCGCCACCCACGCCTGCAGCCGCTGGGAGTCCAGGCGCAGCACGCCGTCGTCGTAGACGGCCTCGTCCTGACGTTCAGCGGCCCGGTAGCGGTGCAGCACCCGCTCGATGCGCGCGATGATCTCGATGGAGTGGCAGGGTTTGACGATGTAGTCGTCCGCTCCGCTGGTGAGACCGATGACCACATCGGCGCTGTCGCTGCGGGCCGTCAGGAAGATGACCGGGATGTCGCTGACCGCCCGCAGACGGCGCAGCACCTCGTATCCGTCGATACCGGGCAGTATCACATCCAGCAGGACGAGATCGGGGCTCCGGAGATAGGCGCTGCGCAGGCCGGACTGCCCTGTGCCCTCTTCGAAGACCGTGTAGCCGTGGCGCGTGAGCAGGAGGCGCAACGCAGTGCGGAGCGTGTCATCGTCCTCGACCAGCAGCACGCGCGTCGGCCGGGCGGCTCCCACCTCGGGGCGGGCGGGGCCGGCCGGCTTCGCGGGGGAGATCCGAGGTGCCGGCGCCGGCAGGGGCGTCGCGACGTCGGTGGCCGGTACCTGCTGCTCCAGCAGGTACCGGGCCGTCATCGTGTGGCAGGGGGAGCAGAGCCGGAACGGCACCCCGCACACCAGCAGCGTGTGCTCGGCAGGACGGGGGCAGCGTCGGCCCGCCAACTCGGTCTCGCAGGGCCCGCCTTGCCGCGCCGCGCGGGCGGCCTCGCGCGCCCGGGCACGGCGCCCGCTTGAACGGCAGGTGCTCGAACAGTACTGCCGGGGGCGCCCCGCCTTCCGGGCCTGAGGCAGTGCACGACCGCAAGCGCGGCAGCCATCGGTCTGGGCGGACAAGAACAATCCCCTTCTCACCGACAGCACGAAACGGATTTCGTGCTCCTCGTCGGGACGACTGGACGGACGTCCCTTGGCGCTCGCCTCCGGATGCTGTTACCTGGAAGGAGCACGCCGGAAACGGCAGGAGGGTCCGGCCGCCCGACAGCGGCCGGACCCAGGCGTCACGGTCGCTCAAGCTTGCCGGCGTCGACGACCGTGCCAACCACCGCAGTGAGCGCCCTCGCCGCAACGGCGAGGGCCTGTGCGTCAGTCAGGATCGCGATCGCCTCCACCACGCCGAGCACGGTACGCACCCCTTCCCACCACACGTGCCGTGAAGCACCCACAAACGGCCACCACCTCCGCGACGACCGGGACGGCGCAGGCGCGAGTCCCTCGCCCGCCGCCTCGCCTTTCCCGTCGTCCACGCACGGGGCGTCGCGCATCGGAATCCTCCTCTCGACGGCGCTCGCGACCTTCGCGGGCCGTCGCGACACGCACGCGCGGTCGGGCCGCGAGAGACCTTGCCCGGTACGTCCCAGCCCCCGTGCCTCGGGGTGGTGCGCTGTCCACCGTCGCGTGCTCGGCGATGGTGCGGCAAGCACACGCAACCAAGGTGGTCAGTTCCGGCTTCGGCGAAGTGTGCCTCGCCGACAACCTCCGGCGTGGGCGGGGCGTCCCGGCACCTGCGGGGCGGTTCCACGGCGCAGGGCCGCCGAGTGTGGGCGCCTTCCGGCTGGCCGCCGCTGAACTGGTCTGTCCGCACTGTCGGTTGCGGCCGACAAACCCTCGTCGGCTTCGACGGCCTGACCCTCGTAGCTCGTCCGTGCCGGAGCGGACACTCCTGGCGGACCGCGAACCGCCTGGCCCCTACCCGGTCCGCGTCCATGCCGCCGACCGCTCGACGGGCGGCAAGGAGCCCCGCTTTCCCCATCCAGATCATCCCCGGCGACCGCACCGGCCCCGAACCCGAGCCGGCGGCCCCCACCATCGAGGAGGCCGCCGGCCCCCTCCTGGTCCGCACGTCCTGCGACGCTGCACGCCATCAGCACGCCGCTCACCGGGAGTTCCTCGGTGAGCGGCGTGCCGCGTGATGCGGAGAGGGCAGGATTCGAACCTGCGTGGACCCCTGAGGATCCGACCTTGAGGCGTGCTCGCTGGTCCCCGATCAACCACTCCGGGCACCTCTCCTCGCTCCCGACCCCGTTGGTTTCCGGAGCCGTTCACGTGAAAGAGAGTGGCACGGGCCCCTGACACGGGACTGACATCTCAGGGCCGGGGCGATGGCTCTGCACAAAGCCAGGGCGAGGGCGCCAGCGGTCTGCCCGCCCACTACGGCCGTCCCCGCAACAGGCGATCCGGCCCTCCGGGAGCCCCCCTTCTGAGGCGGCCCGGGCCAGCCGAACACACCGCCTCAGTACGGGATCTGATGCCAAAACATTCCCGATGGCCGCGTGACCGCCCGCCGCACCCTTGGCACCGGCCCCCAGGCCCCGCACGGCATTCGTGCCGCCCAGGCTGACCTCCTCGACGCCCCCGGAGTCCGTATCCCCGGCTCCGACGAGTCGCGGGCCCGCCAGACGGCTGTTGACGATCTTGTGACGACCCCCTGCTTGCCAGGCGGGCGCTCATCGCCGTGACCGCGCCGTGCGGTGCTGCTGAGACGGCGGCCCGTTGCGGGCTCGGCGCTCGCGGTGACGCATCCGGGCCAGCAGTACGTCGCGTTTGTGCCCGGAATCCTCAGGCACGGGAGTCCGGGCCGGCGCGAGCAGACCGGCCGCCGCGACACTCACGATCACGGTGACGGCCACGACCCACCATGGGGCCGCCGCCATCGCCGGCGCGGCGACAGATGCCCCCGCGCCGATCGCCCCTCCTGCGCGGCGCCCCTGCCCGCTCGGACGCGCGGCCGCGGCGCTGCGGGCACACGCGTCACCCCCAGGACGCCTTCACCGGGGCGGCCGACCGCGCGGGGCGGCGCGGGGCGGCGCGGGGCGCGCCGCTGCTGAGGCTTCCCTCCACGTCGGCCCCAGGAGCGGCCCGGCCAAGGATCCTGGTCACGGCAGGCGCCGGCCTGTTCGGATCCCGCACCTAGGCTGGAGTGAGATCGATCAAGGAGCGGGGCAGTGCGAATAGAGCGTCACCAGGTGGGCGAGGCGGCCGTGTCGGCGGCACGCGAGGACTTCACGAACCGCATCGGCGGCCAGGTGCGGTCCATGTCGAGGGGCGGCCGGATGACCACCTACGAATGGCGGTCGATCGCGGACGAGTTCCTCGACTACCTGGGCGCCCTCTCCGTCGCGACCCCCGGCCTCGACATCCCGGAGGCAAAGGCCGCTCTCAAGGACGCCTCCGAAGCCGCGGCCGGCGCCGTCGCCTACGCCGCCTACCACCCGCACTGCGGCTTCCAGGTCTTTTTGGAGTACGTGAACTTCGGCATGAGCTACGACCCGGGGGACGACCATCCCGAGGAGAGCGTCACGCCCGGGGAGTGGATCGACGCGCTCTGCCTCGCCGTTCTCAGGGACAAGGCCAGGTGGCACGGCGAGGCATTCCACTACGCCCGGGACAAGTTCGCCGCGCGGGTGCGGGCTACGCCCCTCGGCGAGCTCGCCACCGGGCTGATGGCCGTGGTCCTGGACGACACCGGCGACGACGAGGAGTACCCGCCGAGCGCGCAGGCCAAGCTCGCCGCCGTCGACGCGGCCCTCGACCGGATCCGTACCCGCGCCGAGGAGACCGGCGAGCCCCTCCTGGACCGGCCGGACAGCCTGGCGCTGCGCACGCTGCGCGCCCTGGCCGCCGAGGACCGGGAGGCCTTCGACGCCGCGCTGGCCGACCTCCTGGCCGGGCACGCCGCCCGGCACGGCTCCACGGCCTCCCCGAAGACCCTTCTCCCTCTCGTCCCCATCGCCCTCGCCGCTCTCGCGTACCGGACGCTGGGCTGGGCGCCCGCCGTCCGCAGCGACTACCTCCCGCACGCGCTGCTCACCGGCTTCGAGACGCGGGGACCGCGGGTCGCGGCGTTCGGCCGCGACCGGCGGCCGGACGCGATCGCCGCTCTCGCCGCGGGCCCGCTGGTGGTGGAGCGGCCGGCCTGCGAGCGGGCCGTGCACCCGCGGACCGAGGCCATGTACGAGAAGGATGCCGAGGAGGCGTTCACCGCCGCCGACGGAGAACCCCTCGCCGTCTGGCGGCTCGAAAGTGTCATGGGCGACCAGGAGCGTCTGTTCAAGTGGCGTGCGGGAGATCCCGGCGATCTCACGGACGCTCAGCTCGTGCGCCTGCGGCTGGCCTCCCGGATGGGGGCGGCGCTGTTCCGCATCGCCCTCGCCGAGCCGGGAACCGAGGTCGAGGTGACCGTCGACGGCCGCACGCTGCGCTACCCGGCCGAGCGGGCCGAGGAGGCCGGCGCCCACAACTGGCAGAAGGCCGTCGCCTTCGCCCTGATCACCGGAGTACGCGAGGACCTCGCCCCGCTGGTCCTCACCGGCCCCGCCTTCGCCCGCCCGGACGGTTCCGTCTTCAGCGCCTACCGCGAAGCCCTGCACGCCTACCTGACGGGCACCGACCCCGAACAGGCCGTACAACGGGCGCTCCAGCAGACCGAGAGGGCCGCGGACCGGGGCTTCGCCACGCCGCCGGCCGTGCTGCTGTCGCAGCTCGTGGAGGGCGACGAGGAGAGCTTCAACCTCGCCCTGGCCGACGCTCTCGAAGCCCACCGCGCCTACTACGCGGTCGCCGACCGCGCCGACGATCCGGATGCCTCGGTCAACCTGGACATCCTCGCCCTGGCCTGCCACGCCCGCCGCCGGGGCTGGGCCATCCGCGTCGAGTCCCGTTACCTTCCGCCGGACCTCTTGCGGGCCGCCGAACCCTTCTGAACGAGGCGGGCCGTAGCGATCCGAGCAGCACGCGCCCGCGCCGCCTCCTGGGACCTGCAGCTTCTGACGTCTCATGCCCTGGTCGGCCATGCCGCCGCTGTCCGTGCACCCCGGCAGGACATTGCACCCCGGCAGGACATCGGGCTTCGGCTGGAGATCGGCGGCTGCCCGCGACCGGTGGGGTCGAGGGCGAGGGTGGCGAGGCAGAGGCGTTCGAGGGCGGCCTGCCCGCCGTCTTCGCCGTGGGGCCCTTCGACCGTTGTGCGCCCCGGTTTCCGTCTCGTTCGGAGAACGTACTTCTGCCGGTGTTTCTGCATGGTCTGACCCTCGGTGTCCGTGATCAGCTTGCCGGGGCGGTGAGGAGGCCGGTTCTCTCTCCTCACCGGTGGGATCACTCGGCAAAGGAGCAAGCAGATGCGCAGACTCAAGAGCGTTGTCACGACCGTCACCGCCCTGGCGGCCTTCGCGGGGGTGGGTGCCGCGGCCGCGCCGGCCCAGGCGCTGTCCACCTGCAAGGACAAGGGCCACAAGTACATCTGCGAGTACGGCGTGACGGTGACGCGTTTCGACGACGGGACGAAGCAGGAGTTCGTCGTCGGCACCGACCACGCGGTGTGGACGAACTGGAGCCACACCGACGGGTCCTGGAACGGCTGGCTGTCCATGGAGGGCTGGGCCCAGAGCCAGGTCAAAGTCGACTATCTGGGCAGCCTCACACACTTCACCATCGCGGCCATCGGCAAAGACGGCAACTACTGGTTCCGTATGCGCTGGGACAACGGCTCGTGGACCAACTGGCAGGTCAGTTGCGTCGTCGACCCCAACGGCCCCTACTGCCCGTGATGGCCTGGGGCCTGGGGCCGAAGTCCTGGCGCTCTCTGCCCGGTTGACCGGGCAGATGCTGGCACAGCAGAGCGTTGACGGTGCCGAAGGTGCGCTCCACGATGCCTTTGGCGGCAGAGGCGTGGGGGAGCGGACCGGACGCCGATGCCGAGGGTCTCCCAGGCGGCGGTGAACGCCGCGGACAGACAGACCTTGCCCGTCCACGACGATCGTCTCGGGCACCACTGGCCGGGCCGCCACGCCCTTGAGCCGTTCGTCCAGGGCCAGCAGCCCCTGCAACGCCGGAAGTCGGGCGTGGGCCAGGCGCAGGACGGCGGCGAGGACGGCGCGGACGGCCACATCGACGGCGATCGTGAGCTGCCGACCTGCACCTTCTCGCCCCGGTCGCAGCGCCACGGCCGGAGCGAACACCCACCCGCCGGCGGGGAGGGCAGAGTACGGGCGGAGCGGTGGGGGTGTTCGGCGGGGCCGGCGAGCCGGTGGACGAGCCGGTGGAAGGCGGCCTGGGACGGTACGGGCACCGTGCCGCGCCCGTACCGGTCTTCCAGGTCTGCGTGACCAGGGGCTTCAGGGCCTTGACGGTGCCGCTTGGAGCGGCCGCGCCGGCCTTTCTGGGATGAGACAGGAAGAAGCCTCACCACGCCCCGCTCGTCTCCCTCACTGGCCCCAGACTCCAAAGCGCACCGGGCACCTCGCGAATACCACGGCCTCGCGCTCCAGATGTCCATTCATTTCCCTGCACAACAGGTGGAAACGACCTCTAAAGGCGGCGGCCTTCGCGGCGAGGCCGAGTATCTGCACAAGATCGTCGTCTCCGGCGGGACGGACGCGGCCGGGGGAGGGCTCCCGGACGGGCAAAGGACCGGTCCTGGCGTGGGTAGAGGGCGCGGACTGTCTGCGGCAGGAGGAAGTGAGCCTGGAGGACCTGCGGCGCATCACCGGCGTCGCGGGGCTGGACGAATCATGAGGAAATCGGGCCGACAGCTCTCTTGACGCCGCCCTGGCTGCCTGACTTGATGTGGGACTAACGTTTGGGAGCGCTCCCACTTCATTCGACCCGAGGAGTCCATCCGTGCCCCGTACCCGCAAGGCCGGGCCCTTCCTCGCCGCAGCGGCCGCGACAGCCGCCCTCGTCGGCCTGTGCGCAGCACCGGCCGACGCGGCGAAGGCGTCCCCCGCCGACGATCACCTGCTCGCCCAGGGCACCAGGTTCTACGTCGAGCCCGCGAGCAAGGCGGCCAAGCAGTCTTTCGCCGACCTCAAGGCGGGCGACAAGGCGGACGCCGCCGCGATGGCCGCGATGGCCTCGTACCCGGTCGCCCAGTGGTTCACCGGCACCGCTGACCCCGAGCAGACCACGGACGACATGGCGAAGCTCCAGGCCAAGGCCGCGGTGGAGAAGCGGGTGCCGGTCACCGTGGCGTACAACGTCCCCGGCCGCGACTGCTCGCAGTACTCCGCGGGCGGCGCCGCCACCGGCGAGGAGTACGCCGCCTGGGTCGACGCCCTGGCCAAGGGCATCGACGACCACAAGACCGTGGTCATCCTGGAGCCCGACGGGCTGGCCCTTTCCCCCGCGTACTGCGGCGGCACCGCCGAGCAGCAGACCGCCCGGCTCGCGGAGATCAACGGCGCGGTGGACCGGCTGGAGCAGCAGCCCGGTGCGGTCGTCTACCTGGACGCCGGCCACAGCTCCTGGCAGCCCGTCGGCACCATGTCCAAGCTGCTGATCGACGGCGGGGTGGCCCGGGCACAGGGCTTCTTCCTCAATGTCTCCAACTACCAGACCGACAGCAATCTGGTCCGTTACGGAACCCAGATCTCCAAGTGCGTCTGGTACCTGCGGAACACCGCAGGCGCCCAACCGAGCGACTGCGCGGACCAGTCGTGGCCGGCTGCGGACGCCGACGCGTGGTACGCCTCGCATGTGCCCGCCGACGCCCAGCTGACCCACTTCGTGATCGACAGCAGCCGCAACGGCCAGGGTCCGTGGACGCCGACCGCCTCTTACCCGGACGCCCAGGAGTGGTGCAACCCGCCCGGCCGCGGCCTCGGCGTGCGCCCCACCACCGCCACCGGCAACCCGCTGCTCGACGCCTACTTGTGGGTGAAGGTGCCCGGTGAATCCGACGGCAGCTGCACCCGCGGCACCGCAGGTCCGACCGACCCGGAGTACGGCGCGGTCGACCCGATCGCCGGCGCCTGGTGGCCCGACCAGGCCCACGCTCTGGCCGCCGACGCCTCCCCGGCGCTGACCTTCAACCCGGACCTGTTGCACCGCTGAGCGGGGAACCGCACCTGAGCCGGCGGCCATGCCCCGCCCCTGGGGCGTGGCCGTCCGCGTCGACCCCCTTGCGCGCCCGGGCCCAGGCCAGGGATGCGTGGGGGGGCTTGACCCCTGATCTTGGACACCCCGCGGCGGTTGGTCAGTGGGGGCGGCGCCCCGTGAGTTCCTGCCAGCGGTCGTGAGCGGCAGCGAGGTCCTGGCGTGCCGTAGAGATGCGGAGGTCGGCGTTCTGCCGGGCAGTGACCTCTTCGAGACGCAGCCGGGCTTTCTCGTGCTCGGAAGTGTCGTTCTCAGCCTGGTGGAGATCGGCCTTTGCCTGTCGGAGTCGGGCGGGCCGATCCAGTTGGAACGACTTGGCGGCGGCGATGGCGTTGTGGACGTCGACGACGAACTTGCGGACACGCTCCTCCGCGATGTCAGCCGCGGCGTAGGTCACCAGGTGCTGGCGTCCGTCCGGGCCGACCAGGTAGAGGTGGCTGGCCATCCTGGTGTGGTCGGAGCGGACGGCTATCTCGTGCAGGGGCAGATCCCCGCTGAAGTCGTCGGTCGAGACTGCCAGGACGTGCTCGTAGAGAGACAGAGCGCCAAGTTCGTCACGGTAACCCCCACGGCCGGGGTCGCTCATGTAGGCGACGCGTTCCTCGGCGTTGCGCACCCGGCGCCGGTAAGCGCTGGCAGCGGCGTCGACGGCGCCGCGCGCGTCGGCCAACTCCTTCTGTGCGGCGCGCTCCAGCCCGCGCACGGCACTCCGTGCACTGTCGAGATCACTACGCGCGCCGTCGTACTCGGGGGCGAAGGCGAACTTCCAGCCGCCCGGATAACGGTAGAGCTGCCTGCCGACCGCGGCTGCCGCAGCCAGAGCGAGCAGAAGTATCCAGCCCCAAGCATTCACGATGCCCTCCCCCCACATGACAGCCGGCGCCCCAGGCCGTACCTGGTGCCTCGACGCTGTCCGCATCGACGACTACCGGCAACGAGCGCGGGTCGTCAAATCCATTGCGAGCCGTCCGGCCTGGTCACGGCCGAGCGTGAGCCCGGCCAACTCGTCGAGCGGCCCGCCGCCGTGGCAGCATGACCAGCTTCAGCCAAGCGCCCAGAGAGGCATCCGCCATGTCCGACCTCGACAGTCAGGTTCCCTACTGGGATGCCGCCGCGGCCACCAAGACGTTCACGCACCCGCTCCACCTGCCCTGGCTCGACGGGATCAGCAGGCACGCCGCGATCCTCGACTACGGATGCGGATACGGCCGCATCATGAAGGAACTCGAACAGCACGGCTTCGACAACCTCACGGGCGCCGACACCTCACCGGCAATGATCAACCGGGCCGGCCGCCTGCACCCCACCATGCGCTTTGCCGCCCTGGACGCACCGCCGGCCTCGCCTTACCCAGACGCAGGCTTCGACGCCGTTCTGCTCTTCGCCGTGCTTACCTGCATCCCCGGCGATGAAGCCCAGCACCGGTTGATCGCTGAGCTCAACCGCGTCCTCAAGCCCGGCGGGACCCTCTACATCAGCGACCTTCTGCTGCAAGACGACGAACGCAACCACAGCCGTTACGACCGCCATGCTGATCACTACGGCACCTACGGCGTGTTCGAAACCGGCGACGGCGCGGTCTGCCGCCACCACCCCCGTGAATGGTTCTCCACCCTGCTCACCGGGTTCCAGACCATCGACACCCGGACCATCACGGTAACCACCATGAACGGTCACGAGTCAACGGGGATCCAGATCCTCGCCCGCAAGCCCACATCACCATGAACGCGGCTCAGGCCACAGGTATGGGTCTGCTGCTCGATTGGGGGGCCTTGACCCCGAGTTCTGGACACGGGTTATGCGGCTGGCGTCAGCGTAGTTGATGTTGTTCGGGACGCTGTCTCGTAGGCGATCGGGCTGCG
>NZ_JBSFLI010000048.1:0-40984 GCF_053598955.1 Streptomyces sp. NPDC001056 | reverse complement strand
GCCGGGCCCCATCCATGGCGACGCGCTGCCCCGCAATGTGCCCCCCGGCCGTCGGCCGGGGGCACACCCGTGTGCGCTTGCTGTCGTCAGGCCTGCTGACGGCGGCGCATCGTGAGGTACGTGCCCGTGACACCGGCGGCCAGCAGGGCGCCGACGCCGAGGCCGACCGGGAGGGCCGGGAAGGACGCGTCCGTGGCGTCGGCCGCGTTCTGCAGGGCCGGGCCCGGGGTGATGCTGGTGTGCACCGGGGCGACGTGCTTGATCGGACCGACGGACTTCACGGAGCCGTCGGAGTTCAGCAGCACCTGCTTGTTGTTCGGGTGACGGAAGTCGAACATCCCGCCGAGCGAGCCGGCCTGGGCGTCGAAGGAGGCGTCACCGATGCGGCCCGTGTGCCAGTTGTCCTCGATGAAGCGGGTGATGGACGCCTGGTCGGTCAGCGTGTGGTCGACCTTGTTCACCTTGCTGTAGGGCGAGATGACCAGCAGCGGCTGGCGGGTGCCGGGGCCGCAGCGGTCCGCGTATCCGCCGGCCGCCTTCGGGCCGCTCTGGCAGGCCGGGGCGTCGGTGGCCTTGCCGTTGGAGCCGACCGAGCTGTCGGTCGAGCCGTTGCGCGGGGCGACGAAGGCGTGGTCGTACCAGCCGTCCGAGTCGTCGTAGGCGACCACGATCGCGGTGGACTTCCACTGCGGCGAGCTCTGGATCGCGTTGATCTGGTCGACCAGGAAGTGCTGCTCGTCGATCGGGTCCGAGTAGCCGGCGTGGCCGTCCTGGTACGAGCCGGCCTTCAGGAAGCTGACGGACGGCAGCTTGCCCGCCTTGAGCGCGGCGGAGAAGTCGGTCAGGTCGTACTGGTGGTTGGCCTGACCGTTGTGGCCGATCTCGGAGACGGACTTCGGCGGCAGGTGGTGCGGGTTGGCCGTCGACTTGTAGTACGAGAACGGGTTGTGGTGCGGGCTGTAGTCCACCACGGACGCGTTGCCGACGTTGGTGTGCGTGGCGTCGCACTTGGCGTAGGAGCCGGACTGGCCGTTCCACGCGGTCGTCGGGCGGAAGCCGCCCTGGAACCAACCCCAGGAGACGTTCTTGTCGTTGAGCAGGTCACCGATGTTCTTGCCCTGCATCGACGCCAGCGCGTTGCTGCTGGTGTGGTCCTTGCCGGAGCAGTCGTCCCAGGCCGGGTCGGGGTCGTTGACGACCGTGCCGACACCGTTGGCGTCCGGCGACTGGACCGTGTACCGGTCCGGCTTGCCGGTCTGCTCGCCGGTGGTGGGGTCGATGGAGACCACGCCGTGCGTGTTGCCGGAGACCAGGTTGAGCGCCCCGGGCGTGGACGGGCCGTAGGTGGAGCTGTAGGCGCGGTCGCTCAGCGTGTACTGCTGGGCGTAGTTCCACAGCGCCGTCACGGTGTTGCCGTCGTAGTAGTCCATCACCAGGCCCGGCTCGCCGAACAGGCCGCCGCTGCACTTGTCGACCTCGGTGTTCTGCACGAACTGGTCGGCCTTGCCGCCGTTGTAGGCGTACTGCTCGGCGCCGTAGGAGTGGTTCTGGTCACAGGTCATCGCCTGGGACGGGGACAGCCGCTTCGGCGCGTACTGGTTGGGGTTGTTCTCCAGCAGCCCGGCGTGGGCGAGCGTGTCGATGTCCTTCGGGGTGTGCTTCGACGCGGTGAACTTCGTGCCGTCGGTGTTGGCGGCCTTCGGGTACGTGGCGAAGTAGTGGTCGAAGGAGATGTTCTCGTCGAAGAGCACGACAACGTGCTTGATCGGCGTCGCGGTCGACGAGGCCCCGTGCACGTGGGCGGGCGTCGCCGCCCACCCGGGCGCGTTGCCGCCGAGCGCGGTGAGCGCCGCGACCCCCGCGAGCGCGACCAGGCTGCGCGTCGCGGCTCGTCTTCCTCTGCTGGCCATGGTGGTCTACCCCTTTGGACAGTACGTCTGTGCGGTGTACGAGCAGGCATGCTGCGCTCCTTGCGGGGCGCGTCGGCGGAGCAATGATGTCGCGTGGATGAATACCGAGTCAGGGAACCTGGGGGAAAACTTGACAGGGTGTTGACCAAGCGGGCTGTCGGCTTGTCCGGACAGGTTCGGGTGAACTGCCCGGTCAGGCGGGGAGAGGGGCCGGACCGGGCGGGCGGGCGTCCGGGCATGTCAGGCGAACAGGGCGCGTCCGTACCAGTCCTGGGCATCGCGCACCCCGGGCAGCGCGAAGAAGTAGCCGCCGCCGAAGGGGCTGATGTAGTCGGTCAGCGGCTCGCCGGTCAGCCGGTGCTGCACGGTCTCGAACTGCCGTACGAGGTCCTGCTGGTAGCAGGAGAACAGCAGTCCCATGTCGAGGTTGCCGTTGGCGTCCATGCCCCGGTCGTAGTTGTATGCGCGGCGCAGCAGCCGCTGCTGGGCGGTGGCAGGAGTGCGCGGGTTGGCCAGCCGGATGTGCGCGTCCAGCGGGATGACGTCGCCCTTGGGATCGTCCGCGTACGCGGGCGTGTCGTGCTCGCGGTCGCCGTCCAGCGGCGCGCCGGAGGAGCGGGACCGGCCTATGATCCGCTCCTGCTCGCTGAGCGACACCCGGTCCCAGAACTCCACGAGCATCCGGATCAGCCGAACGACCTGGTAGCTGCCGCCGACGGCCCAGTCCGGCTCGCCCAAGGCGCGGTCCACCCAGATCAGTTGGTTCATCTCGCGGGCGCTGGTGGTGTCCGGGTTGGCGATGCCGTCCCGGAAGCCCAGCAGATTGCGCGGGGTGCCGGAGGGCCGGGGCGGGCTGGAGAAGCCGTCCATCCGCCAGCGGACCTGGATGCCGCCCCGGGTGTGCCGGGTGAGGTCGCGCAGCGCGTGCAGGGTGGTGTCCGTGTCGTCGGCGTGCAGTTGGAGGCTGAGGTCTCCGTGGCACCACTCGGGCCTGAGGTCGTCGTCGGGGAAGGCGGGCATGGCGGTCAGCCGCTTGGGCTTGAGCGCCTTGAGCCCGAACCGGTCGTCGAACAGCGAGGCGCCGACGCCCACGGTGACGGCCAGCTGCCCGCCGGGAAGCCGGTCGCCGAGGATGCCCGAGTCGGCGGGCGGCCCGGTGACACCCGCCGGGTCCGGCGTGCCGCCGGAGGTGAGCAGCCGGGCCCGCTCGGTCAACGTGCGCATCAGGTCGGCGAGTTCGGCGCGGGTCTCGGCGGTCACGTCGAGGGCGGCGAACACACAGGTACGGCGGGGGGCCGCGATCGCCGAGGCCTGGTGGACACCGTGGAACGGCGCGAGGGCGGCGGTCGGCTCGGCGGCGGTGGCGCCGGGGGCGGCGGCGCCGGTCGCGAGGCCCGCACCGGTGAGGGCGGCGCCGCGCAGAAAGCCGCGCCGGGCGAGTCCATGGGGTCGTTCGGCGGTGCTCACACGGTCCTCCGGGGGTCGCACAGGGTCGACACCGACGCCAGCCGCTCCACGAGGCCGCCGAGCACCGAGTCGGTCCGCTCCCGCTGGGCGCGGGTCAGTTGGTCGAGCGGCGTCCAGCGCCCGTCGTGCCGGAAGCCGTCGAGGGTGTGTCCGGCCTGCGTCAACTCCCGGTCGAGTCCCGGCAGATCGGCGTACCGGGTGGTGAGCAGCGGGCGCAGTCGCGACAGGACTTCGAGGGTGCCGTCGAGGTTGGCGCGGGCGGTGGCGAGGTTGCTGCCGCTGCCGTAGTCGGTGCGGCCGGTCAGCTCGAACTGCACGGTGTTCTCAAGGATCTCGTGGGCGCGCAGACCGAGTTGGGCGGGATCCATGCGGCTCTGCGCCCAGCTGTCGCGCAGCCCGGTGAGCGCCTTGACCAACGCCGCCGCCGGGGCGCGCAGTCCACTCGCAGACCCGCCGTGCCACAGGCCGTACTCGATGCGGTGGAACCCGGTGAAGCCCGGGTCGTGCACCCCGCCGGGCAGCCCCGCGTCGGTGCCGTTGATCTTCCCGTCCGCGTCGCCGAAGGCGTTGTACGCCGCTCCGAGCCGCTCGTACTGGAGGTGTGCCGGCAGCCAGGCGGAGCGGGCGGCGGCGAGGTCGCCGCGGTCGATCGCCTCCTGGAGCCTGGCCGAAAGCCGTACGGCCGCGGAGAGTCCGCCGCCCACCCACTTCTGGTAGGTGAGCGCGGGCGGGATGAGGTCGTGCTCGGTGACCGGCGCGGCGCCGGGGCCGCGCTGTCCGGTGGTGACCCGGACGGTCGGGCCGGTGACGGCGTCGGCGTCGTCGGGCACGCACATGAAGGCGTACGTGCCCTTGCCCACCCGGACCGTCAACTGGCGTGTGGTGCCGGGGCCGATGCCCTCCACCTCGCCGTACACCGCGTGGGTGCCGGGGTCCTCCAGATAGACCTCGGCGGCGCCGTCGGAGGTGTTGTGCAGGTCGAAGGTCCGCACCCCGGGCTCGGGGCGGCTCCAGCCCCGGCCGCAGTGGCTCTCGGAGACCTCGACGACGAGGCGCGGAGCGGATGACTTCCTGTGTCCGGAGCCGCCGGTGCACAGGGCCACCAGGGCGAGGGCGACAGCGAGGACGAGGAACACGGTCGGCGCCGTCCGGAGACGATGCGACCGCGTGCCGAGGCGGGGCAACGGCATGCTGAGCCTTTCCGGACGACGTACGCAGGTGCCCGCGGGGCGGGTTGACCGCCGCCGGGACGCGCTCATCGTAGACACCCGGAAGGAACCGAACACCCGTCCGGGGTGCTGGGTGGCCAAGAATTTCCCGGGGGTTCACCGGCCGGTGGGACGCGCTGCGGTCAGCGCACCGGGAAGCCGAAGCCGTATCCCTGCTGCTTCAGCCACGGCAGGAGGGTGCGCAGCGCCGCCACGGTCTGGGCGCGGTCGCCGCCCGCGTCGTGGAAGAGCAGCGTGGGACCGTTGGCCAGCTCGCTCCTGACGGTGGAGACGATCGCGTCGGTGCCCGGCCGTTCGAAGTCCTTGGAGTCGACGTTCCAGCCCAGCGGACGCATCCCGTGCGAGGCGGCGAGCTTCCTGCTGTACGGGGTGAACGCGCCGCCCGGCGCCCGGTAGTACATCGGGCGCACGCCTCCGGACGCGTCGGTGATCTGCCGTTCGGCGTCCAGGATCTGCTGCGACTGGTACGACTCGGACTTGTGGTCCATGCCGGTGTCGTGCGAGACCGTGTGGTCGCACAGCCGGTGCCCGGCCGCGACCACCTGCTTGACCATGTCCGGGTGCGCCTGCGCCTCGGGGCCGACCATGCAGAACGTCGCCTTGACGCCGTTCTCCCGCAGCACCTGGAGGACCTGGGGGGTCCAGGTCGGGTCGGGGCCGTCGTCGATGGTGATGTTGACGGCGTGCGCGCCCGCGTCGGAGGAGTGGGCGATGACGGGGGACACGGCCACCGCCTTCGGCGCGCTGTGGTGGGCCGGTGCGGCCGGGGTGTTCTGCCCCGCCTGCGCGGTCCACACCGAGGCGGCGGCCGCCACCGCCGTGACCCCGACCGCCGCCCCGATCACCCGGCCGTACCATCCCCGCCCAGCGTGCCGCGCCATGTCCGTCCCTGCTCCCCGCCGTGTCCCCGGCTCTTGTGTGGTGTGCTGCACATGCCAGGACGGCGGGGGAGTCGCCCGGGCTCCCGCTGTTACCGATCAAGGACAATTCCGCGACAGGGTCTGGAACTGGTGAAGGCGGCCGGCGACCTCCCCTCCTTCACCCGCCCCCTGGTCGCCCGGGGTGCCGAGGACCGGATGATGCCACCGGCCACCGGCCACCGGCCACCGGCCACCGGCCACCGGCCACCGGCCACCGGCCGCCGCCTCGCGCGACTCCTCCCGTGCTCCCGCTCTGTGGAGTTCCCGGACGCCGCACGCTCGACCAGCTGGACGCCCCCGCCGCCCTCGTCGACGAGATCCGCCGCTTCGTCAAGGACAACCCCCTGCCCTGAGGGTCTCCGTGTCACCCCTCGTGCGTCAGGTACAGCCGGGTCCCGCCGGGCCGGAAGCCCACGCGTTCGTACACGCGGCGCGAGCCCTCGCCCGAGTACTCCAGCCACACCGTCCGGGCGCCCCGCGCGAACAGCGTCCCGGCCAGCTGCGCGGTGACCGCCGCGGCGATACCCCGGCCCCGGTACGCGGGCAGCGTGCCGACGCCCGCCAGTTCCGCCGTGCCCTCGGCGGGCGCCGAGCACAGGGCGCCGCCCGCACAGCTCCCGTCGTCGGCGCGGACGAACCGGACCGCCCCGCCGCTCTCCTCGGTGCGCCGCAAGCGGGCCGCGCCCTCCGGGGACGGCGCCCACGCACCGCCGAACGCCTCGGCCAGCGCGGTGTCGATCGCGACGTAGTCCTCCTCCGAGACCGGCGCCTCCACCCGGACCCGGTCCCGGGTCCGTCCCGGTTCCGGCGACGCCCCCGGCTCCGGTGAAGCCGTCGGCACGGAGAGCGTCGCGGGGGTGCAGACCAGGTACTCGTGCACCGCCTCCGTGCCGAACCCGGCCCGCCGGAGCGCCGGTTCGACCCGCGGGGCGGCGTCCGGGGCGAACTCCAGCCGGGGCGTGAGCCCGCGCGTGCGGAACGCGGCGATCAGGTCCGCCACGTCCGCGTCGGTGGGCTCGGCGCCGGGGACGGGGGTGGCGTAGTTGACGTACGGGCTCGTCGTGGCCGGATCGAAACCCACGACGAAACCGCCCACTCGGCAGGCCGCCGGGCGGCGCAGGAGATGGGCGACGGCGAAACTCTGGACATCGGTGTACACGCTGAGGGTCCTCACGGTGAAAGCGGTCGTGCGTACGAGTGATCACCTCGGTGAGCGAGGTGGGCGGTGCGCTGGACACCGCATCGTCGGGCCGCCGTGAGGAGGGCGTGGGAACGCTGGAGCGCGCTGCCGCAGGCAGGGGGCTCAGTTCCGACGGCGGCCGCTGCGGGACGCCGAGACCATGGACTTCAGTCCTTCATGGAGAAGTGAGGGCTGTGAAAAGGCTGTTCGAGCTGGAGGGATCTTGCCATCGCCGGGCGGGGATGGCAAGCCCTCGGCGCCGGGGCGGGCGGGAGGCCCGCGGATCAGCCGAGCTGCGTGTCCAGCCAGTTCCGGATCTCGGGCGTCACCTCGTCGGTGATGTCCGCGAACTCCTCGTGCTTCTTGAGGAACTTGGCGACATACGGGCACACCGGCACGATGCGCTTGCCGAGCGCGCGCACGTCCGTGAGGGCGTACTCGACCAGTTGCCCGGCCAGGCCCTGCCCGGCGTGGGCCTCGTCGATCTCGGTGTGGAAGAAGACCCGCTGCTCGCCCCGGTCACGGTAGGCGGTGAGGCCGGCGCGTTCGCCGCCGACCAGGATCTCGTAGCGGTGCCGCGCGTCCACACGCTCCACGGTGGGCGCGGGGGAGGACTGGTCCATGATCGTCCTTTCGGCAAGGGGGTCATTGGTGCGGCGGGGCGCGGGAGGATGCCGGCGAGGGCCCGCCATGCCCCGCACTCTATCCCCGTTCCCGCAGGTCAGCGTCAGGCGCCCGGCTCCCGGGCGAATGCGGTGCCGGGCTCGGTGGCATACGTGGAAACCACCGGCCACCGACACGGCGGGGTCGGTGGCCGTCGGTACACCGCTCGCGGGTCCATTCGTGCTCGAATGATCCGTCATGCGCCGATCGCACCGCCGAGGTGCCCTGACAGCTCATCACCCACGCCTGGATCTGTGCCGGCAAGTCCTCCCGTAACAACGGCATTTCGACGCCCATATTTCATGAGCATTTCAAGAACTTCGGTCCGTGATGTTGACTCGGCGATCAGCTGCCCGCACATTACCTAGCGGTAGAACTCGCTGGTAGTACCGCAACTCCCTGCTCCACGGCCGTCGTCGTGCACGCCCCCACCCGCGCCCCGACGCCCGGCGATACCCCCTGTCCCGCACCAGTCGCGTATGAAGAGGGAGCACACCTCATGCCCACCCCCACCCTGCGCCGTGTCGCCGCCGCGGCGACCGCACTCGCCGGCACGCTGGCCCTCGGCCTCACCGCCGCCCCCGCCCATGCGGCGACGCCCCTCGACTACGTGGCCCTCGGCGACAGTTACAGCGCGGGTTCGGGTGTCACGCCCATCGACACCAGCAATCTGCTCTGCCTGCGCTCCACCGTGAACTACCCGCACGTCCTCGCGCAGGCAACCGGCGCCTCGCTGACGGACGTCACCTGCGGCGGCGCCCAGACCAAGGACTTCACCCAGTCCCAGTACTCGAACGTGGCACCGCAGTTGGACGCGGTGAACGCGGACACCGACCTGGTGACCCTGACCATCGGCGGCAACGACAACAGCACCTTCGTCAGCGCCATCGTGGACTGCGGCGTCGCCGGCGTCCTCAGCGCCGGCTCCGGCCACCCCTGCAAGGACAAGTACGGAACGTCCTTCGACGACGCGATCGACGCGAACACCTACCCCGCGCTGAAGAGCGCCCTGACCGCCCTGCGGACCAAGGCGCCCAACGCCCGGGTGGCGGTGCTGGGTTACCCGTGGATCGTGCCCTCCTCCTTCGACGCGTCCTGCTTCGTCAAGCTGCCGATCGCCTCCGGCGACATCCCGTATCTGCGCGCCCTCCAGGCCCACCTCAACTCCGTCGTCCAGCGCGCCGCCGAGGAGACCGGGGCGACCTTCGTGGACTTCTCACAGGTCTCCGACGGACACGACGCCTGCCAGGCCTCGGGCACCCGCTGGATCGAGCCGCTGCTGTTCGGCTCGAACCTCGTGCCGGTCCACCCCAACGCCCTCGGCGAGCAGCGCATGGCCGAGCGCACCATGAGCGTCATGGGCCTCGACTGACGAAAGCCCGGGTCAGGCGCGGGCACCCCCGTCGACCCGCAGCACCGTGCCGGTCACGAAGGAGGACCGATCGCTGAGGAGCCACGCGGCGGCCTCGGCGATCTCCTCCGGAGCGGCCGGCCGGCCCAGCGGGATCCCCGCCGTGATCCGCTGCTCGACGCCGGGACTCGCGGCCTCCCAGGTCCGGGTCATCTCCGTCAGCGTGAAGCCCGGCGCGACCGCGTTGACGCGGATGCCCTCCGGGCCGTAGGCCACGGCCGCCGACGCGGTCATGCTGTTGACCGCCCGCTTCGCCGCGGCGTACGCGGGCAGCTCGGGGTTCCCGCGCAGGCTCCCCACGGACGAGTTGTTGACGATGGCGCCGGTCCCGGCGGTCGCCCGGATGGCTCTGATCTCGGCGGCCATGGCCAGCCAGACGCCCCTCATGTTCACCGCGTAGACGCGGTCCAGCTCCGCCTCCGGCATCTCGTCCAGCGGAACCGGCCGCTGGATCATCCCGCCGTTGTCGAACGCGATGTCGAGGCGGCCGTACCGCTGAACGGCGCGGTCCACGGCGGCGCCTACGCTCGCCCCGTCGGCCAGATCGCACACCACGTGGTCCGCGGTTCCGCCCGCCGCCCGGATCTCCTCGGCCACCGCCTCCAGCTGAGCCTCCGTACGTGCCGCGAGCAGCACCCGCGCACCCTCCCGGGCGAACAGCCGCGCCGCCGCCGCGCCGATACCCCGTCCGGCACCGGTGATGAAAGCGACCTTGCCGGCCAGTAGCCCGGCAGGCGCCGAGCGAGGTGTCCCGTTGTTCTGTGTGCTGTCCATGTCCACGAGCCTGCGCCTTCGGTCCGGCCCCATCCAGGCACCACCTGTACCTGGCTGGGCCGTCCGGCGGACCCGCACACTGGAGCGGTGGACAGAGCGGAACTGGGAGCCTTCCTGCGCAGCAGGCGTGAGCGGGTCGGACCGGCCGACGTGGGGCTGCGCGCGGGGCCGCGCCGCCACACGCCGGGACTGCGCCGCGAGGAGGTGGCGGCGCTCGCGTTCATCTCGACCGAGTACTACACCCGCCTCGAACAGGCCCGCGCCCCGCGCCCCTCGCGCGAGGTGCTGGCCGGGCTGGCCCGGGCTCTGCGGCTGTCGGACGCCGAACGCGACCACCTCCACCGGCCGGCCGACGCCCCGCCGATCCCCGCGCCCGGCCCCCCACGCGAGGTGCGGCGGAGCGTCCTCGACCTGGTGCACCGGTTGCCGGGAGCCGCCGTCTTCGTCACCTCGGCCACGCTGGAGGTGCTCGCCTGGAACGAGCTGGCAGCCGCCCTCATGGAGGACTTCTCGGCCCTGCCGCGCCGCGACCGCAACCTCGCCCGCCGGGTCTTCCTCGGACCGCTCACCGAGGGCCGGCGCCTGTACGGGGTGTCCGACGCCGACGCGTTCGCACGGCGCGCGGCCCGTCGGCTGCGCACCGCCGCCGTCCGCTATTCCCGACGACCCCGAGGTGACCGGCCTCATCCGCGAACTCCGCGAGGGCAGCGAGGCGTTCGCCCGACTCTGGGCCGCCCACGACGTGGCCGCCGACCCGGCCCTGACCAAGACCTTCCGGCACCCGCTGGTCGGGCCTGTCACCGTCGACTGCGACGCCCTCGAAGTGACCGACCGCGACCAGCACGTGGTCATCTACACGGCCGTCCCCGGCTCTCCCTCCGAACAGGCCCTGCGGCTGCTGTCCGTCATCGGCACCCAGCGCATGACCACCCCCGGCTGATCACCCGCGCAGGGTGCGCGTGCGTGACATCGGCGCCGCGCCGGCCGGGGCGGGCTGTGTCTTCGCCGAGGTGTACGCCGCCGCCGCGCCACCCGGTGACTCAGCCCCGCCCGGCCGGGCGCAGGAACGAACTCCAGCCGCCCGCCGGCTTCTCGCCGACCTCCAGGGTGCGCAGCCGCCTGAGGATCGCCGGGTCCTGGACGTCGAGCCAGTCGACGAACTGCCGGAAGGAGACCAGCCGTACCTCGGGCCGCCCGGCGATCTGCCGCAGCGCCTCCTCGACCGCGTCCATGTAGATGCCGCCGTTCCACTGCTCGAAGTGGTTGCCGATGAACAGCGGCGCGCGGTTCGTCTCGTAGGCCCGGTCGAACCCCGCCATGTACGCCTGCGACGTCTGGGCGCGCCAGTAGGGGTAGTTGTACGACGGCGCGCGCGTCGAGTTCAGGGACTGGTTGGCCAGCATGTTCCAGTCCATGGACAGCACCTCGAAGCTGCGCCCGGGGAACGGGATGCCCTGCAACGGCAGATCCCACAGGCCGCCCCGCTTGCGTGGCCAGCGCTGCACCCCGCCCGGTGACGAGGCGTCGTAGCGCCAGCCCCGTTCCCGCGCGGCCGGCAGCAGGTTCTCCTGGCCGAGGAGACACGGGGTGCGGCCGCCGACGAGTTCCTTGTCGTAGTCGAAGGGGAGCGGTGGCTCGTCGCGCCAGCCGGTGTTGGTCCGCCAGGACTTGACGAAGGACCGGGCCTGCTCGATCTCCGCGTGCCACTGCGCCGGGGTCCAGTCGGCCACCGATCCGGAGCCCTCGCAGAAGTGCCCGTTGAAGTGCGTGCCGATCTCGTGCCCGTCGAGCCAGGCCCGGCGGACGTACTTCAGGGTCTGCCTGATGTGCTCGTCCGTGAGATAACCGATGTCCGAGGCGCCGACCGGGTTGTTCGGCGGCCGGTACAGCCGCTTCTTGTCCTCCGGCAGCAGGTAGAGGCCGGACAGGAAGAAGGTCATACGGGCGTCGTGCTCGCGCGCGAGTTCGAGGAAGCGCGGGAACAGCCCGGTGCCGAGTTCGCCCGCGCCGTCCCAGGAGAACACCACGAACTGCGGCGGGGTCTCGCCCGGTTCGAGCGGGGTGGGCGCCTCCGGCTGGTTCGGCTGCCGGCCGGTGTACGACGTAGAGCCGTCGCCGATCAGCCGGGGCGCCTGCCGCTCCCCGCCCGGTCCCGCCGAACCGCCGCCCCACCCGTTGCTGCCGCATCCGGTCAGCGTGCCGGTGGCCACGCCGAGGCCCGCGCCGAGGGTCAGGCGCGCCACCCTCCGGCGGCTGATTCCACTCGTCGCCACGCCATCGCCTCCTCGACCGGGACACGCGACTCGTCCGCTACCCCGCACAATAAGGACGATAAGCGTATGAAAGGGGTCATTTGGTCCGGCGTGGTGGACAAAAAGGGCCCGGAAACCGCGCGAGCGCCGGAACGCGGCCGTCCGCCACGTGTGCATTCGGCCAATCTGCGCCCGCCGGATCCCCGGAGGCGTGACCGCCCCTCCGTCCGCTGTGGCCGTCGTGCCGTCCTGCATCCGGACGGTCGCCACCCTCCGCCATCAGTGCGGACGCCGCAGGGGACCGGTGGGGCGCGTACCGGTGTCGGTGTCGAGTCCTATCAGGGCATCGATGACGGGAAAATGACCGAATTCCATTATCTGAAAGGCCAGTTATGTTCGATCGTGATTATTCGATGACCGATCAAGGGAAGCTTCCCGGAGTCACCGACACGTGATCTTCACGGGCTCGCACGGGACGACACGCGTCACCCAGCCCACTCGACAGGAGGTGCAGTGATGAAGCTTCTCTTCGCCATCCGCAACAAGGTCGCGGCCAGCAAGAGCCTCAAGGCGAACGCCTGGTACATCTGGTACTGACGGCGTACCGCCGCCCCGCGCGGCGCCTGACACCGTTGTCCGGCCGCGCACCCTCCCGGGGCCGGCCGGACGACGGTGTCCCACCGCGGCGCGGCCTTCCCCGGCCTCCCCCTCGGCCCATCTCGCCCCTGTCCTCGCATCCGGAGCGTCCGCCATGCCGCCGTCGCCGTCACCCGCAGCGCGAACGCGCACCACCGTGCTCGCCCCGCGGCTCGCCGCGCTCATCCGCGACCACCTGGGCCAGGACGTCTTCCGGCTGGAGCCCGACACCATCGGCGTCGCCGGGCCCGAGGTGTCCGACCGCATCCTCGCCGCGCGCCGGGCGACGGAGACCGAACGCCCCACCTTCAAGCCGTTGCAGGGCCGCTCCATCAGCCGCGCCGATGCCTCCCGGATCACCCGCACCCTCGGCAACGACGTCCGCGAGGCCCTCGCCGGACCCGTGGCCAGGAACGCCGACCTCACCGGCTCCTGGCCGCTGACCGGTCACCTCTTCCTGCGTGACCTCGTCCTCGGCCGCGATCCCCGGCGGCTGCGGATGCTGATGAGCCGCACCCTCGAACTCACCCCCAAGCTCACCTGGTCGGTGATCGCGGTCGGCGCCGCGCTGCCCGGCTGGCCCCGCCCGGACGACCGGCTCACCGGCCTCGGCGCGCGGACGGCACAGGCACGGGGCTACCACGAACGCCGGTACGCGATGGGCATGTACCGCAGGGCGGCCGCCCCGGTCTGCTTCACGGTCTCCACCCTGGTCGCCAACGCGCTCTGGCTGGGCGCGCCCTTCGCCGACGGCACCCCGAACCGCAACATCATCCACGAGTCCCTGCGCCTGCTGCCGCCCTCCTGGAACCTGCTGCGCAACGCCTCGCCCGAGTACCCGGCCATCGACGGCCGGATCGGCGCCCGCGACGACGTCCTGCTGCTGCCCCTGCTCTCCCACCGCGACCCCGCCCTGTGGGACGAGCCCGACGCCTTCCGCCCCGAGCGCTGGGACCACCTGGACCCCGAGGACACCCCCGGCTACCTGCCCTTCGGCCACTCCTCGGAGCGCTGCTGGGGCCGGCACATGGTCATGCCGCTCGCCGAACTCCTGCTCGACCTGGTCCGCGGCGCCGGGCTCGTGGTCGACCCCGCCCAGCGGATCGCCAAGGTGCCGCTCCTCGGCCTGCTCGGCGTGGACGACGTACGACTCGTGCGACCGAGCTGATCCGCGAGGCCGCTCACGCCGCTCAGGTCGCGGCCTCCTCCTCGGCCGGCACCTGGAGCAGGCGCAGATGCTGCACGGCCCGGCTCAGCACCAGCACGCCCGCCACGATCAGCACCGCCCCGCCCGCCTCGGGCACCAGCCACCAGCCCGTGCGGATCCGCTCGTCGAACAGGGTGATGCCGAGGGCGAGGCTCACCACCGCGTCGCCGATGGTCAGCGCGGGCTGGGCGGCGGCCAGCGGGCCCGCCTGGAGCGCGTTCTCCAGGAGCAGTACGGCGGCCACCCCGGTGAGCGCGAAGCCGTACGTCTGCCAGGACCGCAGGAACGCCAGGAACCCGTGGTCGGCGAACGTGCCCGACGCCGACTTGAGCAGCGCGGCGGTCAGCGCGTTGCCCGTGGCGGAGGCGGCCGCCAGCAGCGCGGCGCGCCGGGGCGCCGGGCGCCCGGGGGCGGCGAGGAGCACGGTGGCGGCCATGGCGCCGACGCACAGGCACAGGGCCGGGATCCAGCGGGTGAGCGGTGCCTGGTCGAGCGCTCCGTGCGGCGCGGCGGCGATCAGCAGCACGGCGAGGCCCGCCACACAGGCCCCGACGCCCCACCAGCCCGAGCGGGGCAGCCGCCGGTGCATCAGCGGGGCGGCGATCAGCAGCGCGAAGGGCAGCTCCAGGATGAACAGCGGCTGGACCAGCGCCAGCGGGCCGTTGACCAGGGCGAGGCTCTGGAACAGGGCCGCGCAGATCACACCCGCCATGCCGATCATCCAGAACGGCCGACGCACCAGCTCCGCGAGCAGCCGGATCCCGCCGCGGCTGCTCGCGGCGGCGGCCTTGCGCTGGAACGCGGTGCCGACGGCGTTGCTCGCCGCGCCCGCGACGGCGAACGCCGCGGCCAGTTCGATCACGGCCCTCTCTCCTGCCTGCGGTCACGTCTTCCCGGGAAGCCTCTTTCAGGCTACGGAAGATCACCGCGCGGCGCGGGGCGAGGACCCGGCCGGACCCACCCGGTGCGATCAGCGGGTGGGCCCGGCCGCGAGGGCGGTCAGGACAGGGCGAGGTCGTCGGCGTAGACCGCGCCCTGGGCGTACCAGCCGTGCACGTACACGGTGACCGTGCCGGAGGAGCCGGTGGTGAACGGCACCGTCAGCTTCTGCCAGGACGAGGAGGAGGTCCAGGTACTGGCCGTCGCCCCACCGCTGACGCCGAGGTAGGCGTACGACCCCTCCACCCAGCCGCTGAGCGTGTACGACGTGTTCGGCTTGAGGGTGAGGGTCTGGGCGCACTGGCCGGTCGCCGAGGAGGCCGGCTCGGTCTTCAGGGCGTGGCCGCCGCCGTGCGCCGGGGAGGAGACCACCGCGGCCCCGCTGTCGCAGGTCCAGGGCGACAGCGAGCCGCTCTCGAAGTCGCCGTTGGCCAGGGCCGTCGGGGTGCCGCCGCCGGCCCCGTTCACGGTCAGGCTGAAGGTGGAGCCGTGCTTGGCCGAACCCGCCGTGCCGGTCACGGTGAGCGGGTAGGTGCCCGGGGCCGTGGAGGCGGACGTCTTCACGGTGAGCGTGGAGCTGCCGCCCGCGGTGACCGAGGCGGGGCTCAGCGTGGCCGTCACCCCGCTCGGCGCGCCGCTGACCGTCAGGTCGACGGACTGGGCGCTGCCCGAGGTCACGGACGTCTTCACGGTCGCCGTGGTGGAACCGCCCGGGTCGAGCGAGGCGGCGGCGGGGGAGAGGGAGACCGAGAAGTCGTCGGCGGGCGGGGTGGTCGTACCGCCCGAGAACGGCGCGAAGGTGTGGGTGAAGTACCAGGTGTCCTGGCTGATGCCCGAGCAGCTGTCGGAGCCGCCGGTGCCGGGGCAGCCGCCGTTGTCGCGCTGGAGTGCCCAGAAGGACAGGGTGTTCAGGCCCTTGGAGACCGCCCAGTCGTACACGGCGGTGGCGTCGGCGGTGGTGAAGGTCTCGGCCGCGCCGTAGTCGTCGATGCCGGGCATCTCGGTGACGCCGATCATGTTCCACAGCCGGCTGTCCGACAGGTTCGGGTAGAGCGAGGCGAGCTGGTCGTGCAGACCGCTCGCGGCCGTCTGGGTGTCGGTGGCCATGTGGTGGGTGGCGCCGTCGTAGTAGTCGAACGTCATGATGTTGACGACGTCCACCTCGGCGCCCGCGCTCTTGGCGCTGCGCAGCACGGCGAGCCCGCTGTCGGCGAGGCCGGTCGTGGTGGTCGGCAGGGTGTACGAGAACTGCACCGAGCGCCCGTTGGCGGAGGCCCAGTCCTGGACCTTCTTGACGGCCTGGTTGCGGCGGTCGATGCCGGCCTGGTCGGTCAGCGAGTTGTCCTCGACGTCCATGTCGAGCCGGGAGACGTCGTAGGTGGTGATGATCTTCTCGTAGGCCGCGGCGATGGAGTCGACGTCGGTGCAGCTGTCGGCGATCTCGGTGCCGCCGTTGTCGGCCGCGTACCCGCCGAGCGAGGGGATGACGTCGCCGCCGCGCGAGCGGATGGCGCTGAAGTCGGAGCCGTAGACCGAGGGGTCGACGGGGGTGCCGGTGTCCCCGTTCCAGTAGGGCGTGCAGGAGCCCTTCTTCTCCGTCTGGAGGAAGGCCATGGTGAGGTACCCGGCGCCGGAGGACTGGGCGAGGGCGGCGGGGCTGTCGCCGTTGTAGGCCTCGAAGTAGGGGGCGAACACATGCGCGGGCAGCGGAGTCGCCGCGTGCGCGGTGCCCCCGATCCCCAGGGCGAGCCCCGCGGACGCGGCCAGGGTGGCCACGCCGGTGAGCAGGGCGCGTACGGATCTCGGACGTCTCATCGGGTTCTCCCGGTTGGCGAACGACGGTCGATCGAGGTGGGGGTGTCGCACGGCAGGGCCCGGCCGGGGCTACTGGTCCAGGCCATGATTGGTCTGGACCAAACCGGGGTCAAGGTGCGGGAGCCGCCTTTTTGTGTGTTCGTGGAAGAGCCGACCGATCGCTCGCTGGGCAGAATTGACTGTCCGTCAGGTCGCGCGGGTGCCGCCACCCCGGCGGATACGGCCCAGCAAGTCACGGTGATAGGCGGCGAGTCGGCCGTCCGGAACCGGCGCCGGACTGCCGGTGAGGGTGTACCAGGTGTCGCCGCCGAAGTGCTGGACGGCGACGCGCGCGCTGCGGCCGTCCGACCGCAGGATCGTGGCCACGGTGAGGTCGCCGGTGATGATCCCGGCCTCGTCCGTCATCGCCCCGCCGGGTCCCGCGGTGACCCGGTCGACATAGCTGTTCACGCTGGGAGGGTTGCTCATGGGCCGCAGGGTTCCAGTACGGCGCGCGGCACGCCCGCACCGGCCGTCCCCCGCGCGTGTCCGAACCCCGGCTCACACCCGGCTGGAGGTCGCCGTGTCCGCCGACAGCCGCTGCGCGAGGTAGATAGGGACCACCGAGAGCAGCACCAGGACGGCGGCCACGACGTTCACCACCGGCGCCTGCTGAGGCCGTGTCATATTGTCGAAGATCCAGATCGGCAGGGTCTCGATGCCGGGCCCCGCGGTGAACGTGGTGACCACGATCTCGTCGAAGGACAGCGCGAACGACAGCAGCGCACCGGCCAGCAGCGCCGAACGCACCAGTGGGAAGGTGACGTCCAAGAAGGCGCGGAAGGTGGTCGCGCCGAGGTCCATGGCCGCCTCCTCGTACGAGCCCGTCGTGCGGCGCAGCCGCGCCACCACGTTGTTGAACACCACGACGATGCAGAACGTGGCATGCCCGACGATCACCGTGAACAGCCCGAGCCCCACGCCCAGCGGCTGAAGAACCGTGCTGAAAGCGGAGTTCAGGGCGATGCCCGTGACGATGCCGGGCAGCGCGATCGGCAGCACCACCACGAACGACACCGTGTCCCGGCCGAAGAAGCGGTACCGGGCCACGGCGAACGCGATCAGCGTGCCGAGGACCAGCGCGACGGCGGTCGCGCCGAGCCCCGCCTTCACCGACACCCACAGGGCGTGCCGGGCGCCGGAGTCGTGCACGGCCGCCGACCACCAGTGCCCGGTCAGGCCCGGCGGCGGCCAGCTCGCGCTGCGGTCCGGGTTCAGGGAGTTGGCGAGGACCAGCAGCAGCGGGACGTAGATCACCGCGAAACCGAGCCCGGCGCCGATGCGCAGGGCGATGCGCGCACTGCGGCCGAGATGCACGTCGCTCATCCTCTCCGGGGGTGGGTCACAGACTGTCGAGGGCGCCGGTCCGGCGGATCGCCAGCAGGTACAGGACGATCACGACCACCGGGACGGTGCCCAGCGCGGCGGCCATGGGCAGGTTCAACTCGATGTTGGAGTACACGAGATTGCCGATCAGCTGCGTCTTGCCGCCGACGATCTGCACGGTGATGTAGTCGCCGAGGCTCAGCGAGAAGGTGAACACCGAGCCGGCCGCCACCGACGGCAGCACCATCGGCAGCACCACCGAGCGGAAGGTGCGCCCCGCGCGGGCCCCGAGGTCCGCCGACGCGTCGAGCAGCTGCGCCGGGAGCTGTTCGAGCGCGGTGTGGATCGGCAGGATCATGTACGGCAGCCACAGGTACGTCAGCGTGAGCACCGTGGCCGGCAGGCCGAACCCGGGGCCGCTGAGTCCGAACGGCCCGAGCAGCCAGTCGGCGAGCCCGCCCTGGGACAGGATGAGCCGCCACGCGTACACCTTGACCAGGTAACTCGCCCACAGCGGGGTGAGGATGGCGACCACCAGCAGCGGGCGGCGGCGCGGCGGGGCCACCCGTGCGGTGTAGACGGCGACCGGGAAGGCGATCAGCGCGCACAGCACGGTCACCGCGAGCGCGACGCCCACGCTGCGCGCGATCACCTCGCGGAACACCGGCGTCGTCACCAGCTGGTGGAAGTTGTCCGTCGACCAGACCTTCACCACCTGGGAGGTGAAGGAGTCGGTGGTCCAGAAGGCGGAGGCGAACAGCACGGCCAGCGAGCCGAGATAGAGGACGATCAGCCACAGGAGCGGCCCGGTGAGCAGCAGGGCCAGGCGCAGCCGGGGGCGGCGGTGCAGGGCCCCGGCGAGCCGCCGCACCCCCGAGGCCCGCGCCGTGGTCGGCGCTTCACTCGCCACGGCTCAGCCCTTGATCTCGGTCCACGCCTGCACCCACTTGGCATAGGGCACGCACCTGACGTCCGTCCGGCCGTCCAGGCACTGCTCGATGGGCGTGTTCCAGAAGGCGATCCGCTTCCAGTAGTTCTCGTCGGCCGCGTGGTAGACCGCGCAGAAGTTCTTGTCCTCGGTCCGGGCACAGGCCTTGGAGTTGGCCGGGGCCTCGCCGAAGTACTCGGCGACCTCGGCGTTGACCTTCGGGGAGACGATCCAGTTCAGCCATTTGTAGGCGCAGTTGGGGTGTTCGGCCTTGCTGGAGACCATCCAGGTGTCGGACCAGCCGGTCGAACCCTCCTTCGGCACCAGCGCCTTGACCTTGGCGCCCTCGGCGGCCGCGAGGTTGGCGATCACCTGCCAGGTGGTGCCGACGACCGAGTCGCCGCTCTTGAAGGCGGAGACCTCCTTGAGGTAATCGCCCCAGTACTCCCCGACGTCCGCGTTCTGCTTCTTCAGCAGGGCCACGGCCGCGTCGAACTGCGTCTGGTCCAGCGCGTACGGGTCCTTGATCTTCAACTCGGGCCTCGTGGACTTGAGATACAGGGCCGCGTCGGCGATGTAGATCGGCGAGTCGTACGCGGTGACGTGCCCCTTGTACTTCGAGGCGCCCTCGAAGATCGCCGACCAGGAGGTGGGCGCGGGCTTCACCTTCTGGGTGTTGTACATCAGCAGGTTGGCGCCCCGGCCGTGCGGGATGCCGTACATCGTGCCGTGCACCGAGTTCCAGGCGCCGTTCTTCAGCCCGCTGAAGACGTCCTTGTAGTTGGGTACCAGGGCGGTGTTGACGGGGGCCGCGTCGCCGGAGGCGATCAGACGCAGGGAGGCGTCGCCGGAGGCGGAGACGGCGTCGTACTCGCCGGTCTTCATCAGCTTGACCATCTCGTCCGAGCTGGCGGCGACCTTGGAGTGGACCTGGCAGCCCGTCTGCTTCTCGAAGTCGCTGACCCAGTCGACCTTGGGGTCGTCGGAGCCGTCCTCGACATAGCCGGCCCAGGCGATCAGATTGACCTGCCCCTCGGTCCTGCCGAGTTTCGTCGGGGCCTTCAGACGGGGCGGGTTGAGGCCGTGGGCGGAGGTGGAGCCGGAGGAGTCGCAGGCGGCGGCGAGCAGGAGCACGGCGCCGGCGCAGGCGGCGGTGCGCAGGGTTCGGGTGAGACGCACGTCGTTTCTCCAGGTGGGGGAGGCGGTCAGGAGGGCAGGCGGACGGCGTGGCGGCGGTGCCACTGGAGACGGACCCGGGTGCCGCGGTAGGCGGCGACATCCTCGGCGGAGGTCTCCAGGTTCTGCTGCACCGCGGTGAGCCGGCCCCCGCCGTCGAGGTCGACGAGGAGGCGGGTGGCGTCGCCGAGGTAGACGACGTCGGCGACCGTGCCGGTGGCGGTGGCATGCTCCGGCTCGTCCGCCTCCGCGGACTCCTTCAGGACGCGGATCTTCTCCGGCCGGATGTTGTATATGCCCGGGGCGCCTACGACCTGCTGGGCCACCTCCCCGTCGAGCAGGTTGGAGGTGCCGACGAAGGAGGCGACGAAGGGGGTCGCCGGGCGTTCGTAGATCTCCGCGGGGGTGCCGACCTGGGCGATGCGGCCCCGGTCGAAGACGGCGATCCGGTCGCTCATCGTCAGGGCCTCCTCCTGATCGTGGGTGACGAACACGAAGGTGATCCCCAACTCCCGCTGGATCGCCTTGAGTTCGCTCTGCATCTGCTCGCGCAGCTTCAGGTCGAGGGCGCCGAGCGGTTCGTCCAGGAGCAGCACGCGGGGGCGGCCGACGAGGGCGCGGGCGAGCGCGACGCGCTGGCGCTGGCCGCCGGACAACTGGGCGGGCCGCCGGTCGCCGTAGCCCGCGAGGCGCACCTCTGCGAGTGCCTCGCGGGCGCGGGCGAGCCGCTCGGCCTTCGGCACCTTGCGGATCTTCAGCGCGTAGGCCACGTTCTGTTCGACCGTCATGTGCGGGAAGAGCGCGTAGTCCTGGAAGACGGTGTGCACATCCCGCTCGAACGGGGCGAGCCCGGTGACCTCCTGCCCGGCCAGCTCGATCCGGCCCTGGTCGGGCGACTCGAACCCGGCGACGAGCCGCAGCACCGTGGTCTTGCCGGAGCCGGACGGGCCGAGCATCGAGAAGAACTCGCCGTCCCGGATCTCCAGGTCGACCCCCGCCACGGCGGCCGTCTGCCCGAATGACTTGCGCAGGTCCTGCAGCCGGATCGCAATTCCCTGCATGGGGGAACCTTTCTGGCGCGCGGTACGTTGGCGGCAAAGATATGAAGTCATAGTTCTCATCTCAAGAGCCCGTTGGGGTAAAGCTTGAGTCAACGCATGAGGTGATGGCCGTGGGAGAGGACCAGAGCGGCGCCCGCAGGGCCGTCTTCAGTCCGGTGGACAGCCGGGCCCGGGTGGACACGGTCGTCCGCCGCCTCGGCGACGCCATAGAGCTGGGCCTCCTCGCCGACGGTGAGCAACTGCCGGGCGAGAGCGTCCTCGCGGGACAACTCGGTGTCTCCACGGTCACCTTGCGGGAGGCCCTGATGGCTCTGCGGCAACAGGGCCTGCTGATCACCCGCCGGGGCCGGGGCGGCGGCAGCTTCGTCTCGCTGCCCGAACTCCCAGCCGAGGACCGGCTCAAGGCCCGGCTGCGCGGCTGGAGCTCCGAGGAACTGCGCGACCTCGGCGACCACTGGGCCGCCCTGTCCGGCGCCGCCGCCCGCCTCGCCGCCCAGCGCACCGAGCCCGAGGATCTGCGCCAACTGCGCCGTACCGCCGAGGAGTTGTCACGGGCCGAGGACGCGCCGGCCCGGAGCCGGCTGTACGGCCGCTTCCATGTCGAACTCGCGGCCGCCGCCCAGTCCGCCCGGCTCACCCGCGAACAGGTCGCGCTCCAGGGTGAGATGGGCGCCCTGCTCTGCCTCGTCCTCGCCGACGACCCCTATCGTGAAGAAGTCGCGGACCGGCAGCGCAATGTGATCTCCGCGGTGCAGGATGGGGCCCACGAAACGGCCGGCACGCTGGCCGAGCGGTGCGTCAGGGAGTCGACGGCGCGGCTCGTCGCCGTACGCCTCGCCCTCTGACCGTCCCGCGTCCGGTTCCCGTCCCCTGGAGGACACGATGGGCGTCAGCCCCGGGCTCGCCGCTCTCGGCACGGAGCCGGAGCCATGGGTGGCCGCGCAGGTCGGCGGCGCCCTGGAGGCCGTCTTCGATGCGGTCGCGGCCACCCGCGCCGACACGGCCGCCCTGCTCACCCGGGCGGCCACCGAGGGTCGTCAGCCCGTCAGCGCAGACCTCGCCGCCCTGCGCCCGGGACTCCATCAGCGCCTCATCCGCGACGAGCTGGTCTCCGGCGCCGGCTTCGTCGCCGTCCCGGGGCTGCTCGCCGACGTGCCCGTCTGGCTGGAGTGGTGGCAGTGCGGCGCCGACGGCGACGTACGCCCACTGCTGCTCGACCTCGACCCCGGCCGGTCGGCGTACTCCGACTACACCCACTGGGACTGGTTCGCGCTGCCCCGCGACACCGGACGGCGGGCGGTGGCCGGGCCGTACGTCGACTACCTCTGCTCCGACGAGTACAGCCTCACGCTGTCCGAACCGGTGTACCTCCAGGGCGCGTTCGCCGGCGTGGCCGCGGCCGATGTGTATCTGCGCCACTTCGAGGCCGCCGTCCTCCCGCTGCTGCGCCACCTCGCGCGCCCCGCCCACCTGGTCAACGCCCGCGGCCGCGTCGCCGCCTCCGCCGACCCCGCGCACCTGGCCGGATCCCTCACCAAGGGGCCGGACTTCGGGGAGCTGCTGCTCGGGGAGGGCCGGATCGGCGCCCATGAGGGGATGCGGCTGGTGCCCTGCCAGGGGATACCACTGGTACTCGTACTGGCCTGACCGGTACGGGAGCCGGCGGGCCTCAGTCGACCGGCCAGGTGTGGACCGGGGCGTTGAGATGCATGTAGTCGATGTACAGCTGTGTCATGCGGCGCAGCGCCTCGTGCCGGGAGCAGTGCGTGGTGTCGGTGATGTGGTGGAACATCTCCTTCTGCCACACCGCCCCGTTGCGGCCCGCCACACAGCGCTGCTCGATGATGCCGAGCAGCGGCTCCCGCCAGGCCTCGTCCATCCCGGAGTGCTCAAGGCCCCGGTGGGCGAGCGGCAGCAGCCTGCGCAGCACCAGTTCGGGCGCGGTGACCTCGCCGGCCCCTGGCCAGTACAACAGCGCCTCCATGCCGTGCCGGGCGGCCGTGTGCAGGTTCTCCTCGGCGGCCTTGAAGGACATCCGCGACCACACCGGCCGGTCCTCCTCGACCAGCGCCCGGGTCAGGCCGTAGTAGAAGGCGCCGTTGGCGAGGGTGTCGGCGACGGTCGGCCCCGCGGGCAGCACCCGGTTCTCCACGCGGATGTGCGGCCGGTCGCGGGAGACGGCGTAGACGGGGCGGTTCCAGCGGTAGATCGTGCCGTTGTGCAGGGTGAGTTCACCGAGTTCGGGCACGTCGCCGCGGTCCAGGGTCTCCGCCGGGTCCTGTTCGTCGCACAGGGGGAGCAGAGCGGGGAAGTAGCGGAGGTTCTCCTCGAACAGGTCGAAGACGCTGTTGATCCACCGCTCCCCGAACCACACCCGGGGCCGTACGCCCTGCACCTTGATCTCCTGCGGGCGGGTGTCCGTGGCCTGCTCGAACAGCGGGACACGGGTCTCGTGCCACAGCTCCTTGCCGAACAGGAAGGGGGCGTTCGCCGCGAGGGCCACCTGGACCCCGGCGATGGCCTGCGCCGCGTTCCAGTAGTCGGCGAACTCCTCGGGGGAGACCTGGAGATGGAACTGGGTGCTGGTGCAGGCCGCCTCCGGGGTGATGCTGTCCGCGTAGGTGCGCAGCCGGTCGACGCCGTCCACCTCGATGCGCAGGTCCTCGCCCCGGGCCGCGAAGACCTGGTCGTTGAGCATCCGGTAGCGGGGGTTCTCCGACAGCGAGTCCTCGCCGATGTCCTCCTGGCGCAGCGTGGGCAGGATCCCGACCATGATCAGCCGGGCGCCGACCGAGCGCGCCCGCTCGTCGGCATGGTCGAGCGCGGCCCGGATCTCCGACTCCCAGGCGTCCGGACCGCCCGCCGTCAGCTGCCTCGGCGGCACGTTGATCTCCAGGTTGAACCGGCCCAGCTCGGTGGACCACGCCGGGTCGGAGATCGCGTCCAGCACGTCGCTGTTGCGCATGGCGGGCTCGGCCTCGTCGTCCACCAGGTTCAGCTCGATCTCCAACCCGACCTGCGGCCGCTCGGCGTCGAACCGTGCCTCCCGCAGCATCTTCGCCAGCGCGTCCAGGCAGTCCTGCATCTTGACCCGGTACCGGCGGCGGTCCTCGCGGGTGAACACGAGCGCCGGGACGTCACGCCCCATCGCCCCTCCAGGATTCCCCCTCGTCGGACAGTCTCATCCCAATGTCGCACCATCGGTGGGGAGCCACCATGCGGGTGGGGGCCGACGGGACGGCGCCGGGATCGGGCGGGCCGTCGCGGGAGAACCCGGTGGCAGCGGGCTCGGGCGCCAACCGGAGCCCCCGGTGGGCCGGTTGCCCGCGCGCCCTCCCGGGAAAGCCCCGCATGGTCGAGTCCCGCGTCGCCGGTCACCCCGGACCGTGTGGCCGGCGACAGGCCGCTCGCCCTGGTCACCGGGGCGTCCGGCGGGATCGGACACGCGCTGGCCGGGCAGTTCGCCGAGCACGGCCGCGACCTGGTGGTCAACGCCGAGGACGGCCGCCTGGAGCACGCGCGCGCCGGCTGCGGGAGACCGGCGCCGAGGTCCGTTCCGTGCCGGCCGGCCTCGGGCCGCGGAAGGTGCCGACCGGCCGGTCGCCGCGACGACCGGCCGGACACGGACGTCGCCGTGCTCGAAACCGGGTCCGGGCGGGGCGGGGCCTTCACGGACACCGACCTCGACGACGACCTCTCGGTGGCCGAGCTGTACGCGACCTCGACCGTACGGCTCGCCGAGCCGCCGCCGCGCGGCATGGGCCGCCGGGGCACGGGCCTGGTCGCCGTTCCTGCCCGGACCGACGGACACCGTCGCGGACCGGCCGTCACCGGCTCGCTGGAGACCAGGGCCCAGGGCCTCGCGAACAAGGTCCTGCCGGACCGGTCCAAGGCCGCCACGCGCCGTTCGACGACCGAGCGGGGGACCGCCGGGGACGACGGACCGCGAGCCCCGGGGACGCCTGTCACCCGGTCGGTCCGCCTCCGATGGCCCCCGGGCGGGCGGCGACGGAGGGTCTGAACGAGATCTTCGACCGCCGCGGCCCGCCCCTGCGCGTCGCGGCACACCTCGGCACGCCCGCGGTACGGCCTCTGCGTGCCGCGGCGCCCCAGACCGGCCCCCTGCCGCTCCGTCGACGTGTCGGCGACATATCGGCGGCGGGTCGACCCGGGGCGGGGAACGGTGAATCCATGCGCTCGGGTAGTTCCCCGCCCCGTCCGACCCCCCACGAGCGATGGTCTGCCGATCCCGGCCCGGTCCGGGAGCGCGCCGTCGCCTGCCGGGCCCGGGGCGAACTCCGACCGTCACCGCCGTCCCACCCGTCTCCAGGACCGGCGTTTCGGCCACCCTCGCCCCCGCAGGGGGCCTTGCGCCGCTACGCCACCGCGCCCGACGCCCCCGGATCACGGGCCGCCGCTTCGTCCGGAATCGAGTGCGTTCGAATCGCCCGCCCCCTCGTTGAGCCTGGCACCGCCGGGCCATCCGGGTGCGGTGCCGACCCCGCGCAGGCGACCGTGACCGACACCGCGACAGAAGGCTCGCCGACGCCACCCCCGCCGCCGGCCACGATCGGCTACGAGGGGAGTACGGAAAGAACCCGCTGGAAGAGGCCGGTTTCCGCACGATGTGCGGCCGGCTGCCCGCAGTGCTCGGCCGCACCGCGCGCATGGCCTGGGCGGTGGACAGGGCCGGTTCTGGTCCCACACCGCGCTCGTGCCGCAGAACTTCGCCTGCCGGCCGCTGCGCACCCGGGAGAACATCACCCTCGGGCAGCCGCGCACCCACCTCGCAGACGGACCCGCGCGGCGAGCACCGCGTCTTCCTGGAGATCAAGCGCATCGCCGCCCGGCGCATGACCATCGTGGTCACCCATCAGCTGGAGAACACCCGGCTCGCCGACCGGATCATCGTGATGCGGCACGGCCGCATCGTGGACAGGGCCACTACGACGAACTCGTGCACGGTGGCGGACTGTTCGCCGAACTCGTCGCCCTGGCCGAGGACCGCTGACGCGGAGGGCGGGCGCGCGGCCGGGATTCCCTGGACAGCGGACGACCGATCGCTTAGCCTCATTGTCCAGAAATAGATTTTAAGGCCAAACAGCCTGGCGAGGGGCGACGGATGGACAGCGGGGCGGCGGACGAGCATCTCGTCCAGGAGGCCGAGAAGATCGCCGTCGCCCTGGGCCGGATGTTCCCGGGCCTGTGCGAGGTGGTCCTGCACGACCTGCGGGACCCCGACCACGCGGTCCGGGCCATCGAGAACAATCTGTCAGGCCGTCAGGTCGGCGATCCCGCAACCGAGTTGGGACTCAGCCGCATCGCAGACCCCGCCTTCCCCGACGTCGTGCAGAACTACCCCAACCGGTTCCCCGACGGCCGCCCGGCCAAGAGCACCTCCATCGGCGTCAAGAACGCCGAGGGCCGGTACATCGCGGCGCTCTGTCTCAACCTCGACGTCTCCGTCCTGTCGCCCGTGACCCTCGCCCTGGCGAATCTCGTGGCCACCGACGGCGGACACGGCGACACGCCCCTGGAGACGCTGCGCGACCGCCGCGCCCAGGAACTGCGTCGGACAGTGGAGGAGTTCTCCGCCGAGCGCGGCGCCCCGCCCCGGTCGCTGAGCCGGACGGACAAGAAGGCGCTCGTCCAACAGCTCAACCACGACGGCTACTTCGAGTGCCGCGACGCCGCGCGGACCATCGCCGACCTCCTCGGCGTGTCGCGGGCGACCGTCTACAACTACGCGAAACCACCGTCGAACCCGGAATGAGCCGAGGGCCCGGAGACGGCGTCGCGCACGCGGCCGAAGCAGCAGCATCCGACGAACACCGGTACAGAAAGAGGACTTCGCCATGTCCGGCGCCGACCTGCCCGTGACCCTCGACGACATCCGCGCGGCCGCCGCGCGCATCGAGGGCTTCGCCCACCGCACCCCGGTCCTCACCTCGCGCACCCTCGACGCCCGTGTGGGCGCAAAGGTGTTCATCAAGTGCGAGAACCTCCAGCGCATGGGCGCCTTCAAGATCCGCGGCGCCTACAACGCCATCGCCCGGCTCGCACCCGGGGAACTGGCCAAGGGCGTCGCCGCGTTCTCCTCCGGCAACCACGCCCAGGCCACCGCCCTCGCCGCCCGCGAACTGGGCACCAGTGCCGTCATCCTGATGCCCGAGGACGCACCGCGCTCCAAGATGGCGGCCACCGCCGGGTACGGCGCCGAGATCGTCACCTACGACCGCTACACCGAGGACCGCGTCGCGCTCGGCACGGCGCTCGCCAAGGAGCGGGGCCTCACGCTGATCCCGCCCTACGACCACCCGGACGTCATCGCGGGCCAGGGTACCGCCGCCCTCGAACTCCTTGAGGAGATTGGCCCGTTGGACGCCCTGCTGGTGCCCGTCGGAGGCGGCGGCCTGATCGCGGGCAGCGCCGTGGCGGCCAAGGGGCTGCACCGGGACATCAAGGTCATCGGGGTGGAGCCGGAGGGCAGCGACGACACCAAGCGCTCGCTGGAGAGCGGCACCCGCGTGACCGTCCCCGTGCCCCACACCGTCGCCGACGGCCAGGCCGTCTCCGTCCCCGGCGAGCTGACCTTCGCCGTCAACCGGCACCTGGTCGACTCCGTCGCCCTGGTCAGCGACGCCGAGGTCGTCGACGCCATGCGCTTCGCCTTCGACCGCCTGAAGACCGTGTTCGAGCCCAGCGGAGCCACCGGTCTGGCCGCCCTCCTCGCCGGTCGCGTCGACGACCTCCCGCCCCGCGTCGGCATCATCGCCTCGGGCGGCAACATCGACACGCGCCGGTTCACGGAACTGCTGGGCGGCTGACCGCGGGGTGCTCTCGCCGTCCGGTCGACTGTCAGTGCCCCCGCCTACGGTGTGACCAGTGAGGACCCGCGGGGACGGCCGTCGGGTCCGCTGTGGGGAGGGGTGTGCCATGTCCGTGGCGAGCACGGCGGAGACGACGTATCTGGAGCTGTCCCAGGAGGGCGGGGGCGCGCACAAGTTCTACGAGGTCAGCGTCGACGGCCTGGTGGTGACGGTGCGGTACGGCCGGATCGGTGCCGGCGGCCAGACGCAGACCAGCACGTTCCCGACCATGGAGAAGGCGCGGGCCGTCGCGGCGAAGAAGGTGGGGGAGAAGGTCCGCAAGGGGTACGCCCCGGCGGTGCCGGGCGGCCGGTCCCCGCGACCGGTGACCCGGCGCCAGGTCGGTTCCGCCCCCTCCACCGCCCGCGCCGTGGCGCCGGTGCTGTGGCGGTTCCGGACCGGCTCGGCGGCGTTCGGCATCCATGTGGACGACGAGCACTGCTGGGTGGGCAACCAGGCGGGCGACGTCTACACCCTGGACCACGAGGGCGCCGTGCTGGCCCGCTTCGGACTGCCGGACGGCGTGAAGTGCCTGGTCGCCGACGACTTCTGGATCTACGCGGGCTGTGACGACGGCAAGGTCTACGACCTGTCCTCCAAACTGCCCTTCGCCGCCTACGACATCACCGCCGACGTCGACATCTTCTGGCTGGACATTCACGAGGGCGTACTCAACGTCTCCGACCGCGCCGGCCGGCTCACCGTCATCGACCACGAGGACGAACACCAGTGGGCCCGCCGCAGCCAGGGCGAGCACGCCTGGATGGTGCGCGCCGACGACCACGCCGTCTACCACGGCCACCATCAGGGTGTCACCGCCTACCGCCCCGACGGCGGCGGCGAGTTGTGGCACACGCGCACCCGCGGCGGGGTGCTGTTCGGCTGGCAGGAGGACGACGCGGTGTACGCGGGCACCGGGCACCGCGTGGTGCAGCGGTTGTCGAAGGCGACCGGCGCGATCGAGGCGACGTACTCCTGCGACAGCGCGGTGTACTCCTGCGCCACCTCGCCGGGCGGCCGGTTCGTCTTCGCCGGGGACGCGGCGTCGTCCGTCTACTGCTTCGACCGCGACGGGACCCGGCTGTGGAAGCTCGGCACGGGCGGCGGCTCGGCGCTGTCGATGCAGTACCGCGACGAACGGCTGTACCTGGTGACCACGGACGGCTCCCTGGTCTGCGTGGACGCGAGCGAAGCCGCGATCGGCGCGGCCCAGCAGGGCTCGGTGCCGGTGGTCCGTGACGTCAAACTCGCCGCCGCCCTGCCGACGTACGCCCCCGCCACCGCCGTCCACGCGGTCGCCACCGTGGCCCAGGCCCCCACCGGATCGGTCGTCGTGGAGTGCGTCCGGGAGGCCGGCCGGGTCCGCGTCCATGTGGTGTCCGACGGCTACGACACCTCCTGGAACGTCCAGTTCCCGCGCGCCATACGCGAGCCGGGCGCGCGCTACGTCGTGGACGCGCTGCATCCGGCGGCGGGCGGCTTCTACCGGGTGCGGGGGGACATCCGGCGGCTGGTGTGAGGCGGATGCGCGGCAGGGGCCGGGAAGAGAGCCGCGACGGCAGGACCGGAGCGAGCCGCGGACCGCCGCCGGCGGATGGAGGCTCCGGGTGCCGTCGGCGGGGCGGGTCGCGCGTGGCCGTCGTCGGGGTGTCGCCGGTGGTCGTCTCCCGAGCGGCTTTTCGGGCGGGCCTGGTCGGGGGCGCCGGAAGCTCGTTCCGGAACCGGTTCGTCGGCGGCCGTCGTGGCGGGTGTGCGGCCGGCCGCCGTCCGCGGGGCAGGGTGCGCACGGCGGTCGTCGGGGTGTGCCGCCGTAGGCCGTCTCCGGAAACGGTGTCCGGGGCGACCGTTCTCCGGGGCGCGAGGCCGGCGGTGGTCGCCGGAGCCCCGCGGGCCGCCGCCCTCGCGGGAGGGTCACGCCCCGGGCCGGATGCCGGGGACGCCGCCCCCGCGGACGCGCCGCCTCAGCCCAGGACCCCTTCCGCCAGCACGTCCCGCGCCGCCCCCAGCGCCGCCTCCCGGTCCTCGGGCACCAGGCCGATGCGGGTGCGCCGGTCCAGCAGGTCGGACTCGTCCAGGGCGCCCTCGTGCCGGGCCGCCCACTCGAGTTCGGCGCGGGTGACCGGGTGGCCGGGCAGGACCGGCGCGGCGAGGGCGGGGTCCTCGGTGGAGAGGGCGTGCACGGCGAGGGCCTCCGTGCCGTAGCGCCGGACCAGTCGGCGCGGCACCGGCAGGGCGCGCAGCCGTTCGGGCGCGGCGGCGCCGACCAGCGGGAGGCCGGCGGTGGGAGACGGAGGTACGGGGAGTCCCCGGGCCTCGGTCGCGGCGTCCACCGCGTCCTGCGCCATCCGGCGGTACGTGGTGAGCTTGCCGCCGACCACCGTGGTCACCCCGTCCGGCGAGGTCAGCACCGCGTGCCGGCGCGAGATGTCGGAGGTGCGGGCGGGCGCGTCACCGGCCGAGGTGTCGAGCAGCGGGCGTAGCCCGGCGAAGGCGCCCACGACCTCGTCCCGGCCGACGGGCGTGTCCAGGGCCGAGCCGAGCACGTCCAGCAGGAAGCCGATGTCCGTCTCGGGCACCTCCGGTACCTCGGGGATGCCGCCCTCGACCGGCTCGTCGGTGAGGCCGACGTACACCCGGCCGTCGCCCTGGGGGAGCACCAGCACGAAGCGGTTGGTCTCGCCGGGGATCGGGATGTGCAGTCCGGCGGGCAGGTCCCCGAGCCGTTCGGAGCGCAGGACCAGATGGGTGCCGCGCGAGGGCCGGATCCGGATGCCCTCGACCAGGCCGCCCGCCCACACCCCGGCGGCGTTGATCACGGCGCGGGCCCTGATCTCGCCCTCCTCACCGGTCAGTTCGTCACGGACACGGGCGCCCGTGCCGGTCAGCTCCAGCACCCGGGTCCGGGTCAGCACCCGCGCCCCGTGCGCCGCCGCCGTACGGGCCAGCGCGGTCACCAGCCGGGCGTCGTCGGTCACCCGGCCGTCCCAGGACAGCAGCCCGCCGCGCAGCCCGGCCCCCCGCACCGAGGGCGCCAGGTGCCGCGCCTCCGTGGCCGACAGCCGGCGCGGCGCGGGCAGCACCTGGCGCGGGGTGCGCGCGGCCAGCCGCAGCATGTCCCCGGCCCGCAGTCCGGCCCAGGCGATGGACGCCTGAGCCGTCGACACCATCGGCGTCAGCGGCAGGACGAACGGCTGCGCGGCCACCAGGTGCGGGGCGGTACGGGTCATCAGCACTCCCCGCTCCACCGCGCTCTCGTGCGCCACCTCGAACTGCGCGGACGCCAGATACCGCAGCCCGCCGTGGATGAGCTTGGAACTCCAGCGCGAGGTGCCGAAGGCCAGGTCGTGCGCGTCCACCGCGACGACGTCCAGACCGCGGGCCGCCGCGTCCAGGGCCACACCGGCCCCGGTGGCGCCGAGCCCGACGACCAGGACGTCGGCCGTCCGGCCGTCCGCGGCCTCGGCCAGTTCCCGGGTACGCCGGGCCGCGCTGAGGGACGAGCCGGGCATCGCCTCGGTGTGGCTCATGGCGTGAGGATCCTCTCCAGGAGGGTGCGCAGCTCGCCGAGGAAGGCGGCGGAGTCCAGCTCCGGATCGTCCTCGTCGGTCATCGTGCGCAGGGACAGGGCGAAGGACTGCACGGTCAACAGCAGGGTGCGGGCCTGGCGTTCGGTGTGGCAGGGGCGTACGGAGCCGTCCGTGTGGCCCTCGCGCAGGGCCTCGGACAGGAGCGCGAGCAGCGCCAGCTGGCTCGCCCCGCGCCGGTCGAGCACATAGGGGAGCAGCAGCTCCGGATCGACGTCGATGATCTTGTGGAAGAGGGGGTGCGCCCGGAACGCCTGGACGCCCGCCACCATCCCCTCCACGATCCGGGCGCGCGTGTCGAGGCCGGGCGCGGGCGCGGGGATCGCGCGGGTGGCCACGTCGATCCACTCACGGGTCATCAGATCGCCCACCAGCGTCCGCAGATCGGGCCAGCGCCGGTACAGGGTCATCCGGGAGACACCGGCGCGGCGGGCCACGTCGGCGAGCGTGGTGCGGCGGACCCCGACGGCCAGCACGCAGTCGCGCACCGCGTCGAGCACCGGATCGCTGTCCGGGCCTCCGGAACCGTCCGGGCCGTTGTGACGAATAGGCGTCATGTGTCACAGTGTAACGCCCCGGGGGTCGGGCGGAACCAGCGGAGGCCCACCGCCGCCCGGCGCACCACCCGACGGCCGCCACCCGGACCGAGCACACCGACCTTGTGAGGACGACCGTTCAATGGACATGCTGTGGAACGGCTGGGGCGACCCGGCCAAGGCGGCCCCGCTGCCCGACTCGGTGACCGGGCTGCTGCGCGACCTGCTCGGCGTCAAGCCGCGCAGCACCCCCGCGCTCGCCCTGGACGACATCGACCTGCCCGCCCCCACGGCCGGCCCCGCCGCCCTGACGGCACTCGCCGAGGCCGTCGGCGGCGCCGCACACGTCCGCACCGACGCCGAGAACCGCATCCGGCACACCCGCGGCAAGTCCACCCCCGACCTGCTGCGCATCCGCGCCGGCGACACCTCGGACGTCCCGCAGGCCGTGGTGCTGCCCGCCACCCACGACGAGGTCCTCGCCGTGCTGCGCGCCTGCGCGGACCACGGCCTGGCCGCCGTCCCGTTCGGCGGCGGTACCTCCGTCGTCGGCGGACTCGCCCCCGAGCGCGGCGCGTTCGTCGCCCTCGACCTGCGCCGCATGAACCGGCTGCTCGACCTGGACCCCGTCTCGCGCACCGCCGTCCTCCAGCCCGGCCTGCGCGCCCCCGAGGCCGAGGCCCTGCTCGCCGAACAGGGCTACACCCTCGGCCACTTCCCGCAGTCCTTCGAGTGGGCCAGCATCGGCGGCTTCGCCGCGGCCCGCTCCAGTGGCCAGGCCTCCGCCGGCTACGGCCGCTTCGACGAGATGGTCCTCGGCCTCACCCTCGCCACCCCCGCGGGCACCGTCGACACCGGCCGCGCCCCCCGCTCCGCCGCGGGCCCGGACCTGCGCCAGCTGATCCTCGGCTCCGAGGGCGCCTTCGGCGTGATCACCTCCGTGACCGTGCGCGTGCGCCCCCGGCCCGAGACCAGGATCTACGAGGGCTGGCGGTTCGCCTCCTTCGAGGAGGGCGCCGCCGCGCTGCGCAGGCTCGCCCAGGACGGACCGCGGCCGACCGTGCTGCGCCTGTCCGACGAGACCGAGACCCTCATCGGCCTCGCCTCGCCCGACAAGATCGGTACCGGCCTCGGGCAGAGCGACGCCGGCTGCCTCGCCATCGCCGGTTACGAGGGCACGCCGGAGGAGACCGTGTACCGGCGTGAGCAGGCCGCCGCCGTCCTCACCGCCTGCGGCGGCACCCCGCTCGGCACGGAACCCGGCGAGCGCTGGGCCCACGGCCGTTTCTCCGCGCCGTACCTGCGCGACGCCCTCCTCGACGTCGGCGCGTTCGCCGAGACCCTGGAGACCGCCGCCTTCTGGTCCCGCGTCCCCGAGCTGTACGCGGCCGTGCGCACGGCGCTCACCGACACCCTCACCGAAGCCGGCACCCCGCCCCTGGTGATGTGCCACATCTCCCATGTGTACGAGAACGGCGCCTCGCTGTACTTCACCGTCGTCAGCGCCCAGGGCGAGGACCCGGTGGCCCACTGGACGCCCGCCAAGCACGCGGCCAACGAGGCCGTGCTCGCCGCCGGCGGCACCATCTCCCACCACCACGGGGTGGGCACCGACCACCGGGACTGGTATGTCAGGGAGGCCGGAGAGCTGGCCGTCGAGGCACTGCGCGCCGTCAAGCGCCGCCTCGACCCCGACGGCCTGCTCAACCCCGGTGTCCTGCTGCCGACCGACTGACCCCACCCGACCGCCTGCCCCGGAGGCACCCCCGATGCGCCAGTTCACCGCCGTCGTCAACCCGACCGCGGGCGGCTCCACCGCGGCGGCCACGCTGCTCCAGGTGGCCCGCCTGCTGAGGGAGGCCGGGGCCGGTCTCCAGACCGAGTACAGCAGCAGCCTGGCACACGCCCAGGACATCGCCCGCCGGGCCGGCGAGCACGGCCGGATCGTGCTCGCCGTCGGCGGCGACGGCATCACCGGCGGCATCGGCGGCGCGCTGAGCGGCACCGGAACCGTCTTCGGCCTCGTGCCGGCCGGGCGCGGCAACGACTTCGCCCGCGCCCTCGACCTGCCGGCCGACCCCGCCGCACTCGCCGACATCCTGCTGCACGCCGAGCCACGGCCCGTGGACACCATCGAGGTGGAGTCCGCCGTCCACCAGCGCACGGTGGTCCTCGGCAGCGTCTACGCCGGGGTCGACGCGCTGGCCAACCGGCACGCCAACCACGCCCGGCTGCTGCGCGGCTCCGCCTCGTACTACGCGGGCGGCCTGCGCGCGGTGACCAGCTGGCGGCCGGCCGACTACCGCGTGACCGTCGACGGCGAGGAGCACACCCACCGCGGCTACACGGTCGTCGCCGCCAACTCCCCCTACTACGGCTCCGGCCGCCGGATCGCCCCCGGCGCCCGGGTCGACGACGGCCTGCTGCACGTCGTGATGATCCGGGAGGCGCCCCGCCGGCTGTTCTTCACCCTGATGAACGAGCTGAAGACCGGCACCCACATACACCGCCCCGAAGTACGCGTCCTGCACGCGAGGGAACTGCGCATCGAGGCGACCCGTCCCGTTCCCTACGGTGCCGACGGCGAGGTGGAGGCCACCTTGCCGGTGACCGTCCGGGTACGGCCCGGGGACCTGCCCGTGCTGTACCGGCCGCTGGATCGGGCCTGACCCGGTGTGCCGCCCCGTCCGCCGGGGTAGTCGAGCAGCGACCGGGGGAGTGGCGGACGAGGGGGAGGAAGCGCATGGAGAACGTCGTGCGGGCCGTCGTCGTGTACGACGGACGGCTGCTGCTGGTGCGGGAGGCGGGCGGCTGGCAGTTGCCGTCGGGCGCCGGTCAGCCGGCCGAGACGGCGGAGGCCACCGCCGCCCGCGTCGTCTACGAGCTCACCGGCTACCTCGCCGACGGCTCCACACCCCTGGACGGCACCTCGGCCGTGGTGTGCCAACTCCTCAGCGAGGACCCCTCGGACGGCGCCCGGCTCGCGTCCGAGCACATCCGCTGGACGCCGATCGAGGAGACCGCGACCGCCGGGCTCCCCCCGGCCGTGCGCGACTACCTTGAGGGGCACACCCCCGTGTGAGCCCGCGCCGGGCGTGCCGAGCCGACGGGTCCGCGTGATGCTGGAACGGTCCGGCTCCGCCCCGTGCGAGGAGGCAGTCCCCGTGCCCGAGTCGCAGCCCGTCGTCGTCCCGCCCGCCCGGGCCGCCGTGTTCCTCGTGGTCACCGTCGACCAGGGCGGCGAGGACACCGTCCGGGACCTGTTGCAGGACGTGTCCGCCCTGCGACGCTCGGTCGCCTTCCGCGCCCCGCCGGAGGAGCTGAGCTGCGTCGTCGGCATCGGGTCGGCCGTCTGGAGCCGCCTGTTCGACGGGCCGCGACCCCGCGATCTGCACCCCTTCAGGGAACTGGCGGGTCCCCGTCACCGGGCCCCGGGCACCCCCGGCGACCTCCTCTTCCACGTCCGCTGCCGCCGCATGGACCTCTGCTTCGAGCTGGCCCGCCTGTTCGCCGAGCGGCTCGACGGCGCGGCCACCGTGGTGGACGAGGCGCACGGCTTCAAGTTCTTCGACGAACGCGATCTGCTCGGCTTCGTGGACGGCAGCGAGAACCCCGAGGGCGAGGTCGCGGACGACGCCGTGTTCGTCGGCGACGAGGACGCGGAGTTCCGCGGCGGCAGCTATGTGATCGTGCAGAAGTACCTGCACAACATGAAGGCGTGGAACGCCCTGTCGGTCGAGGACCAGGAGAAGGCCATCGGGCGCACCCGACTCGCCAACATCGAACTCCCCGACGACCTGAAACCCGCCGACTCCCACGTGGCCCTCAACACCGTCACCGACGAGCACGGGAACGAACGCAGGATCGTGCGCGAGAACATGCCCTTCGGGAGCATCGCGCAGGGCGAGTTCGGCACCTACTTCATCGGGTACGCCCGCACACCCGAGGTCACCGAGTCCATGCTGCGCAACATGTTCCTCGGCCGGGGGCCCGCGGCGCACGACCGGATCCTGGACTTCTCGGTGCCGGTCACGGGCTGCCTCTTCCACGTGCCGACCATCGACTTCCTCGACGACCTCCCTGCCCGGCCTCCGCTTGCGGGCCACACGGCGCCGGGGTTCAGTGAGTACTGACCCCTTGCGCTCCAGGAGTTCTCATGTCGATGCCGTTCGGCGCCCCCTTCGGTTCCCAGGACCCCTTCAGTGAACTGCTGAACCGCTTCTTCGGGATGTCGCCGGCGTCCTCGCCCCCCGCGGTGCAGCGGGTGCCGATCGGACGGTTGCTGACGGAGTCGTCGCAGGAACTCCTCAACCTGGCCGCGCAGCGGGCCGCCGAGGACGGCACCGCCGACCTCGACACCGAACACCTGCTGTGGGCGGCCACGAAGGTCGAGCCCTCGCGCAGGCTGCTGCTCCAGGTGGACGTGGACCCCGACACCCTCGCCAACGAGATCGCCAAGGTACTGCCCCGCGAGTCAGGCCAGCCCTCCGCGCAGCCCGGGCTCACCCCGGCGGCCAAGCGCACCCTGGGCGCCGCCTACGCCCGGTCCCAGGCGGCCGGGGTGTCGTACATCGGCCCCGAGCACATCCTCGCCGCGCTGCTCGCTGACAGCGACAGCGGTGCCGCCCGGCTGCTGCGGTCCGAGGGCATGGGCAGCCAGAAGCTGGCGGGCCTCGCCGAACAGGCAGCCCGCCCCGAGAACACGTCCCCCGAACGCAGGCAGCCGGCCACCACCCTGGACGAGTTCGGCCGCGACCTGACCGACGAGGCCAAGGCCGGCAAGCTCGACCCGGTGGTGGGGCGCGCCGAGGAGATCGAGCAGACCGTCGAGATCCTGTCCCGGCGCTCCAAGAACAACCCCGTGCTGATCGGCGAGCCCGGTGTCGGCAAGACCGCCATCGTGGAGGGCCTCGCGCAGCGCATCGTGGCCGGGGAGGTCCCCGACACCCTCAAGGACAAGCGGGTCGTCGCGCTGGACCTGTCGGGCATGGTGGCGGGCGCCCAGTACCGGGGCCAGTTCGAGGAGCGGCTGAAGAAGGTCATCGAGGACGTCCAGGCGGCGAGCGGCAGCATCATCCTCTTCATCGACGAACTGCACACGGTCGTCGGCGCGGGCGCGACGGGGGAGGGTTCCATGGACGCGGGCAACATGCTCAAACCCGCCCTGGCACGCGGCGAGTTGCACGTCGTCGGCGCCACCACCATCGACGAGTACCGCAAGTACGTCGAGAAGGACGCCGCCCTGGAGCGCCGTTTCCAGCCGGTGATGGTTCCCGAGCCGACCGTCGAGGAGACCGTGCAGATCCTCGAAGGGCTGCGGGACGCCTACGAGGCGCACCACCAAGTCCGTTTCGGCGACGGCGCGTTGGCGGCCGCGGCCGAGATGTCCGACCGCTACATCACCGACCGCTTCCTGCCCGACAAGGCCATCGACGTCATGGACCAGGCGGGCGCCCGGGTACGACTGCGCAGCGCGGGCCGCTCCACCGAGGTGGTCAGCCGCGAGGACCGGATCGCCAAGCTGCGCCGCGAGCTGGAACAGGCTGTCTCCGCCGAGGACTTCGAACGGGCCTCGGAGCTGAAGCGGCAGGTCGCCGAGGTGGAGGCCGAACTCGCCGGCATCGAGGAGCGCCGGGAGGGCGTCGTCTCCGTCACCGCCTCCGACATCGCGGACATCGTCTCCCGGCGCACCGGTATCCCCGTCTCCCAGCTCACCGCCAGCGAGAAGGAGAAGCTCCTCAAGCTGGAGGAGGAGATGCACGCGCGGATCGTCGGCCAGGACGAGGCGGTCACCGCGGTCTCCCAGGCCGTACGCCGCAACCGCGCGGGCATGGGCGACCCCGACCGCCCGGTCGGTTCGTTCCTCTTCCTCGGTCCGACCGGTGTCGGCAAGACGGAACTCGCCAAGACCCTCGCCGCCTTGCTGTTCGGCGAGGAGGACCGCATGGTCCGCTTCGACATGAGCGAGTTCCAGGAGAAGCACACCGTCGCCCGCCTCGTCGGCGCGCCGCCCGGATACGTCGGCTACGAGGAGGCCGGCCAGCTCACCGAGAAGGTGCGCAGGCAGCCGTACAGCGTCGTGCTGTTCGACGAGGTGGAGAAGGCGCACCCGGACGTCTTCAACACCCTTCTCCAGATCCTGGACGACGGCCGTCTCACCGACTCCCAGGGCCGGACCGTCGACTTCCGGCACTGCGTCGTCATCATGACGTCCAACATCGGCGCGCGCCGCATCCTCGGCCACAAGGGCGATGTGGTTGAGCTGAAGGACGAGTTGATGGAGGACCTGCGGGGCCGCTTCCTGCCCGAGTTCCTCAACCGCATCGACGACATCATCATCTTCCACGGGCTCACGGAGGACAATCTGTCGCAGATCGTGGACCATCTGCTGGACCGGAGCAAGCACCGGGTGCACGCCCAGGGCATGACGCTGGAGGTCACGGAGGCCGCGAAGAAGCTGCTCATCGCCCACGGCCATCAGCCGGAGTTCGGCGCCCGCCCGCTGCGCCGCACCATCCAGACGGAGCTCGACAACCGCATCGCCACGCTGCTGCTCAGCGGCGAGGCGGAGCCCGGGGACACGATCGTCGCCGACGTGGTCAGCGACTCCCTGCACTGCTCGGTCAACAAGAACGCCTGAGGCTCACGAGGGCGCTCCGCCGATCGACTCCACCACCGCGCTCGCGGGCCCGTCCGGCGTGTCGTACCGCACGCTGTCCCCCGCCCGGCACCCGAGCAGGGCCCGGCCGAGCGGGCTGTCCGCGGTGACCAGGTTCTGGTCCAGCGCCTCGGCCCCCTCGCCGATCTGCAGCGTCTCCACCGAGCCGTCCGCGAACCGCACGGTGACCGTGCTGCCCACCCCGACCGCGTCGGTCCGCGCGGGCCCCGCGAGATCCGCCTCCCGAAGCCGCTCGGTGATGTCCGTGATCCGGCCGTCCAGCCGGTCCAGCTGGTCCACCCGCTGCAACTCGTCAGCCTGATCCGCCTGGTCACCCACGTCGGGAGTGTCCTTCAGCGTCCCGGCGACCATCCGCCGCTCCTCCAGCAGATCCGCCAGCTCCTGCTCCAACGCACGTCGCGCCTCGGCACTGATCGGCTCGGGACCACCGGTCATGGCTGCTCCAGTCGGGAGGGTCGGCGGAGGGATGAGGCTTCGCTTCCGCATCGTAAGCGCTGGAGCGGGGGATTGCGCGGACACGACGCAGTGGTGCGCGTTTCTCCCCGAGGCGACCCCCTGACGCGGGTCCCCGTCCGCCGAAGATCCCTTCACGGCCAGGTGACCGGCGGTGCCAGGGCCCTGCGCGCGGCTTCGCGCACGTCCGCGTCCTGGTCCGTCGTCAGCCGTTCGAGCGCGGCTCGGGCCTCGGGGGCCGGCCTTCGCGCCGGCGACCACGCGGCCCAGTACCGTACCCGGCGATCGGCGTCGCCGGTGCAGGCCACCACGACGTCGGTGACCGTGTCCTCGCGGGACGACCCCAGTGCCGCCACGGCCGCTCGCCTGACGCCGGGCGCGGCATCCTTCGTGCCGGTCGTCAGGACGGCCAGGGCGCGTGCGGGATCACCCGTGCCGAAGAGGGTGCCGAGCGTGCTCGTCACGTCGGCGCGCACCCCCGGGTCGGGGTCCCGGGCCGCGTCGGCGACCCGCCCGAAATACCTGGTGCCCGCGGAATCGATGACGCACAGGCCCCACAGACCGACTCTCCGCATCCCGGGATCGTCGGAGACGGAGAAGTCCAGAGCCAGGTCGAGCGAGGTTTCGGGCCACGCCTCGAAGAGTTCGAGGACGTCGAGCTGCAACGAGTCACCGTCGTCGTTGCGGTCGGTCACCATGGCGCGCAGCAGGGCCGGCAGGGCGTCCCGGCCGCAGGCACCCGCCAGCGCGTGAGCCATGTGGTCCCGCGCGAACGAGTCGTCCGCGTCGACGTGACGGGCGAGTCGCTGCTCCAACTCGGCTCGCAGGAACGCCGCTGCCGGCGTCCGCAGCCGTTCCACCAGCGGCTCGAACCGACGGCGTGCGCCGGGCCCGCGATCGGCGTCCGCGGCCAGCCGCGCGACCAACTCGTCCAACGCACGGCGCAGCGCCGCGCGCTCCGCCTCACCAGCCCCTGCCATGCCACCCACCCTACGGGGACCGGTGTCACCGTCACTCGGCAAGAGCCACGGCACGCCTCAGGGGTGGAGCTTCTTGTGGTCCGCGAGCATGGCGACGAACCGCGCGATGCGGGCCGCCCGGGTCTCGGGCTTCTTCGCCGCCTCGACGCGGTGGAGGACGGCGTAGCGGTTGTGGCTGTCCAGGGTGGTGAAGAAGGCGGCGGCCGCCGGGGTGGCCTCCAGGGCCGCTCGGAGGTCGTCGGGGACGGTGGCGGTGCGCTGGCCGGCGTAGGCCGCCGCCCAGCGGCCGTCCACGCGGGCCCGCTCCACCTCGCGCAGACCGGCGGGCCGCATCCGGCCCTCCTCGATGAGCTGCGTGGCCTTGTGGCGGTTGACCTGGGACCATCTGCTGGTGGGCCGTCGCGGGGTGAAGCGCTGGAGCCAGTGCCGTTCGTCCAGTTTCCCCTTCTGGCCGTCGATCCAGCCGAAGCAGAGCGCCGATTCGAGCGCGGTCGGGTAGTCGACGCCGTCGGGTGCGGGCGCCGCGGAGTTCTTCCGGGCGAGCTTCAGCCAGACCCCGGTGGCGTCCTCGTGGTTCTCCTCCAGCCACTTCTCCCACGCCCGCTGGGTGGCGAAGGAGAGGACCGGATCGGTCGTGTGGGACGAGTTGCCGGACATGGGCCTCATCAAATCCCGCCGGCGTGCGCCGGTCAACCGCGGCGGTGGCGGCCTCAGTTCGGGTGCAGCGCCTTGTGCAGGGTGCGGGAGGCCAGCTCGACGGCCGTCCGCGCCGCGTGGGTGTTACGCAGGGCGTCGAGCATGACGAAGTCGTGGATGATGCCCTGGAACCGTACGGCGGTCACGGGGACCCCGGCGGCGCGCAGCTTGGTCGCGTAGGCCTCGCCCTCGTCGCGCAGCACGTCCGCCTCGCCGGTGACGACCAGCGCCGGCGGCAGTCCGGCGAGCTGCTC
>NZ_JBSFLI010000047.1:5822-45830 GCF_053598955.1 Streptomyces sp. NPDC001056 | reverse complement strand
GCCCGCAGGTCGTCCGCGATCGCTTGGCGGTCCTCCTCCGTCAGGCCGCTCGCGCGATAGTAGACCTCGTTGGCGTTCGAGATGGTGACACCGGGCGCCCCCATCGTCGTACCGCTTCGGCGTCTCGAAGGGGTCAGACGCGGACCTCGACCGTCTTCGCCAGCCGGTCGTGCAGGCCGCGGCCGTCGCGGTCCCAGACCAGGGCGGGGATGGCGAGGCACAGCAGGACGGTGCGCACCAGCGCGCGCAGCGGGTTGACGGTGCCGGTCTCCAGGGCCACGACCCGGATGCGGAACAGCCGCTTGCCCGGGGTGAAGCCGATGGTGCCGACCGTCAGGGCGCTCATGACGAAGAAGACGGCGAGCGCCCAGTTGCCGGTGCCCTGGTCGTAGCCATGCGTGAGCAGGCTGTATGCGATCAGCAGACACAGCGCCCAGTCGACCGCGATGGCCCCGAGCCGCCTGCCCGGCCGGGCCAGGGAATTGGGGCCCTCTTCGGGAAGACCCAGCTGTTCCCCCCGGTAACCGAAGTCCGCTCCGGCGTCTTCCATGGCCGCGCGGGGGCCGGAGAGCCACGATCCGATTGCCTGCCTGTTGTCCACCCGACCACGGTACTGCGTCCCCATATGACCGGGGGACGCCGGGGTCTCCCGGGGCTACCGTGGAGGAGTGGCCGGTTAACTTCTGCGAAACAATCGGGTCACGCCGGAGAAATCACCCGTCCCTAGGGTCAGGACGAGCGTGTGCCACCGCACTGGCCGCACGAACGATCTACCGCCCCGGCGAGGACGGTCGGGAGTAGGAGGAGCTGGATGTTCCAGAACGCCGACGAGGCCAAGAAGTTCATCGCGGACGAGGACGTCAAGTTCATCGACGTCCGGTTCTGCGACCTGCCGGGCATCATGCAGCACTTCACCGTGCCCGCCGAGGCGTTCGACCCGGACGAGGAGCTGGCCTTCGACGGGTCGTCGATCCGCGGCTTCCAGGCCATCCACGAGTCCGACATGGCGCTGCGGGCGGACCTGTCCACGTCTCGTGTCGACCCGTTCCGCCGGGACAAGACGCTCAACATCAACTTCTTCATCCACGACCCGATCACGGGCGAGCAGTACTCCCGTGACCCGCGCAACGTGGCCCGCAAGGCGGAGGCCTACCTCGCCTCGACCGGCATCGCGGACACCGCGTTCTTCGGTCCCGAGGCCGAGTTCTACGTCTTCGACTCGGTGCGCTTCCAGACCAGCGCGAACGAGTCCTTCTACCACATCGACTCCGAGGCGGGCGCCTGGAACACCGGCGCGCTGGAGAACAACCGCGGCTACAAGGTCCGCTACAAGGGCGGCTACTTCCCGGTCGCGCCGGTGGACCACTTCGCCGACCTGCGCGCCGAGATCTCCCTGGAGCTGGAGAAGTCCGGCCTGAAGGTGGAGCGCCAGCACCACGAGGTGGGCACGGCCGGCCAGGCGGAGATCAACTACAAGTTCAACACGCTGCTCGCCGCCGCCGACGACCTCCAGCTCTTCAAGTACATCGTGAAGAACGTGGCCTGGCGCAACGGCAAGACCGCGACCTTCATGCCGAAGCCGATCTTCGGTGACAACGGCTCGGGCATGCACGTCCACCAGTCGCTGTGGAACAACGGCGACCCGCTGTTCTACGACGAGGCCGGTTACGCGGGCCTGTCGGACACCGCCCGCTACTACATCGGCGGCATCCTCAAGCACGCCCCGTCGCTGCTGGCCTTCACCAACCCGACGGTGAACTCCTACCACCGCCTGGTGCCGGGCTTCGAGGCGCCGATCAACCTGGTGTACTCGCAGCGCAACCGCTCCGCCGCGATGCGCATCCCGATCACCGGCTCCAACCCGAAGGCCAAGCGCGTCGAGTTCCGCGCGCCCGACTCCTCCGGCAACCCGTACCTGGCCTTCTCCGCGCTGCTGCTCGCGGGCCTGGACGGCATCAAGAACAAGATCGAGCCGGCCGAGCCGATCGACAAGGACCTGTACGAGCTGGCTCCCGAGGAGCACGCGAACGTCGCCCAGGTCCCGACCTCCCTCGGCGCCGTGCTCGACCGCCTCGAATCCGACCACGAGTTCCTGCTCCAGGGCGACGTCTTCACGTCCGACCTGATCGAGACCTGGATCGACCTCAAGCGCACCCAGGAGATCGCCCCGCTCCAGCTGCGTCCGCACCCGCACGAGTTCGAGCTGTACTTCGACGTGTGACAGACCCGTCGGACCCGCGTCCCCACGCGCAGCACCGGGGCCGCCTCCCTCTCGGGAGGCGGCCCCGGCCGTGTTGCACGAGCTGGGTGCGTCAGGGCACCACGACCACCACCACGGGCCTGTTGTAGCCGAAGCCGTTGAAGCCGTTGAAGCCGTTGAAGCCGTTGTTGAAGAAGAAGCCGCCTCGGTTGAAGCCGTCGAAGCCGAAGCAGTTGGGCCCCCAGCAACCGCGGTTGGTGGTGACGTGGCTGGGAGTGGCCGCGGAAGCGGCGCCGGCGGTGGCGACGGTGGCTCCGCCCGCCAGCAGAACGCCGACGGCGGACACCGCTGCGAGACGCCTCGCACGCTGTGCATTCATCGAACTGCCCTCCTTCCATTCCCCCGGTGCCGTTTCGGGCACCGGAAGATGGCCGCGCCCGCGTGGTCGGCGGGACACGGTCGTGGGTGATGCCGCCTGGGTTCAGGAAGCAGGGCTGACGTTCCCCTGGTCAGCGGGGGATGGCGCACGTCCGGCGCACCCTGCGGCGCGGCTCTGCTGAAAATGCTAGCGGCCCGCCCACCACCCGGCATCCGGACGCGAACCGGCCCCGTACGGCCTGGTCAGCGCGTCCCTGTGCAACCTTTCGCGCCGCTCGGGCTTCCTATTTCCCGGGAGCTCGCGGGATCATGCTCCCCGCATCCGTCCGGACGAGAGAGGTTGAACGGGGAATGTCTGAACAGGACGACTGGGAGCGGGAGTTCGATCATGGCTGGGCGAACTCCGCCCAGCACAAGGAGCCGTCCGCCCGCGCCCGGATGCTCGCCGCCCGCTGGAGGGAGAACCCCCCGGACCCGGCCCCCTTCCGCGCCGACCCGGAGCCCGCGGGGCCGCGCCGCTCGTCCTGGGTGTCGACGGCGGTGGTCCTCGGCTGCGTGGCCGCGGTGATCGTGCTGCTGGGGTACGCTCGAATAAGGAACGGTTACTGACCGATCACTGTGCGTAATGGGGTCGGCGAGGGGACTGTCGGCCGGGACTGTCGGCCCCCTCGCCACCCCGTGCAGCAGGTGCACACTGGACAGCGGGACGAGGGTGCCCGACTGCGGGGTGATGCAAGATGCGGAGCCGCTTTAGGAGCGACCGGCGACTGACCGTGCGGATGACGGTCACGATGTTCCTGCTCGGACTGCTGTACGTGGCCTTCATCGCCGCGCTGCTCGTGCTGCTGAAGTCCTGGCTGCTGGTCGTGGTCCTGATGGGCGCGATGTTCGTGGCCCAGTTCTGGTTCTCCGACCGGATCGCGATGTTCGCCATGCACGGGCGGGTCGTGGAACGGGAGGAGTATCCGGAGCTGCACGCGGTGGTGGACCGGCTCTGCGCGATCGCGGACATGCCGAAGCCGACGGTCGCCGTGTCCGATATGGACATGCCGAACGCCTTCGCGACGGGGCGCAACGCCGATCACGCCGTGGTCTGCGTGACCACCGGGCTGCTGCGCCGCCTGGAGCCCGGTGAGCTGGAGGGGGTGCTCGCGCACGAGCTGTCCCACGTGGCGCACAAGGACGTCGCCGTGATCACCATCGCCTCCTTCCTCGGCGTGATCGCGGGCCTGATCGTGCGCTTCGCCTTCTACTCGCAGATCTTCGGCGGGGGCCGCCGGGACCAGAACACCGCCGTGGTCTTCGCCGGGGTGATGGGCGTCTCGGCGGCCGTGTACGCGATCAGCTTCCTGCTGATCCGGGCGCTGTCGCGGTACCGGGAGCTGGCGGCCGACCGCGCCGCCGCGCAGCTGACCGGCCGCCCCTCGGCGCTGGCCTCCGCGCTCACCAAGGTCACCGGGGACATCGCCCGGATCCCGACCAAGGACCTGCGCACGGCCCAGGCCTTCAACGCCTTCTACTTCACCCCGGCGACCGGCAGGGAGCCCGGCATCGAGCGGTTCTTCTCCACCCACCCGACCCTCCAGCAGCGGCTGGACCAGCTGGGCCGGATCTCGGCGGAGCTGGGCGAGACGACCGTACCGGGGGAGGCCGACCGCGCATGAGCGGACCGCAGAACACGACACCGCGACGGAAGGCGGGCTGAGCGTTGGGCCTGCTGGACATCCTGCTGGGGCGCACCAAGCCCGTCGCCCCCGATCTCGACCAGCTCTTCGCGCTGCCCTCGGCCGCCATCACGCTCCAGGTGGCGATGGGCCTCACCCCGACCGGCGAGGGCGCGGTGTGCTTCGCCACCGTGGAGGGTGCGGCCTTCGAGCAGGCCCACCGGGAGGTGCAGGAGCTGCTGGACGCGGACGCGGAGCGCACCGGTCCGCCGGTGGAGCTGCGCCGGGACGACTACGGCTACTCGTGGCTGGTCTCCCGCCGCTCCCCCGACGAGCTGCCGCAGCTCGTCAACGATCTGCACGCGGTGAACAGTTCCCTGGAGATCAACGGCTTCGGTCCCCAACTGCTGTGCTCACTGGCCGGCTTCACGAGCGACTCGGGGCGGCGGCTCGCCCTGGTCTACCTCTACAAGCGGGGCACCTTCTACCCCTTCGCCCCGCTGCCCGGCGGCGGTGAGCGCCGGGACAACGCGCTGGAGCTCCAGGTGAAGTCCGTACTCGCCGGTGATCTGCGGATCGAGCAGGACCTGTCCCGCTGGTTCCCGGTGTGGGGCGCCCCCGGCCTGTGAGGCTTTCGGGCGGGGCCCGCGCCGTGAGTGAATGGCGCCCATGGCTGAACTCACGGGCTTCACGGGGGACCACGACGGCGAGCGGCTCAGCGGGGTGCGCGGCGGGCCCACCGGTCGGGCGACGGCGGTGCTGCTGCACGGCGCGGGCAAGGGCAGCAAGGAGCGGCTCCTGCCGCTGGCGGCCGAGTTCGCCGCCGCGGGCTGCCACGCGCTGGCGTTCGACTTCTCGGGTCACGGCGACAGCAGCGGCGCGCTCGCCGAGCTGAGCCTGCGGCGCCGATACGAGCAGGCGGTGGCGATGATCGACGCGCACGCGCCCGCGGCCGATCCGCTGGTCCTGGTGGGCTTCAGCATGAGCGGGCAGACGGTCGCCGATCTGGTACGGCACTACGGCCGCCGGGTGGCGGCGCTCGGGCTGTGCGCGCCCGCCGTGTACGCGTCGGACGCCTGGGAGCTGCCGTTCGGCGACGGGCGGGGCCGGTTCACCGGCATCCTGCGCACCCCGGACAGCTGGCGGGACTCCCCAGCGCTGGCGGTATACGGCTCGTACGAGGGCCGCGCGGTGCTGACGGTGCCGGGCACCGACACGGTCATCCCGGCCGCCGTGACCCGGGCCCTGCACGACGCGCTGTCCACGCGCGCCGACTATCTCCGACTCGAACTCCCGGACGCGGACCACATGTTGGGGTTGTGGTTCCGCGACCACGCCGAGGACGCGCGGCGGTTGGTGAGCGCGCTGCTGGCGGCGCCGGGCACCCCGGTGCGCGAGGTGCCCGGCGCCGCGGCGGGTCAGCGGTTGTAGCGCATGAACGCCCGCACCATGTGGCAGGTGGTGTCGGACGGCGGGCGCATGCCGATCTTCTCGGCGGTGCCCCGGATGGTGTCGTTGCGCGCCTGGTCCGGCAGGTAGACACCGGAGTCGAGCAGGGCGATGGCCAGGCGCATGGCCTTCAGGCGCCGGTTGTGCGTGACGTACCACTCCCGGGGCCGGCCGGCCGGCAGGGGCCGCTTCGTGGTGGGCTCGTACGGCGAGTCGAAGAGCACGGGGTGCTTGGCGGTGGACTGGGTCGGCGACGGCTTCGGCTTCAGAGCGACAGCGGGCACGGGCATCCTCCTGACGCGATCAGGGCACCGGCCGGCGAACCCGGCGGCACCCTCGAACACTGCTTCTATTCTACGGCCCGCCACTGACAAACACCCCTGGCCACAAGGGCTTTCGGGGCCCGCGGGACAGGGGTGGTGAACGGGTTTTCGCGTACCGTGGACGCATGGAGATCTGGATCAATCCCGCCTGTTCGAAGTGCCGCAGCGCGATCAGCCTGCTCGACGCCGAGGGGGTCGGGTACACCGTGCGGCGCTATCTGGAGGACGTGCCGAGCGAGGACGAGATCAGGGCGGTGCTCGGGCGCCTCGGCCTGGAGCCGTGGGACATCACGCGGACCTCGGAGGCGGTCGCCGGGGAGCTGGGGCTCAAGGACTGGGCGCGGGACGAGGGTTCGAGGGAGCGGTGGATCACGGCGCTGGCCGAGCACCCGAAGCTGATCCAGCGGCCCATCATCACGGCGGACGACGGCACGACGCTGGTGGCGCGCACGGAGGAGGCGGTGCGGGAGGCGATCGCCCACAGCCCCTCCTGACGGCACCGCCCGGCCGCACGCGACGGCGGCGCCCGGCCGTGTGAGGGCGACGGGGCTGCCGCCCGGTCCCCCACCGGCCGGCTCCCCCGGCACCCCGGCGGGAGAGCGCGGTGGAGACCCCCGGCAGGACCACGGCCGTCACCCGCGGCAGCGACGCCGCGCCCCCGTCGGCCACTCCGCCGGGACCATGCACCCGACCGCCCCCGACCGCCCAGCGCAGCCCCCACTCCCCACCAGGCTCAGTCCGACAGGAAACTCGCAAGCCGCTCGGCCAGTTCCCCCGGCGCCCCTTGCGGAAGGGCGTGGTGGGAGACACCCGGCAGGACCCCGGTCGTCACACACGGCAGCAGCGCCGCGGCGCCGGTCGCCACCCGGGACGGATCGTGCGCCCTGCTGTTCCCGGCCGCAAGGAGGAGCACCGGTGTGCGGAGCGCGCGCAGGGCGGCCGGGGCCGGGCGGGGACCGGTCACCGGTTTCGTGGCCGGGAATCCGGCGCCGGCCTCCTGAAGCCGTAGCCATGCGGGGTCCCGGGCCGCCGCTCCCCCGGTCTCCCACTCCAGGAAGGCGCGGACCCGGCCCGGTGTGGGCCGCAGCAGCATCGGCAGGGCGTGCAGCAGATAGTCCGCCCGGTATCCGGCGAAGCACCTGGTCGGGTCCAGCAGGAACAGACGGCGGACCCGGGCGGGGGCGCGCAGAGCGTACGACAGCGCGATCCAGCCGCCGTACGAGTGCCCGCCCACGTCGGCGCGGTCGGCGCCGAGGCCGTCCAGGAGCGCGTCCAGCCAGCCGGTCAGGTCGGCGAGCGTGCGGGGACGGCGGCCGGGGGCCGGAGTGCTCAGGCCGGGGGCGCCGATGAGGTCGACGGCGTGGACCCGGTGGGCGCGGGCGAGGTCCGCGACCTGGGCGTACCAGGAGACGGAGGTGGACCCACCGCCGCTCGGCAGCAGGAGCAGCGGGGGCGCGCCGCGTGGGCCGCATGCGTTGACGCGGGTCTCGCCGAAGGGTGTGCGGACGGTCAGCGCCTCGCGTTCGGCGGGCCATTTCGCGAGGAGTGCGTCGTACGCACCGCGAAAGACGTCGCTGTCGTAACCAGTCACCGGACGGCCCCCTGCTGTCTCGTCGGCGGTAGGCGCCCGGTCACCCTACCGGCCGGGTCCCCCTACGTGATCCTGGGCACAAAACCCCCAGGTAACACGGGGTTCACATAAGAGCAATGGTCGAGAAACGGCCTGTTGGCAGGCTTCCGGGCAGATCGAGGCGGCGCGCGGCGCCGCGCCCAGCACCCGCAAGTGCGCCCGAACCACCGAAGGAAGTGGCCCCGTGACCTTCAAGGCCGAGTACATCTGGATCGACGGCACCATGCCGACGGCCAAGCTCCGTTCCAAGACGAAGATCATCACGGGTGCTCCGGCCGGTCTCGACGCGTTCCCGCTGTGGGGCTTCGACGGGTCGTCCACCAACCAGGCCGAGGGCCACGCCTCGGACCGCGTGCTCAAGCCGGTCTTCACCTGCCCGGACCCGATCCGCGGCGGCGACGACGTGCTGGTGCTGTGCGAGGTCCTGAACACGGACATGACGCCGCACTACTCCAACACCCGCGCCGAGCTGGCCGAGGTCGCGGAGCGGTTCGCCGCGCAGGAGCCCATCTTCGGCATCGAGCAGGAGTACACCTTCTTCGACGGCACCCGCCCGCTGGGCTTCCCCGAGGGCGGCTTCCCGGCCCCGCAGGGCGGCTACTACTGCGGCGTCGGCGCCGACGAGATCTTCGGCCGTGACGTCGTCGAGGCGCACCTTGAGAACTGCCTGAAGGCCGGTCTCGGCATCTCCGGCATCAACGCCGAGGTCATGCCGGGCCAGTGGGAGTTCCAGGTCGGCCCGCTCGCCCCGCTGGAGGTCTCCGACCAGCTGTGGGTGGCCCGCTGGCTGCTGTACCGCACCGCCGAGGACTTCAAGATCTCCGCGACCCTCGACCCCAAGCCGGTCAAGGGCGACTGGAACGGCGCGGGCGCGCACACCAACTTCTCCACCAAGGCGATGCGCGAGGGCTACGACGCGATCATCACCGCCTGCGAGTCGCTGGGCGAGGGCTCCAAGCCGCTGGACCACGTCAAGAACTACGGCGCCGGCATCGACGAGCGCCTGACCGGTCTGCACGAGACCGCCCCGTGGGACAAGTACACCTACGGCGTCTCCGACCGCGGCGCCTCGGTCCGCATCCCGTGGCAGGTCGAGGTGGACGGCAAGGGCTACATCGAGGACCGCCGCCCGAACGCCAACGTCGACCCGTACGTGGTGACCCGCCTGCTGGTGGACACCTGCTGCTCGGCGCTGGAGAAGGCCGGCCAGGTCTGATCCACCCCGGAACACCGCCGGGGGCGCCGTTCGCGGACGCTCCCGGTCACTTCGCCCCGCCGAGTTCCGACTCGGCGGGGCGAAGCCGTGCGCGGGGGCTGTCCGGGTACGGCCCCGACGCGTCCCGGTGAGGTGGGCTTCGAGAGGCCGGCCTCGATACGGGAACCGCCCGGGGGGGCCGGCCGGGGGCGCCGGCCCTAGGGACACCGACCCGGGGGGCGTCGGCCCGCTCGTCCGACGCGCTCGTCCGCCTGGACGTCGGCACCCGGTCGACACGACGACGTCGGCCCCCCGAGACCACGACCGGGTCTCGGGGGGCCGACATCACACACGGGCCCGAACCGGCCACGGCGTCTGCCGCACCCGGCCGAGGGCTTCGCTTCCCTCTTGAGGAGATCCCGCACGCGGACTCCTTCTCGCGTACGGGATCGGCCTGCCTCGTCCGGTCAGCTGGTGGTCAGGGACGTGTCGTCCACGACGAAGCTGGTCTGGAGCGAGGAGTCCTCGACGCCGTTGAACTTCAGGGTGACCGTCTGGCCCGCCAGCGAGGACAGGTCGAAGGTCTTCAGGGCGTAGCCCGAGTTGGCGTTCAGGTTCGAGTACGACGCCAGGGTGGTCGAGCCGGCGGTGACCGTCAGCTTGTCGTACGCGGAGCTGGTGGTGGTCTCGGCCGTGTCGATGTGCAGGTAGAAGGACAGGGTCGCCTTGCAGCCCGCGGGGATCGTCACCGACTGGGACACGGTGTCGGTGTGCGAGGAGCCGTAGCCGTCCATCCAGGCGTAGTACGAGCCGCCGTGGGCCGCCTCACCGGTGCCGTTGGTGATGACACCGCTGGCCGCGGTCCAGCCCGTGTTGCCCGACTCGAAGCCCGGGTTGGCCAGCAGCTGCGACGAGGAGCAGCCGCTGCTGGTGCCCACGGTCCAGGTGAAGGAGGTGGAGCCGGTGGCGCCGGTGGAGTCCTTCGCGGTGACCGTCGTGGAGTAGGTGCCCGCGGTGGACGCGGTGCCGGAGATCACGCCGGTGGAGCTGTTGATCGACAGGCCGGTCGGCAGGCCGGAGGCGCTGTAGGTCAGGGCCGCGCCCGCGCTGTCCGAAGCCTTGATCGACAGGCTGACCGAGCCGCCCGTGGTCGTGGACTGGTTACCGGGGTTGGTCACCGTCACGGTGTTGCCCTGCGAGCCGCCGCCGACGATCGGGTGCGAGATCGCGCAGGAGTTCGTGTCGTTGGACCAGCTGGCCTGCTCGGCGAAGGTGCCGGTGCCCATGGTGACGTTGGCCGCACCGCCCGTGGTGCCCGGGGAGAGCCAGGCGCACTCGTCCGAGTTCTCCTGGCCGTTGTACGAGCTGCCGGTGTGGTTCGTCCAGCCGCCGGCCGGGTTCTGGTCCGACATCATCTCGTGCCACTCGTGGCCGAGCGTCATGGTCCAGCCGTCGAGCGTGCCGGGGGAGTTGACGAAGCCGACGCCGCAGCCCGAGCCCGAGTCCATGTTGTACGGCTGGTTGCTGAACGCGATGTCACCGTAGGAGGAGGACACCGGGCCGCCGGTGAGGGTGCTGTCGCCGTTGTAGTCGTGCCAGGCGCAGTACTGACCCTGGTAGCTGTCCGGGTTGGTGTTGTGCGGCGAGAGGATGACGTAGTAGGCGTCGCGGTTGGACGCGGCGGTGGTGTTGCCGAAGTGGGCCGCCGCGTTGACCGCTTCCTGGCCGAGCTGGTGGCCGGTTGCGGCGCTCGGCGAGGCCGCCGAGTTGTCGTACCACACGCCGGAGAGCACGCCGCCGCTCTGGTACGGGATGAAGTTCGCGTTGGACGGGCAGCTGGTGGCGCCCGACGACACGTTCGGTCCGTCACACCACTGGGTGAGGTCGGCGGACCACAGCTCGTTTCCGGTGCCGATGTCCTTGAACATCTCCTGGGCGACCGGGGCGGCGCCGTCCGGGTCGCCGGAGAAGGTGGAGTCGCCGTTGCTGTTGGTGCTCTTGGTGCCCCACTGCGAGCCGTAGAAGACCAGGTAGACCTTGGAGTGGCCGCTCTGGACCCCGATGCCGTCGACGCCGCCGCCGTAGGACAGCGTCTCCGTCCCGGTCGCCGCGGTCGTGGCCGGGTGGCTGGCCGCCCACGCCTTCATCTTGGCGTGCTTCTGGAGCGTCGGCACGGCACCGTGGCGGTACGGGTGCTGATAGGCCGGGCTGTAGGGGTTCTTGACCGCGGCGGCGGGGCTCGGCGACGCGGGAGCGCTGCCGGCGAACGCCGGGGCTCCAGCGGCCAGCATGACACCGGTGACCAGGGACAGCGACGCGATCCCGGTCATGGCAGCGCGGACTGCTCTGCCTATGTGGGGACTACCCATGGGTGGGCTTCCTCTCTCGTGCGGACCACCGGGGCGCCGGGTGGGCGGGGACGGTCCGCTGCCGTGGGTTCGGGCGGCGAGGCGCATCCGGGCATGCCGGAGTGCGCTGAACACAGCGATGGGGATGGGTCGAACCAGTGGCGCGCCGACGCGGGACCGGCCGAAGGCGCCGGTTCCACGCTGGTGCCGATCGTTTCCAACTACACCTGCGAACACGCTTGCTGACAGCTGGCCACATGCTGCGCTCACTGCCCAGGGAAGAAAAGCAGGGCGCCGGGGCGCGGACAACTTTCCCGATCAACTTTTGACAGGGTCATGAAGATTCGCTGGTCTCGGCTTGCCCAAGGCGCGCCGATGTGCCGCCTATGCGCCACCTGTGCCGATGTGCGTTCCGGCCTGCCGCCGCCGTCCGCCGCGGTTCCGGCGATCACGTCGCAGACCCGGACGTTCGGGACGGAGCTGGTCCGGTGGGAGCCGATCCGGCCGGCGCCGCGTCAGATGCACGTCCGCCGCGCCGCGTTCCGTTCCCGGGCGCTCGAAGAGGGAGAGTCACCCATGACGAAGATCAAGCCGCTGACAGCGAGCGCCGCACTGTGCTGCTGCACCGTGATCGGGACGGCCGTACTGGCAGGGTGCGGTCCGCACGGCGCAGCACGCGTCGCGGCGCCGTCGGCAACCGCCGGCAGCCGGCGGACCGTCACCCTGGACGAGCGCGCCGACCACACCACGGTCACGGTGGGGCTCGGTACGACCGTCCGGGTCGAGCTCCACAGCACCTACTGGTCCGCCTTCGGCAGCTCGGCCCCGCGGCTCCTGGCCCCCACCGGCCGGCCTTCGTCCTCCCCCTCCACCGGACCGTCCTGCCACCCGGGCAGCGGCTGCGGGACCGACACCGCCGACTTCGTCGCCCGCGCCGCCGGCACAGCCGACCTGACCGCCTCCCGCACCACCTGCGGCGAGGCCGCACCCTGCGCACCCGATCGGCGGACCTTCACCGTGACCGTCGAGATCTCCGGCTGACGCCCGGGCGAACACCCCTGCCAGGGTGCTGGTGCGTGTACCGAAGTTCCGGGCCCTCTCCGGCTGTCCGAATGCCGAGACACCGCCCCGGACTCGTCGGCACCGGCAACCCCTGGTCAGGGCGGTGAGCCCGGCCGCGCGGTCCCTGTCACGCCGACTTCGCGCCAAGGAGACGTCCAATCAGTGAGAGGAGCTCGTGCCGGGCGCGCGCCTCTGCTTCAATGGGCGCATGGCCAGCTTCCAGAAGATCACCGCGACGGGTCGCCACGACCTTGAGCCCTTCTGGCCCTCCCGCCAGCACCACGACTTCGACCGGGTGTGTTGTCGCGCCACCGACGCGCGGGCCCTCTGAAGCCGTAACCCCCCGGCCTTCGGCCAGCGCGGAACGACGTACGTCCCGGCGCGCCCCGACCACGAGTCGCGGCCGTCGTCCCTCTCGACGAACCTCTCGCGCGAAAGAGCTGACCTCCCATGGCGACCACTCGTTCCGCCTCTTCCATCTCCTCCGTCCCCTCCGTCCCCTCCCTGACCGGCACCGCCCGGCACCGGTTGCGCGCCGTCGACCGGGACGAGGTCGTCGACATCGCGGACTTCCTGCCGCCGGGCGCCACCTGGCTGCCCGCCCCGCAGCACACCCTGCCCGTCCTGCCCGGCCGGCCGCCGATGGTCGGCTACCTGGTACTGGTCCCGGCGGACCGGCAGCCGCCGTTCCCGTCGGCCCCGGTGCCGGAGCGGACCGGACCCACGGACCGGGCGGCCGTGCCGGGCCAGGCCCCCGAACCGCTGGTGCGGATCGACCCCGTCCGGCGCACCGCCTTCGTCGACGGCCGTGAACTCGACCTGACCTACCTGGAGTTCGAGCTGCTCGCACACCTGGTGGCCCATCCGCACCGGGTGCACACCCGCGACCAGCTGGTCACCACGGTGTGGGGGTACGGCCATGTCGGCGACGGCCGCACCGTGGACGTCCACATCGCCCGGCTGCGCCGCAAGCTGGGCACCGAGCACCGCCGGACCATCCAGACCGTGCGCCGGGTCGGCTACAAGTACATCCCGCCGACCGGGCGTTGACCCCGTAGCTCCCCCGTCGACGTCGACAGCGCCTCGGCCTGCCGCTTCCGCCCTCGGCAAAGTCCCGTGCCGGCCGCCCCCTGACCGGGCAGGCTCCGCGGCATGAGACTTCTGGTGCTGGGCGGAACGGAGTTCGTCGGACGGGTCGTGGCCGAGGCGGCCCTCGGGCGTGGCTGGGAGGTGACCGTCTTCAACCGAGGGCGGCACGAACCCCCGGCCGGGGCACGGCTGTTGCGGGGCGACCGCACCGCGGAGGACGGCCTCGCCGCGCTGGCCGGGGGCGACTGGGACGCCGTGGTGGACACCTGGTCCGCGGCCCCGCGGGCGGTGCGGGAGACGGCGCGGCTGCTGCGCGGCCGCACCGGGCGGTACGCGTACGTCTCCAGCCGCTCGGTGTACGCCTGGCCCAGTCCGCCCGGCGCGGGCGAGGACGCCCCGCTGGTCGAGGGCGCGGCCGCGGACGCGGGACCGACCGAGTACGCCCTGGACAAGCGGGGCGGCGAGCTGGCCGCGCTGGAGTCCTTCGGCGCCGAGGGCTCGCTGCTGGTGCGGGCGGGGCTGATCCTCGGACCGTACGAGAACATCGGCCGCCTGCCCTGGTGGCTGACCCGGATCGCCCGCGGGGGCCCGGTCCTCGCGCCGGGCCCGCGCGACCTGCCGCTCCAGTACATCGACGCCCGCGACCTCGCGAACTGGCTCCTCGGCGCCCTGGAGAAGGCGTTGGGCGGCCCGTACGACCTGGTGAGCCCGCCCGGCCACACCACGATGGGCGCGCTCCTGGAGGCGTGCGTCGCGGCCACCGGCGCGGACGCCGAACTGTGCTGGGCCGAGCCGGAGGCGATCCTGGACGCCGGGATCGAGCCGTGGACCGAGCTGCCGGTGTGGGTGCCGCCGGGCGGCGAGATGTTCGACTCCGTCCACCGGACCGATGTGTCGCGGGCGCTGGGGACCGGGCTGGTGTGCCGCCCGGTGACGGAGACCGTCGAGGACACCTGGCGGTGGCTGACCGGGATCGGCGGCATCCCGCCCCGCCGGCCCGACCGCCCCGCCGTGGGGCTCAGCCCGGAGGCGGAGGCGAAGGTGCTGGCCGCGCTGCGCGAGGGTGTACCTGGCACCACCCCCGGGGAGGGGGCCTCGGGCCAGTGACCCCCGGGCGGGGGTCGGCGAGACTTGCCGCATGAACAGCGAAAAGAAGAGCCTCCGCGAGGTCGTGCTCGCCGCCGTGCGGGGGCTGGTGCTGGCCCTGATCTCGCTGCCCTTCGGCATAGCCTTCCTGGTGCTGGTCCCGCTGTCCCTCGCCTTCATCCCGCTCGGTGTCGGACTCGTCACGACTCCGGCCGTGCTGACGGGCGTTCGGGCGCTGGCGGACGTGCGCCGGAGGCTGGCGGCCGAGTGGTGCGGGGTGCGGATACCCGCGGCGTACCGGCCGATCCCGCGCGGCACCAACCCGTGGACCCGCACCTTCACGATGCTGGGCGACCCGCAGACCTGGCGGGACGTGCGCTGGCTGCCCGTGGACACCACGGCCGGTTTCCTCACCGCCCTGCTCCCGGCCGTGCTGCTGTTCTTCCCCGTCGAGGGGCTGATGCTGCCCTTCGGGCTGTGGCGGGCCTACACGCACGGGGGAACCTACTGGTACGCGTTCGTCCCGGTCTCCGGCGAAGCGAGCGCCATCGGCGCGGGTGTCCTCGCCCTCGTCCTCCTCGGGGTCGCCCGGCGCCTCACCCCGCGCCTGCTGACCGTCCACTTCCGGCTCACCCGGGCCGTGCTGGGCAACGGCGACAGCGAACTCGCCGAGCGGGTAAGGGTGCTGACCGAGACCCGACGCGACGCCGTGGACACCTCCGCCGCCGAACTGCGCCGCATCGAACGGGACCTGCACGACGGCGCCCAGGCCCGGCTCGTCGCCATGGGCATGGACCTCGGCACCATCGAGATGCTGCTCGACAAGGACCCGGCGCGGGCCCGGCAGTTGCTCGCGCGGGCCCGCCGCAACTCCGTGGACGCCCTGGAGGAACTGCGCGACCTGGTCCGCGGCATCCATCCGCCGGTCCTCGCCGAACGCGGACTCGGCGACGCCGTACGGGCGCTGGCGCTGCGGCTGCCGCTGCCCGCCGAGGTCGTGGTGGAACTGCCGGGCCGCGCCGACGCGCCGGTGGAGTCGGCCGCCTACTTCGCGGTCAGCGAGGTGCTCACCAACGCGGCCAAGCACTCGGGCGCCGACCGGATCTGGATCGACCTGCACCACACCGACGGCCGGCTCCGGATCACGGTCACCGACAACGGCAGGGGCGGCGCGGCGGTCGGTGCCGGCTCCGGGCTCGCCGGGGTCGAGAAGCGGCTCGGTACATTCGACGGTGTCCTGGCCGTCAGCAGCCCCGCGGGCGGCCCCACCATGGTGACCATGGAGCTCCCGTGCGTGTTGTCCTAGCCGAAGACCTCTTCCTGCTGCGCGACGGACTGGTCCGGCTGCTTGAGGCGTACGGCTTCGAGATCGCGGCGGCCGTCGAGTCCGGCCCCGAACTGGAGCGCGCGCTGGCCGAGTCGGAGCCGGACGTGGCGGTGGTCGACGTACGGCTGCCGCCCACGAACACCGACGAGGGACTGCAGTGCGCCCTGGCCGCCCGGCGCGCGCGGCCGGGGCTGCCGGTGCTGGTCCTCTCGCAGCACGTGGAGCAGCTGTACGCACGGGAGTTGCTCGCCGACGGCGACGGCGGGATCGGGTACCTGCTCAAGGACCGGGTGTTCGACGCGGAACAGTTCGTGGACGCCGTACGACGGGTCGCGGCGGGCGGTACGGCGATGGACCCGCAGGTCATCCAGCAGCTGCTGGCCCGCGGTTCGGCCGGTGACCGGCCGCTCGGCCGGCTCACCCCGCGCGAGCGCGAGGTGCTGGAGCTGATGGCCCAGGGCCGGTCGAACGCGGGCATCGCCGCGCAACTGGTGGTCACCGAGCGGGCGGTGGCCAAGCACACCTCCAACATCTTCGGGAAGCTGGACCTGGAGGTGTCGGACGACGACAACCGGCGTGTGCTCGCGGTGCTGGCGTACCTCGACGGCGGACCCCGCTGAACGCCGGCCCCCGGTTCCGGTGACCCGCGGGGCACGTGTGTGCGAGGGTGGCGCCGTGAACCAGGACTGGGAAGACCGCGTGGCCGACGCTTGGGCCGCCTTCGACCGTGACGAGTACCCCGAGGAGCGCGCCGAGGAGTTCCGCGCCCTGATCGACGGCCTCGTCGCCGAACTGCCCGACGACAGCCCGGTGGGCCCCTTCGAGCGGGCCTGCGCCTTCGACTCGACCGGGCACTCGGACCGCGCGGTGCCGCTGTACCGGGAGGCGCTCGCACGCGGCCTCGACGGCTACCGGGGGCGGCGGACCAGGATCCAGCTGGCGAGTTCCCTGCGCAACATCGGGCAGCCGGAGGAGGGCGTCAAGCTGCTCACTCCGGAACTGGACGGGCCGAGCGACGAGTTGGACGACGCGGTGCGTGCCTGTCTGGCGCTGTGCCTGTCCAGCCTCGGCCGCGACCGCGAGGGCCTGTCCCTGGTGATCGAGGCCCTGGCACCCCATCTTCCGCGCTACCGGCGGTCGATGGCCAACTACGCGCGCGCCCTGGTCGATCCGGAGGCGTGAGCACGCCGGTCCGAGGGCGTGAGCACGCCGGTTTGAGGGCGTGAACGCGCCGGTCCCGAGCGAGGGACGCGTCGGTCCGCGGCCATGAGCACGCCGCTTGACGGTGACCAACCAAGGGCTCGCTCGTTTTCCCGGACGTGCAGTCACAGGATGTAGCCCAGCGTCACGCACCCGCCTCCGGACCGGCCGCCGTCGAGCGGGCCGAGGCCTCGCTCGTCGAGCACTACCCACGGCTGGTCAGGCTCGCCTACCTGGTGCTGCCGCCGGGCCTCGGCCGCGGCCGCCGGGTGCTGACCGCACACGCCCTCGCCCAGCGCGCCCTGCCCCGGGGCCGCAGTGGCGCCGCCCGGGTCCCGGCCCAGCCCTCGGGCCGCGGCTCCACGCCCCGCAACCCCGCGGACCCGGCGTCCGGGGAGAACGACCCGGGCTACGCCTACCTCCGCGAACGGGTCCTGCGCGCCGCCCTGACCGCCGCCCGCCCGCACCGGGGCCTGACCCCGCCGCTCCCCCGCGTCTGGGGCCTGCGGCTGGTCCCGCGCTCCGGCGGCGCCGACGAACTCGCCCTGGAACAGCGGCTGTCGGAACTGTCCGCACCGGCCCGCGCGGCCTATGTGCTGCGCGGCCTGGACCGGCTGCCCGACCAGGAGATCCGCAAGATCCTGAAGGCCGCCGGGGTGGACGACCCGGGCGGCGCCCTCGCCTCCGCGAACAGCGTGCCCGCGCAGCCCGGCCTGCTGTCCTCCCCCGCGTTCGACCCCTGCGCCCTCCAGGCCCGGCCCACCGATCTGCTGCGCCGCCGCCAGCACACCAGGGCCGCCCTCGGTGCCGTCGCCGCCCTCGCGGTGTGCGGGGCGCTGCTCGCGCTGCCGCACTCCGGCTGGGGCCCGGACGGCGCCGCCGCCCCCGCCTACGCCGAGAACCCCGCCGCCCGGGCCGCCCTCGACCCGGCCAGGCTGACCCGGGTCTCCCCCACCGCCTGGCGCTCCGCGGCCCGCACCGACTTCTCCGCCTGGCCCGCGCGCGGCCCGCTCACCGGCGACAAGGACCTGCTGCGCCGCGCGCTCGCCGTCTGGGCCCGGCCCGGACAGCGCGTCCGGGTGTCGGCCACCCCCGGCACCCAGACCGGCGGGCCCGCGGGCCCGCCCCAACTGCTGTACGCGGGCCGGCTGGACTCCGCCCGGGTGGTGATCCTCTACGACGGCCTGCGCATCGCCCGCTACGCCGAACCGGCCGACGGCACCGAGGGCGCCGCCATGGACTTCGCCCGCGTGGACGGCGCGACCGGCGCCGAGGCGAGCGCCCTGGTCCTCGGCCGCGCCGACGGCAACGTGCAGTACCTGCTCGCCCCCTGGGTGACGAAGGCCGCCACCCGCGACCTGATGAAACCGGCCGCGCCGCCCACCCCGCTCACGGTCACCGACGGCGTCACCGCGCCGCTGACCAGCCCCGCCCTGGCGACCGGGAACTGCACCTCCTGGACCGTGCTCCAGTGGTCCGACGGCTCCGGCACCCGGCTCTCCAGCGACCTCGGCGAGCTGGTCCCGGCCCATCTCACCGCGGGCCGTCCCGGCGCGGTCGGCGCGGTCGGCGAGGCCGCCGGGCCCGAGGGACTCCGGGCCTGGGCGCCGTTCGCCTGCTCGCTGGCCACCGAGCGCTCCGCGGGCGTGCGCAGCGTCAACGCCTGGGACTACGCGGAGCAGCCGCTGCCCGACGGCAGCGGGGCCGGGCAGTGGGCGTGCACCCGGGCCGAGACCTGGCGCGGCGACGGCGCCGCCGCGCTGGCCCAGTTCCGCGTCCCCGGCTCCCGGTACGGGGCGGTCACGGCGAAGGGCACCGACACCGCGGCATGCGGTCCGCGCGATCCCCATGTGCTGGCCGGGGTGCTGTGGAAGTCCCGCGGCGGGCACTGGTACCTGCTGGCCGCGGGCTCCCCGGACACGGTGGCGATCCACGCGAGCGGCGGGATCACCGCGTCCGCGCCGGGCTCGCTGATGATCTCCAAGGCCGCCAAGGGGGCACGGGCCGAGCTGAAGGGCACGTTGGCGGGCGGCCGGGTGATCGACGGGCTGCACTGACCGCCACCCGCGCCTTAGTTGACACTGACGTCAACAAGACGCCTCCCAGGGGTTCTCAGACACCGTACCCGTCAGTACATTGACGCCATGTCTCACACGCAGGCCCGGCCGGTCGAGTCCGAGCGCGTCGCGCTCAAGGCCCGCAACGTGTCCTTCTCGTGGCAGGACACGCCGCTGCACTGGGTGCCCGGCGATCCGTTCACCACGCACACCATCAACGTGCTGCACCTGCTGCTGCCCGCCGGCGAGCGCTGGTTCGTGCACGTGTACAAGCAGGCGCTGCCGCTGGTCAAGGACGATCGGCTGCGCGAGGACGTCCTCGGGTTCATCGGCCAGGAGGCCATGCACTCCCAGTCCCATGACGAGGTGCTGCCGCACCTGCGCGAGCAGGGTCTCGACCCGACGCCGTACACCGCGCAGGTCGACTGGTTCTTCGAGAAGCTGCTCGGCGACCGCACCCTGCCGCCGGGCCGGGCGCGCCGCTGGTGGCTGCTGGAGCGGGTGGCCCTCATCGCGGCCATCGAGCACTACACCGCGTTCCTCGGGGACTGGGTGCTCGGCGCGACCGAGCTGGACCGGCGCGGCGCCGACCCCACCATGCTGGACCTGCTGCGCTGGCACGGCGCGGAGGAGGTCGAGCACCGCTCGGTCGCCTTCGACCTGTTCACACACCTGGACGGTGGCTACCGGCGGCGGGCCCGCACCTGGGCGTCCGCCTTCGCCGCCATCGCCTTCCTGTGGCAGCGCGGGGTGCGCTTCTTCCTGGAGAACGACCCGACGGTGACCGACCCCCGGGCCTCCCTGAAGGACTTCTACGACCGCGGCCGCGAGGGCGTCCTGCCCGGCACCGGCGCCATGCTGCGGTCGATCCCCCGCTATCTCGGCCGCGGCTACCACCCCTCGCACGAGTTCTCCACCGCCCGGGCCGTCGCCTATCTCGCCGCCTCCCCGGCCGCGCTCGCCGCGGAGCAGGCGGAACGTTCCCCGAAGGGTGCCGCCTGATGCCGAAGCTGCGTACGGTCGCCCTGATCGCGGGCGCCGCCCTGCTCACCCGCCGCGCCCTGCGCCGCCGCGTCCAGGCCTCGCCGCTGTGGCCGATGCCCGCGCTGGACCCCCCGCTGTCCGGCCGGCCGCGCTCGCGGGCCCTGCGGCTGCTGCTCACCGCGCACGAGACGGTCGCCGACGGCGTCGTACAACTGCGGCTGGAGGGGGCCGAGTTGCCGCGCTGGACGCCGGGGGCGCATCTGGACCTGGTGCTGCCCTCGGGGCTGGTGCGGCAGTACTCGCTGTGCGGGGACCCCGAGGACACGTCGTCGTACACGATCGCCACCCGGCTGGTCGAGGACGGGCGGGGCGGCTCGCGGGAGGTGCACGAGCGGCTCGCCGAGGGCATGGAGCTGGAGGTGCGCGGGCCGCGCAACCGGTTCCCGCTGGTCGAGGCGGAGTCGTACGTCTTCGTCGTCGGCGGGATCGGCGTCACGCCGGTGCTGCCGATGCTGCGCGCGCTGCCGGACGGAGCGGCGTGGCGGTTGCTGTACTGCGGGCGGACGCGGGTCTCGATGCCCTTCGTCGAGGAGGTGCGGAAGCTGGCCGGGGACCGGCTGACGCTCGTCGCGGAGGACGAGGACGGGCGACCGGACCTGGACGCGCTGCTCGCCGGGGTGGCGCCGGGCACGGCGGTGTACTGCTGCGGTCCCGAGGGGCTGATGGAGGCGGTCGCGGAGCGGGTGCCCACGGGGGCGGCACTGCATCTGGAGCGGTTCGCGCCGCGCGCCTCGGCGGCCGGGAACACCGCGTTCGAGGTCGAACTGCGGCGCAGCGGGCGGACGGTGAGCGTGCCGGCCGACTCCACCGTGCTGGCCGCCGTGCGCCGGGAGCTGCCGGGCACCGTCTACTCCTGCGAGCAGGGTTTCTGCGGGACCTGCCGGCAGCGGGTGCTGGAGGGCGAGGTGGAGCACCAGGACGAGCTGCTCACGGACGCGGAGCGTGCCGACTCGATGCTGATCTGTGTGTCCCGGGCCCGGAGCGAACGCCTCGTGCTCGATCTGTGACTCGATGATGTGAACGCCGGTTCGGGTCTGCACCGTTGGCGGCCGAATCGGATCGGTAAAGTGTTCGCATGAGTACCGGGGTTCGCCGCAGGATGGGTGTCGAGGAGCGACGGCAGCAGCTGATCGGCGTCGCGCTCGACCTGTTCAGCCGACGCTCGCCCGACGAGGTCTCCATCGACGACATAGCGGCGGCCGCGGGCATCTCGCGGCCGCTGGTGTACCACTACTTCCCGGGCAAACTCAGCCTGTACGAGGCGGCGTTGCGGCGCGCCTCCGAGGAGCTGAAGGCCCGCTTCACCGAACCGCACGAGGGCCCGCTCGGCGCGCGGCTGCTGCACGTGATGCACCGCTTCTTCGACCATGTGGACGAGTACGGCCCCGGCTTCTCGGCCCTGATGCGCGGCGGCCCCGCCGTGCCCGCGAACAACGCCCGCGAGAAGGAACACGTCTCGACCACCAACGCGCTGATCGACGGCGTGCGGCAGGCCGCGTACGACCAGATGCTCGCCCACCTCGGGATCGCCGAGGCGCCCCCGCGCCTGGAACTGGTCATCCGCTCCTGGATCTCGCTCGCCGAGTCCACCGCGCTGATCTGGCTGGACGGCCGCCGCATCCCGCGCGAGGAGCTGGAACTCCAGCTGGTGCACGACTTCGCTGCCCTGGTCGCGGTGAGCGCCACCGTGGACGCCGGCATGGCGGACGTGCTGCGCGCCATGCTCAAGGACGAGCCGGCCGACGGCCCCTTCGCGGAGCTCGTCGGCCGGCTCACCTCCCTGGCCTCGTAGCGGGCCTACGACCGGGTGAACACCGCCACGGTCCGGGCCGGCACGGTGAACGTGCCCGAGTCCGCCGCGTAACCGGACGTCTTCACCACCGGGTCGGCGCCGGATTCCTGCACCGGGTGCAGCCGGTACGACGTCCCGGCCAGGCCGGAGACCGTCTGCTTCTGCGCCTGCGGGGTCGCGTTGAAGACGACGACCAGGTCGCCGAGCTTCATCGTGATCACGCCCGGGGTCTCGTCCTTGCCGGACAGCGGGAAGGACAGCTGGTCCTGCACCTGGTCCGAGGTGCCGAGCGAGAACGCCTTCTCCGTCGTCCGGATCCTCAGCAGGTCCTGGTAGGCGGCCGAAGTGCCGTCGATCTGCGGGCAGCCGACCTTGATCGCGGTCAGCAGCGGGGTGGCGTACGGCCACTTGTCCTGGTTGCCGGCCGCCATGGGCAGGCCCCGGCCGAAGCCGTTGCCGTCGGCGCAGTTCCAGTGGATGGCGTTGAACCAGTCGCCGCTGTCGAAGGAGTTGCGGTCCAGCGACTTCGAGCGCAGCAGATCGGTGCCCGCCTGCGACAGCGACGGGCCCTGCGAGAGGGTCGCCGTGGCCATCGCCAGGACCTGCATCCGGGCGCGGTCCGCGGCGGACGTGCCCTTCGGCAGCTTGTAGGCGAGCGCGTCGAACAGGGACTCGTTGTCGTGCGCGTCCACATAGGCGAGGGCGTCGCCCGGCGCGTCCGCGTACCCCGCGGGCGAGCCGTTGTAGTCGACCTCCGCGCCCGTGACCTCCTTGCCGTCGGTGTCCGTGAAGTGGTACTCGGCGAGGTCGCCGGTCAGCCCGACCTTGATCAGGTCCTGGTAGTGCAGCAGCCGGGCCTTCTGCTCGGCCGAGGTGCCGTTCGCGGTCGAGCCGTTGGGGTCGGTGTACAGGCCGGAGGCGAAGCCCTGGACGCCGGGGTCGGTGTCGAAGGGGCTCCCGCCGCGCACCGCGTCCCGGGCCCGGTCGGAGAAGGTGGCGATGCCGGTGCCGGCCATGTTCGCCTGCGTGGCCTGCACGAAGCGGGCGTTGTCGGCCACCTCGCCGAAGTTCCAGCCCTCGCCGTACAGGATGATCTTCTTGCCGTCGACGCCGTCCTTCTCCGGGGTGAGCGCGTCGAGGGCCTTGCGCACCGCGAGGATGTTGGCCTTCGGGTGGTGGCCCATGAGGTCGAAGCGGAACCCGTCGACCTTGTACTCCTTGGCCCAGGTGACGATCGAGTCCACGACCAGCTTGCCCATCATCGCGTTCTCGGGCGCGGTGTTGGAGCAGCAGGTGGAGTTGGCCACCGAGCCGTCGGCGAGCAGCCGCTGGTAGTAGCCGGGCACGATCTTGTCCAGGACGGAGGTGTCCGCCTGGCCGCTGGCCGAGGTGTGGTTGTAGACGACGTCCATCACGACCCGCAGGCCGTCCTGGTTGAGCCCCTGCACCATCCGCCGGAACTGGACGGTACGCGCGGTGCCGTCCGGGTCGGTGGCGTACGAGCCCTCGGGAACGGTGAAGTGGTACGGGTCGTAGCCCCAGTTGTAGGCGTCCTTCGCGGCGGTCTTCGCCACGCATGCCTGCTGCCGGTCGGAGTCGGCCGGGTAGGAGGCGAGGTCGCAGTCGGGGCTCTGCTGGTCGGCCTTCTTCTCGGGCACGGTGGCGAAGTCGAAGGCGGGCAGCAGGTGCACGTACGACGTCCCGGACCGCGCCAGCTCCTTCAGGTGCCTGGAGCCGTCGCTGTCCTTGTCCGTGAAGGCCAGGTAGGTGCCCTGGTCCTTCGCCGGGACGGTCTTGTCCGCGACCGAGAAGTCCCGGACGTGCAGCTCCTGGATCTGCGCGTCCTTCAGCGGCACGGCCTTGGGCTTGTGCAGCGTGGACCAGCCGCTCGGGGCGAGGGCCTTGTCGTCCAGGTCGGCCACGACGCTGCGCTCGGAGTTCGCGGTCAGGGCGACCGAGTAGGGGTCGGTGACCTTGTTGGTGACCATGTGCCGGACGCTGGGCGCCCACACCCTGACCACGTACCGGTAGGTCCTGCCCTTCCAGGACGCCGGGCCCGTGATCGACCAGACGCCGGTGGTGCCGTCGCGGCGCATGGGCTCGACCGCGCCGTCGATCTCCAGGGAGACGCTCTGGGCGGTCGGCGCCCACACGGAGAGGGTGGGCCTGCCGTCGTGGAAGACCGGGCCCAGCCGCGCCTGGGTGGCGGCCGGGTAGAGGTCGTCCAGGACGCCCGCGGTCTGTACGCCGGTCGCGGCCAGCACGGCGCCGTCGGCAGCGCGCTGCGAGGCGACCAGCTGACCGGTGAGCGCCTCGCGCACCCGGCCTCGGTCCCGCGGGTCCACGGACCAGGCCGTGTAGTCCTTCAGGTACGGGAACCTGGCCTTCTGGGCGTCCGTGAGGGTGGTCTTCTCCAGCCGGAGCCAGCGCTCGTCGTCGCTGGTCAGCACGCCGTCCTTGGCGACGATGGAGCCGTCGTGGGAGTACAGCAGCTGGGTGGAGGCGGCGCCGGCGGCGCCGTTCCAGGCGACCGTGTCCCGGTCGATCCAGACCGCCTTGGAGGTGGTCAGGTCGAGGGCGGCCGTGCTGCCCGCGGGCTGCGGCAGCAGGTGCTTGTCCTGGCCGTTCAACAGCCACACCTCGTAGCCGTCCGCCTTGAGGTCCAGGGACTGGTCGGCGGCGAGGTCCTTCTCGTCGCCCTTGTGGATGATGTAGCTGAGGCTGTTCGCACCCGCGGCGAGCGGGACCTCGAAGACCGCGCCATAGGCATCAGTCTTCACCGGCTTCAGCGGGGCCGACCAGTCGGTGGGGTTCGCGGCACCCGTCCAGACGTGCAGGCCCCAGCCGTCGTAGTCGCCGTCGGCGCGGTGGTAGTGGATGACCGCCTTGGTGGTGTCCGGCGCGGGATACGACGACGGGCGCTGGGTCAGGAGGTCGGACTTGCCCTGCTCGACCCAGACCTCGCCCGTCCTGGTGACGTCGATGCTCCGGTCGGAGTCGACGTCCTTGTTCCCGTTCTTGTCCACGACCAGGAAGCCCACGTTCGAGGCGCCCGGCTTGACCTTGACGTAGGCGAAGGCGCCCCAGGCGTCCCGGCCGATGAAGGGGTGCCCGGCCGGCCAGGTGGTGGCCTCGCCGTCGGCGATGTCGCCCCAGGCGTACAGGCCCCAGTCGCCGTAGTCGCCGTCGGCGCGCTGGTAGTGGACGATCACGTAGTCGCGCGAGGAGGCCGTGGGCGGGGTGGGCGCGGGCACGGTGCCGGTGGTGCTGTCGGCGGTGGCGCTCGCGGTGTGCCCGGCGCTGTCGATCACGACGGCCTTGTAGCGCAGCGCGGTACCGGCCGGGACCTCGGCGCCGAGGGTCTGGGTGACCCGGTACGGCGCGTGGTCGGCGGAGCCGAGGACCTGCCACTTGGCGTCGCCGACCTGGGCGGCGAAGACCACCCGGTTCAGCCGGCCGCCCTCGACGTCGGCGCCGACGGTCACCGTGCCGGTGGCACCGGCGGCCGGGGCGTGCAGGGTGAGGGCCGGCTTGGTGGCGGGCTCGGCGAGGGTGCCGGACGCCTTGTAGACGACGGCGGACTCGGCCGGGACGGTGACGGTGACCTCGCGCCCGCCGTCGGAGGTCACGGTGCCGGTCGCCCCGTAGATGCCCTGGTACGGCATCCCGGCCGAATCGGTCGCGAAGGTGGCCGACTCGGCCTCGCTCGCGTTGTTGAACGCGACGACGTACTCCTGGCCGGTCCTGGCGTCGGTGCGGGTGAACGCGTAGATCCCGGCGCCGTCGGCCGCGTACCGCTCGGTCTGCACCCCGTCGGTCAGGGCCGGGTTGGCCTTGCGCAGCGCGGAGAGGTCGGAGATCTGCCGGTAGAGCGGCGCGTGCGGGTCGTACGAGTCGTCGGCGTGGGTGCGGTCGGTGCCGATCTCGTCGTCCGCGAGGTAGGCGGGCACGTGGGAGGCGAACATGGTCTGGCGGGCTTCCTTGTCGCCGCCGTTGCCGGTGAAGCCCTGTTCGTCGCCGTAGTAGACGACCGGGTTGCCGCGGCTGAGGAACATCACCTCGTTGGCCAGTTCGTCCTTCTTCAGGAGTTCGGCGTCCGAGGCGTTCGGGTTGTCCTGCTTCAGGAAGTACCCGATGCGGCCCATGTCGTGGTTGCCGAGGAAGGTGACCTGCTCGTACGCGTTGGCCCGGTCGGTCGTGTACTTGTAGTCGTCACCGAGGACGCCCGCCAGCTTCCGCGCGCTCGCGCCCTGCGAGGCGTAGCCGCGGGCCGCGCTCTGGAAGGGGAAGTCGAGGGTGGCGTCGAGGCGGCCCTGGGTGACGTACGGGGCGGTCACCGAGGTGTCGGTGGCGAACGCCTCGCCGAACATGAAGAAGTTCTTCCGGCCGTGCGCCGCCGCGTACGTGTCGAGCGCGGTGGCCCACTGGGTCCAGAAGTCCAGGTCGACGTTCTTGGCGGTGTCGATGCGGAAACCGTCGACGGCGAAGTCCTTCACCCACCGCTCGTAGATCCGCTCCATGCCGTGCACGACCTCGGGACGCTCGGTCCACAGGTCGTCCAGGCCGTCGAAGTCGCCGTAGGTGCCGGACTCGCCGGCGAAGGTGGAGTCGCCCCGGTTGTGGTACATCGTCGGGTCGTTGAGCCAGGCCGGGGCCTTGGACCGGCTGGTGACCTGCGGCGTGTACGGGAAGGAGGCGTCGGAGACGGCCGGGAACCCCTTGGTTCCGTCGGCGTAGTCGGCGTCGTCGAAGGGCCTGCCGTCCTTGGTGAGGTACGGGTAGGCGCCCTTGGAGCGGTAGTCGGAGGAGTTCTCCTTGTTCGTGACCACGTCGGCGGTGTGGTTGGTGATGACGTCGAAGAAGACCTTCATGCCCTTGGCGTGTGCCTTGGAGATGAGGTTCTTCAGGTCCTGGTTGGTGCCGAAGTGCGGGTCGACCTGGGTGAAGTCGGTGATCCAGTAACCGTGGTAGCCGGCCGAGGCGCCGGCACCCGTGCCCTGTACCGGGATGTTCTTGAAGATCGGCGCGAGCCACAGGGCGGTGGTGCCGAGCCCCTTGATGTAGTCCAGCTTCTGTGTGACGCCCTTGAGGTCGCCGCCCTGGAAGAAGCCCGCGTCGGTGGGGTCGTACCCGGTCGTCATGCGCGAACCGGTGAGCCCGCCCCTGTCGTTGGAGCTGTCGCCGTCGGCGAATCGGTCCGGCATGACGAAGTAGAACTGCTCATGGGTGTCGCCGTGCCGGGCCGGCTGGGCCGCGAGGGCCGCGTCCGACGGGGGCGGGGGCGGGGCCGCGGCCTGCGCGGCGCGCGCCGCCAGTGGCTGCACGAGGGCGGCCGTGAGCGCGGCGACGGCGAGCGTCGCGGCTCTCCTGCGGTGGGTGGTGCGACGCCACGCGGGCGTCGGCCATCTCGGTATCACAGGCATGAACTCCTTGCGATGGCGGCTCATTCGGGTCCGACCCCACGCCGCGGCTCGGCTTCGAGGCCGGGCGCCCGCGTGACCGTATCCTCCGCGAAAGGGTTGCAGCAAGAGTCGTGAAACAGTCGGCAAGGAATTTCAAATACCGCGGCCCGCACCGCCGTGGGGGTACGGTGCGGGCCGACTCCTCGTTCAGCAGGAGGACTTGCCGGCGTAGATCGCCAGCGCGGTGTTCGGGGCGACCGAGGCCGTGAACCAGCCGCTGCCGTTGACCGTCACCGTGGTGTTGTTCTGCACGTTGCAGTAGGTGCCGGCGGGCAGCGAGGTCTGGAAGGAGCGACTGGCCGTCGCGCCCTCGTGGTTGATCACCACATAGCCCTTGCCGCCGCGGCCGAAGGCGATCAGGTTGTCGCCGTCGTCCCACCAGTTGGAGACCGCCTGGCCGCGGGTGGCGTTGCGGAAGGCGACCATGGACTTGATCTCCGGCCAGGCGTGCTGGCACTTCCAGCCGTCCTGCCAACAGGCGTTGACCTGGCCGTTGTTGGGCGGGCCCGCGTTCGCGTCGCTCCACTCGTAGCCGGAGTTGATGTCCGGCGCGCCGTAGGGCCAAGCCAGCATGAAGACGTTGGCCAGCGTGTAGTTGGCGCCGTCCTTGTAGTTCAGGGTGGCGCCGTTGCGCTCGGTGTCGTGGTTGTCCACGAAGACACCGGCCACACTGCTGGACATGTAGCCCCAGCCCTCGCCGAAGTTGTTCAGGTAGGCGAGCTTCTCGCTGTTGAAGACGCGCTTGAGGTCGTAGCCGTAGCGGAACTCCTGGACGTCCCCGTTGCCCGTGTACTCGGTGGGCTGGACGGCCTCGCCCGCGCCGTAGATGACCTCCTGCTTCCAGTAGACGCCCGGGTTGGTCAGCCGGCTCTTGATGTTCGCCAGGTCACTGGCGGCGATGTGCTTGGCCGCGTCGATCCGGAAGCCGTCCGCGCCGAGCGACAGCAGGTCGTTCATGTACCCGGCGATGGTCGCGCGGACGTGCTCCGCGCCGGTGTCCAGGTCGGCCAGGCCCGACAGTTCGCAGTTCTGGACGTTCGAGCGGTCCTGGTAGTTGTCGATCGACGTCCTGCAGCTGTGGAAGTCGGAGTCCGAGTACACGCCCGGGTAGTTGTACTTGGTGTACTGCGTGCCGCCGGTGCCGGTGCCGCTGCCGGACGTCATGTGGTTGATGACCGTGTCCACCACGACCTTCACGCCGGCCGCGTGACAGGTGTCGATCATGTTCTTGAAGGTGGCCCGGTCACCGAGCCGGCCCGCGATCTTGTACGACACGGGCTGGTACGAGGTCCACCACTGGGAGCCCTGTATGTGCTCCTCGGGCGGCGAGACCTGCACGTACCCGTAGCCCGCGGGGCCCAGCGTGTTGGTGCACTCACGGGCCACCGAGGCGTAGTTCCACTCGAACAGGACGGCGGTGACGTCCTTCGTGCCGGGCGGGGAGGCGTCGGCGGCAGTCGGGGTCATGACAAGGGCGGCGGCCGCGAGGGCGACCGCCCCGGAGAGAGTCTTGCGTACCATGCGGGGGTTCCTTCGTCGCTGAAGGGGCTTTCGCAAAGTTTCAGAAACCTTGCGGTGACGCAGATGTTAAAGGCCCGCTGCCGGAAAAGGCAGCGGGCCGTAGTGAAGTTGATGCAGGAATTTTCGGACGCGGCGTCAGACCACCGCGGTCCACCACACCGTGGTGTCGGCGGGCACCGTCGCCTCGCCGCCGTTCCCGGTCACCTCACCGCTCGCGAGCAGCACCCGGCCGTACGCCGGGGTCGTCACCGGCTCACCCGTGGTGTTGGTGACGCACACGAACCCGCCACGGCGGAAGGCCAGGACGCCCTCGGGGGCGCGCAGCCACTCCACCGACTCCCCCGCGCCCAGGTCCGGCTGGGACCGGCGGGTGGCGAGGGCGGCGCGGTACAGCTCCAGGGTGGAGCCGGCCGCCCCCGTTTGCGCCTCCACGCTGAGCTCGCCCCAGCACTCCGGCTGCGGGAGCCAGCTGCCGCCGTCGCCGAAGCCGTAGGAGGTCCCCGTACGGGCCCACGGGATCGGCACCCGGCAGCCGTCGCGGAAGCCGTCCTGGCCCTCGCCCCGGAAGTACGCCGGGTCCTGGCGCACCTCGTCGGGCAGGTCGACGACGTCCGGCAGGCCCAGTTCCTCGCCCTGGTAGAGGTAGGCGGAGCCGGGCAGCGCCAGCATCAGCAGGGTCGCGGCGCGGGCCCGGCGCAGGCCGAGGGCGCGGTCGCCGGCCGTGCGGATCTGGGTGCCGAGGCCGGGCGGGTTGGCGAAGCGGGTGGCGTGCCGGGTGACGTCGTGGTTGGACAGCACCCAGGTGGCCGGGGCGCCGACCGGGCGCATCGCCTCCAGGGTGCTGTCGATGACCGCGCGCAGCTCCGCCGCGTCCCAGGCCGTCGACAGGTACTGGAAGTTGAACGCCTGGTGCAGTTCGTCCGGGCGGACGTAGTTGGCCGTGCGCTCGACGGTCGGCGTCCATGCCTCCGCGACGAAGATGCGCTCGCCCGCATACTCGTCCAGGATCGTGCGCCACTGGCGGTAGATCGCGTGCACGCCGTCCTGGTCGAAGAACGGCATGACATCGTTGCCCAGCAGCTTCAGCTGCTCGCCGGAGCCGAGGTCGGGCAGGCCCTCGGCCTTGACCAGGCCGTGCGCCACGTCGATGCGGAAGCCGTCCACGCCCATGTCCAGCCAGAAGCGCAGGATGGAGCGGAACTCGTCGCCGACGGCCGGGTGTTCCCAGTTGAGGTCGGGCTGCTCGGGCGCGAACAGGTGCAGGTACCACTCGCCTGCCGTGCCGTCGGGCTCGGTGACACGGGTCCAGGCCGGGCCGCCGAAGATGGACTCCCAGTCGTTCGGCGGCAGTTCGCCGTTCTCGCCCTTGCCCGCACGGAAGTGGTAGCGCTCCCGCAGCGGCGAGCCGGGGCCCTCGGCGAGGGCCCGCTTGAACCACTCGTGCTGGTCGGAGGAGTGGTTGGGCACCAGGTCCACGATGATGCGCAGGCCGTGCCCGTGGGCGTCGCGGATCAGCGCGTCGGCGTCCAGCAGGGTGCCGAACATCGGGTCGACCGCGCGGTAGTCGGCGACGTCGTACCCGGCGTCGGCCTGCGGGGAGGCGTAGAAGGGGCTGAGCCACACCGCGTCGACGCCGAGGTCGCGCAGGTACGGCAGGCGGGAGCGTACGCCCTCCAGGTCGCCCATGCCGTCGCCGTTGCTGTCGGCGAAGCTGCGCGGGTAGACCTGGTAGATGACCGCCTCCCGCCACCAGTCACGGGGGTGCCCGGCGACGGTGGCGGTGGCGGTGTCGGTGGCCGGGGCGGCAGTGTGCTGCTGGCTCATGGCTTCCTTGGTGGTAACGGAATTCGGGTCGTCGGCGCGTGGGGAACGGACGCTGGGGCCCGGGCGGTACGGCGGCGGAGGCGGGCCGGGGGAACGGAGTGCGAGGCGGCCGCGATGTCAGCGGGGTCGGATGGACACCGCGGCCGCCTACCCGCGCGCCGGGCGCGCGGGAGCCTCTGGTGGGTCGAGGGCGTCAGCCCTTGGTGCCGCCGGAGGTGAGACCGGTGACGAGGTTCTTCTGTACCAGGTAGAAGAACAGCGAGACGGGTATCGCGATCAGCACCGCGGTGGCGGCCATGTAGTTCCACTCGGCGTCGTGCTCGCTGACGAAGGTCTGGAGGCCGACCGAGAAGGTGTACTTGGAGTCGTCCAGCATGAAGGTGGTCGCGAAGGCGACCTCGGCGACCGCGGTGATGAAGTTGTAGAACGCGGCGACGGCCAGGCCCGGTCGGGCCAGCGGCAGGATCAGCCGGAAGAAGGTGCCGAACGGGGTGAGCCCGTCCACCCGGCCCGCCTCGTCGATCTCGATCGGGATCGTGTCGAAGTAGCCCTTGAGCAGCCAGGCGCTGTACGGCACCGCGGTGGTGCAGTTGACGAGGATCAGCGCCCAGTAGGAGTCGATGAGGCCCAGGTCGCTGAAGATCTGGTACATCGGCACGATCAGGACGGCGATCGGGAACGCCTGGGTGAGCAGCAGGACCCACATCAGCTGCTTGTGGCCGGGAAAGCGCATCCGGGAGACCGCGTAGCCGGTGGTCGCGGCGAGCAGTACACCGACGACGGTGGTGCCGAGGGCCACGATCATCGTGGACTTGAACCAGTCGAAGAACTCGGTGTGCTGGAGCACGAAGCCGTAGTTGGAGAAGCTCATCTTCCCCGCGATGCCGCCCGGGTGCAGGTAGTCGTTCTTGTCCGGGCCGAGCGAGAGGTAGACCAGCCAGGCCACCGGGGCCAGCGCGATGAGGCTCGCGACCATCAGCCCGGCGTGCAGCAGGACGGTGCCGAGGGGGCCGCGCTCGCCCGGTCGGCGGCCCTGAGGGACGGGCTTCGCGGCGGGGGCCGGTGCGTCGGCCGGCTTTTCGAGGGTGGTGGTGCTCATGGCGGCGGCTCCTGCGGCGTCAGACGGCGAGCTGGTCATTGCGCTTCAGCCAGCGGAAGTAGAAGGAGGTGAAGACGGTGACGATCGACAGCAGCAGTACGCCGTAGGCGGCGGACTGCGCGAAGTCGCGCGGCTGCTGGCCGAAGCCCAGGTAGTAGGCCCAGGTGACGAGGATCTGGGCGTCCGGGGCACTGGTCGGCCCGAACAGCAGGAAGATGATGGCGAACTGGTTGAAGGTCCAGATGACGCCGAGCAGGACCACCGTGGAGCTGACCGAGCGCAGCCCCGGCAGGGTGACGTGCCGGAAGCGCTGCCAGGCGTTGGCGCCGTCCATCCGCGCCGCCTCGTACAGGGCGGTGTCGATGGACTGGAGACCGCCGAGCAGCGAGAGCATCATGAACGGCACACCGCACCAGGTGTTGACCATGATGGCGGCGAAGCGCTGCCAGAAGGTGTCCTCCAGCCACTGCGGCTGCGGCAGGTGCAGCGCGTGCAGGATCTGGTTGACCGCGCCGGAGTCGGCGAGCATGATCCGCCAGGAGAAGACGGTGACGAAGGTGGGCACGGCCCACGGCAGCACGAGCAGCACGCGGTAGACGGTGCGGCCGCGCAGCTTCTGGTTCAGCATCAGCGCGAGGCCGAGGCCGAAGGTGTAGTGCAGGGTCACGCAGGCGACCGTCCAGACGACCGTCCACACCATGTGGGACCAGAAGCGGTCGTACGACAGCGGGCCCCACAGGATGTTCTTGTAGTTGTCCAGACCGATGAACTTGTAGGTCGCGGCGATGTGGTTGACGCCGATGGTGCGTGCCGAGTTGAGGCTGTTGGCGTCGGTCAGCGTGAGGTAGAAGCCCCGCACGAGCGGGTAGCCGACGAGCACCGCGAGCACGATGACCACCGGGGCGATCATCGCGTAGGCGTACCAGTATTTCTGGAGGCTGTTCCTGATGCGCTGCCCCAGCCCTGGCCGAGGCGCACGGTCACCGCGGCTCTTACCGGTCGCGCGGTCGATGGCGACTGTCATGGTTCGACACCTTCGAATGGTTCAAGGATGAGGGCCGGGGGCCGGGGGCCGGGCACAGTCGGTGGCCGCCGGCTGCCTCCTCGTGGGAGAGGCAGCCGGCGGCCGTCCGGGCTTACTTGCTGAAGTCGGGGACCAGCTTGCCGATGGCGATGTCGGCGTTGCTCAGGCCCTTGTCCAGCGACTCCTTGCCGCTGGCGATCTTCGGCAGCTCGGTGTCGAGCGGCGCCCACAGGGAGCCGTACTCGGGCAGCGACGGGCGGGGCTGGGCGGCCGACAGCACGCTCTGGAAGCCGGCGGTGCCCGGGTCGGCCGTCACCTTGGAGGTGTAGGCGTCCGAACGGGTCGGCAGGGTGGCGTTCTTCAGGGCGATGGTCTCCTGGGAGGAGGCCGACGTCATGAAGTTGACGAACTTCAGGGCCGCCGCCTGGTGCGCCTTGTCGGAGCCGGCGTAGACCGCGAGGTTGTGGCCGCCGGTCGGGGCCTCCGCCTTGCCGGTGGAGCCGGCCGGGACGACCGCGACGCCCAGGTTGGTCTTGTCCTTGAAGGCGCTGCCCTTGTAGATGTTCGTGTTCTCCCAGGGGCCCTGGATGATCGCGGCGACCTTGCCGTTGGAGAACGCGTCCATGATGTGGGCGTAGGCGTCCGGGGTGGTGTCGGCCTTGTGCAGACCCTTGCCGGAGAACAGGCTCAGCCACGTGCCGTACGCCTTCTTGGCGGCCGGCGTGTCGATGGTGACCTTCTTGGCGTTGACGTCGACGGTGTCGGTGCCCTCGCCGTAGAGGAACGGCTGGCCGTAGTAGCCCGCGGTGGAGCCCCAGTAGCCGTCGGCGCCGGTCTTGTCCTTGACCTTGGCGGCGTCGGACCTCAGCTCGTCCCAGGTCTTGGGCGGCGTGGTGATGCCGGCCTGCTTGAACAGGGCCTTGTTGTAGACCAGGGCCAGGGTGTCGGTGACCAGCGGCACGCCGTAGGTCTTGCCCTGGTACTGCGCCTGCTTGATCAGGTTCGGCTGGAACTTGGCCTTGTCGGCGAGGGCCTCGGTGCCGTCCAGCGGCAGGAAGTAGCCCTTCTTGGCGAAGGCGGGGGTCCAGCCGACCTCGGAGCGCAGCACGTCCGGGGCGCCGGAGGCACCCGCGGCGGTGTCGAACTTGTTCTGCGCCTGGTCGAAGGGGACGTTGACGTACTTGACCTTGATGTTCTTGTTGGCAGCTTCGAACTGCTGCACCAAGGCCTTGTACGTCGGTGCCTCATTGGTGGCGTTGGAGGTGTCCCACCAGGTGATGGTGACCGGCCCGTCCGACTTGCTGTCGCTGCTCCCGCCGCCGCAGGCCGTCGCCGCGAGGGCGAGGGACGCCACCAGCGCGGAGGCCGCTATGCCACGCCGCATGAGTTCTCCTTGAGGGTTTGAAGCCCGAGTGGTACAGGGGGCGGTCCCGCCCGCCCCGTGCGACTTGCCGACTGCGCCGTTGCCGCGGCCGGGCGACCAGGAACGTAACAGCGTTGTAAGCGCCGCGAAAGACCTTGCAGAAAAAAAGTGCAAGAGAACACGATGGTTACCCCGTCGTGACCGGCCCTCGATCTGCTCGCAACCGCAGAACGAAGCCGGTGAAGCGTCGACGGCCGACTTGTGCAAGACTCTGCAAGCTCTTGCCACAACGAACTCAAGGGAGCGCAATGAGGCAGCAACCCGCAGGGGGTCGTTCGACCGGGCGCGCCCGACGCCCGGGCGGTGTGCAAGGCGAGAGACGACCGGTACAGTCCAGTGGCGTGACCACACGGCTTGCCGACATCGCAGCGCAGGCGGGGGTGAGCGAAGCGACCGTCAGCCGGGTCCTCAACGGGAAGCCGGGAGTCGCCGCCACCACCCGCCAATCCGTGCTCGCCGCGCTCGACGTGCTCGGCTACGAACGGCCGGTACGGCTGCGCCAGCGCAGCGAGGGCCTGGTCGGGCTGATCACGCCTGAGCTGGAGAACCCGATATTCCCTGCCCTGGCGCAGGTCATCGGGCAGGCACTGACCCGCCAGGGCTACACCCCGGTGCTCGCCACCCAGACCCCGGGCGGCTCCACCGAGGACGAGCTGACCGAGATGCTGGTGGACCGCGGTGTCGCGGGCATCATCTACGTCTCCGGGCTGCACGCCGACACCACCGCCGACATGCAGCGCTATGAGCGGCTGCGGGCGCAGGGCGTGCCCTTCGTGCTGGTGGACGGCTTCTCGCCGCAGGTCCAGGCGCCGTTCATCTCCCCCGACGACCGCGCGGCGATGACGCTCGCGGTGACCCACCTGGTCTCGCTCGGCCACACCCGGATCGGGCTGGCGCTCGGGCCCAAGCGGTTCGTGCCGGTGCAGCGCAAGATCGAGGGCTTCGTGCGGGCGATGCAGGACCAGCTGGGGCTCAGCGCCGAGGTCGTGGAGACCGAGCTGGTGCAGCACTCGCTGTACACCCTGGAGGGCGGTCAGGCGGCCGCGACGGCGCTGATCGACCGGGGCTGCACCGCCGTGGTCTGCGCCAGCGACATGATGGCCCTCGGCGCCATACGGGCCGCCCGCCAGCGGGGCCTGGAGGTTCCCCGGGACGTGTCCGTGGTCGGCTTCGACGACTCCCCGCTGATCGCCTTCACCGACCCGCCGCTCACCACGGTCCGCAAGCCGGTCCCGGCGATGGGGCAGGCGGCGGTGCGCACGCTGCTGGAGGAGATCGGCGGTACGCCCGCGCCGCACAGTGAGTTCGTGTTCATGCCGGAACTGGTGGTGCGCGGGTCCACGGCCTCGGCACCGCATCTCCTTCGGACGCCGTAGAAGGTGCAGCGCGGACCCGACCTTGGGATGATCGGGCTCCGAAGCCTTTTCTGGCAGACTTGATGCCTATGAGTGACTCGACCGTGACGCAGTGGGAAGGTCGCGACGAGGCGGCTGGTCCGCAGGCCGTCACGGACGGGGACGACAGAGGTGTCCTGGGCCGGCTGCGGCGGCCGCGCAGGCCCCGGCTCTGGTTCGAGATCCTTCTGATCGCGGTGAGTTACTGGACGTACTCGCTGATCCGCAACGCGGTGCCGGAGCAGAAGGACCAGGCGCTGCGCAACGCGGACTGGATCTGGAGCACCGAGCGGCTGCTGGGCATCGATGTCGAGCGATCCGTCAACCACGCCCTGAACGCGGTGACCTGGCTGATCATCGGCATGAACTACTACTACGCCACGCTGCACTTCATCATGACGATCGGCGTCCTGGTGTGGCTGTACCGGTGGCATCCGGGGCGGTACGCGGCCGCGCGGCTCGCGCTCTTCGCCACCACGGGGGGCGCGTTGATCGGCTACTACCTGTTCCCGCTCGCCCCGCCCCGCCTGATGCGGGGCGGGTATTTCGTGGACACCGTGCTGGTGCACCACACCTGGGGCTCGATGGCCTCCGGCGACCTCAAGCACATGTCCAACCAGTACGCGGCGATGCCGTCCATGCACATCGGCTGGTCGCTGTGGTGCGGGCTCACGATCTTCGCGCTGGCGTCGGTGCCGTGGGTGCGGGTGCTGGGGCTGCTGTATCCCCTGGCGACGCTGGTGGTGATCGTGTCCACGGCCAACCATTTCTGGCTGGACGCGGTGGGGGGCGTGGTCTGTCTTTCGTTCGGGTTCGCGGTGGCACGGGTCTGGTACGGCGCGGTGCCCTACGCGCTGCCCCGGGTGGTGCCGGGGCGGAGCGCGCCGGAGGTGGCTCGGGCGCCCGCTTCGTAGGGGGCGGGGCGCGGCGGGCGGCCGGGGCGCGGCCCGGCGGGAGCGCGGCTTCGGGGCGGCGGGGTGGTGATGCCCGTCACGCTCCGTCGTTGTAGAAGAGTTCTTCCATGACGGTCCGTGCCCTGCGGGTGGTACGGCCGTACGCGTCCAGCATGTCGCCGGCGTGGCCCTCGCCGTAGCCCAGGTAGCGGCCGACCGCGGCCAGCTCGCGCGGCTGGGTGGGGAAGGTGTCGCCCGCCCTGCCGCGCACCAGCATCACCGCGTTGCGCACCCGCGTCGCCAGCACCCACGCCTCGTCCAGGATCGCCGCCTCCTCCTCGCCCAGCAGGCCCGCCTCGTGCGCGGCCGCCAGGGCCGCGCGGGTACGGGTCGTGCGCAGTCCGGGGATCTCGTGGGCGTGTCTGAGCTGGAGCAGCTGGACCGTCCACTCCACGTCCGAGAGGCCGCCGGGGCCCAGCTTGGTGTGCAGGCGGGGGTCGGCGCCGCGTGGGAGCCGTTCCGATTCCATGCGGGCCTTCAGCCGGCGGATCTCGCGTACCGCCTCGTCGGTCAGGCCCCGCGCCGGGTAGCGCAGCGGGTCGATCAGCTCCACGAAGCGGCGGCCGAGGTCGGCGTCGCCCGCGAACGGCTCCGCCCGCAGCAGCGCCTGGGACTCCCAGACCAGGGACCAGCGACGGTAGTACGCCTCGTACGACTTCAGCGTGCGCACCAGCGGGCCCGACTTGCCCTCCGGGCGCAGGTCCGCGTCGATCAGCAGCGGCGGGTCGGCGCTGGGCAGCTGGAGCAGTCTGCGCATCTCGGCCACGACCTTGTTCGCGGCCGCGGCGGCCTCGTGCTCGGCCACGCCGTCCCGCGGTTCGTGCACGAACAGGACATCCGCGTCGGAGCCGTAGCCCAGTTCGTGACCGCCGAAGCGGCCCATGCCGATGATCGCGAACTTCGTGGGCAGCGTGTCGCCCCAGCCGGACCGCACGACCGCGCGCAGCGTGCCCGCGAGGGTGGCCGCGGTGAGGTCGGAGACCGCCCCGCCGACGAGGTCCACCAGAGCGCCCTGGTCGGCCTGCACGGGGGTGTTCTCCGTGCCGTACGAGGCGACGATGTCGGCGGCGGCGGTGCGGAAGAGTTCGCGGCGGCGGACGCCGCGGGCGGCGGTGACGCCCTGCTCGGCGTTCTCCGCGCGGCTCACCGCGGCCAGGATCTCCTGTTCGAGCGCCGTCCGGGTGCGGGCGGTGAGGCCCGTGCCCGTGCCCGCGGCCGCGCCGTCGCCCTCGCCGAGCAGGGCCACGGCTTCGGGGGCGCGCATCAGGAGGTCGGGGGCGAGGCGGCCGGCGGACAGGACGCGGGCCAGGTTCTCGGCGGCGGCGCCCTCGTCGCGGAGCAGGCGCAGGTACCAGGGGGTCTTGCCGAGGGCGTCGGAGACCTTGCGGAAGTTCAGCAGTCCCGCGTCCGGGTCGGCGGAGTCCGCGAACCAGCCGAGGAGGACGGGCAGGAGCGTGCGCTGGATGGCGGCCTTGCGGGTCACGCCCGAGGCCAGGGCCTCCAGGTGGCGCAGGGCCGCGGCGGGGTCCGCGTAGCCGAGGGCCACGAGGCGTTCCCGGGCGGCCTCGGGGCTGAGGCGGGCCTCGCCGGGGGCGAGCTGGGCGACGGCGTCCAGGAGCGGGCGGTAGAACAGCTTCTCGTGCAGCCGCCGTACGCCGGTGGAGTGCCGCTTCCACTCCCTGTTCAGCTCGGTGACCGGGTTGGCGCGCAGGCCGAGGGAGCGGCCCAGGCGGCGGAGGTCCTCCTCGGCGGTGGGGACGAGGTGGGTGCGGCGCAGGCGGTAGAGCTGGATGCGGTGCTCCATCGCGCGCAGGAAGCGGTACGCCTCGTCCAGGCGGGCGGCGTCCTCGCGGCCCACGTAGCCGCCGGCGGCCAGTGCCCCGAGGGCGTCCAGGGTGGTGCCGCTGCGGAGGGTGGGGTCGGTGCGGCCGTGGACCAACTGGAGGAGCTGGACGGCGAATTCGACGTCCCGCAGGCCGCCGGGGCCCAGTTTCAGTTCGCGGTCGACCTCGGCGGCCGGGATGTTGTCGACGACGCGCCGCCGCATCTTCTGCACGTCCGCCACGAAGTTGTCGCGGTCGGCGGCCTGCCAGACGAGGGGGTGCAGCGTGTCCAGGTAGTCCTGGCCGAGGGTCTCGTCGCCGGCTACCGGGCGGGCCTTCAGGAGGGCCTGGAACTCCCAGGTCTTCGCCCAGCGCTGGTAGTAGGCGAGGTGGGAGGAGAGGGTGCGGACGAGGGGGCCGTTGCGGCCCTCGGGACGGAGGTTGGCGTCGACCGGCCAGATCGAGCCCTCGACGGTGGTCTCGGAGCAGATCCGCATCAGGGCCGAGGCCAGCCGGGTGGCCGACTTCAGGGCCTTGGTCTCGTCGGTGCCGTTCGCCGCTTCCGCCACGAAGATCACGTCCACGTCGGAGACGTAGTTCAGTTCGTGGCCGCCGCACTTGCCCATGCCGATCACCGCGAGGCGGCAGGCCGCGGCGTCCTCGGGGGCCGCTGCCTGCGCTATGGCCAGGGCGGCGCGGAGGGTGGCGGTGGCGAGGTCGGCGAGTTCGGCGGCGGTCTCGGCGACGTCCGTGGTGCCGCAGACGTCTCGTGCGGCGATGGAGAGGAGGCAGCGGCGGTAGGCGACGCGGAGGTCGACCGCGCCGGTGGCGCCCGAGAGGCCGCGTTCGAATTCGGTGACGCCGGGGTGGAGGTCCTGGTGCTCGTAGGTGACCAGGGCCTGCCAGTCGGTGGGGTGGCGGGCGAGGTGGTCGGCGAGGGCGGTGGAGGCGCCGAGGACGCCCAGGAGGCGGTCGCGCAGGGGTTTGGCCGCGATGAGGGTGTCGAGGAGTTCGCGGTGGGCGGGCTGGGCGGGCTGGGCTTCCAGGAGGCGGACGAGGCCGTGGAGGGCGAGGTCGGGGTCGGCGGTGGCGCCCAGCGCTTCGAGGAGGAAGGGGTCGTCGCGGACGGGGGCGAGTTCGGGGGTGTCCAGGAGACGCTCGGCGGCGGTGGCGTCGGTGAAGCCGTGTCGGAGAAGGCGCGTGAAAGTGCTGCTTCTGCGGCCCGGCGTCATGTTCTGGGCTCCCCTCGGGGTCACTCTGGTCCTGGAGGGAGCGTAGTCGCCTGCGGCGGGCTGCGCCGGGTCGGGGCCTGCGGGGGGCCTCGCGGCGGGGCCTGGGGGGAGCCTCGCGGCGGGGGCCTGCGGCGGCGCCGGATCGGGGGCCTGCGGGAGCGCCGACGAGGGGGTGCGGCGGATGCCTGCGGCGGCCTGTCGGGCGCCGTCGTGGCTCGGGTGCGCCCAGGGCGGCTGCGGCCTCGGAAGCCTCGCACCAGACGCCCGGAGGGCCCGCGCCCGCCCGTACAGCGCCGTCGTGGCTCGGGCACGCCCGGCTGCGGCCTCGGAAGCCTCGCACCAGACGCCCGGAGGGCCCGCGCCCGCCCGTACAGCGCCGTCGTGGCTCGGGCACGCCCGGCTGCGGCCT
>NZ_JBSFLI010000047.1:0-5722 GCF_053598955.1 Streptomyces sp. NPDC001056 | reverse complement strand
CGGAAGCCTCGCATGAGACGCCCGGAGGGCCTGCGGCGGCCCGTACGGCGCCGTCGTGGGTCGGGTGCGCCCCGGGAGAGGCGGTGCGTCGGTGCCGCGGCGGGTGGTACCCGTCCTCGGTCCGGCGGACTGTCTGTTGGGAGGTCGAACGAGTTGACGCCGGCCGCTGCGGGCGGATACCACCCGCCACGTCCCCTCCCCGCCGTCGGCGGCCGCGGGTCCCCGGGGGTGGATACCGGCCATTCAGCGAATTCACCCCGGCTTCACGCGCATGAGGGGTATGGGACGGGTTGGCGTGTGCATGCTCATCGTTGTTCTGTTGCCCCTCGACTCGGAGGTCGATGTGTCGCGTCGTTCCCTGTACCACCGTGCCCTTGCCGTCCTGGCTGCCGCTGCCGCTTTCGGCGGGGTCGGGATCGGCGGGTCTTCCGCGCAGGCCGCGGGCGGCGTGCCCACCCCGGATCACGTGGTCGTCGTAGTGTTCGAGAACCATGCCGACAGCCAGGTCATCGGGTCCTCCAGTGCGCCGTACATCAACTCGCTGAAGTCGGGCGGGGCGTATCTGTCGCAGTCGTACGCCATCACGCACCCGAGCCAGCCGAACTACTTCGCGCTGTTCTCCGGGTCGACCCAGGGCATCACGACCGACAGCTGTTACACGCCGGGATTCTCGTCCGCGCCGAATCTGGCGTCCGAGGTGATCGCGGCCGGGCGCAGCTGGGCCAGCTACAACGAGTCGCTGCCGAGCCAGGGGTCGACGACGTGCAGCAGTGGCAAGTACGCGCGGAAGCACAACCCGTGGTTCGGGTTCAGCAATGTGCCGACGTCGAGCGCGAAGACCTTCGCGCAGTTCCCGACGGACTACTCGACGCTGCCCCAGATGTCGTTCGTGATCCCCAACCTGTGCAGTGACATGCACGACTGCTCGGTGGCCACCGGTGACACCTGGCTGAAGAACAACCTGGGCGCGTACGCGACTTGGGCCAAGGCGCACAACAGCCTGCTCGTGGTCACCTTCGACGAGGACGACTCGCAGAACGGGAACCGGATTGCGACCGTGCTGTACGGGCAGCCGGTGGTGGCGGGGTCCTCCAGCGCGACCACGTACAACCACTACGACATGCTGCGCACCCTGGAGGACAGCCAGGGGCTCAGCGTGCACGCGGGCAACGCCGCCTCGGGCAAGGACATCAGCGGGATCTGGGCCACCTCCTGACGCCGTGGGCCCGGCTCAGGTTCGCTGGGCCGGGAACTCGCCCACCCCGCGCAGGAGCTGGAAGAGTTCGGTCGAGGAGGCGGCCACGCCGTTTCCGCCGGCCTCGGTGACCTTCGCGCGCAGCGAGACGGCGCGGGCGGTCGCGTAGATGAAGACGGGGGTCGTGTGCCCCTGGGCACGCAGGGCTCGGATCATGTCGAGGCCGGCGGTGCCGTTGTTGCGGAAGTGCTCCTTGCGGCTCATGTCCGAGAGGATCGCGTCGAAGGGGCGGTGAGCGCCGGCGAGGGCCTGAAGGCCCTCGTCGGTCGACTTCGCCAGGCTGACGTCCACGCCCAGAGCCCGGAGCTGGGCCACCTCGGTGAGGTTGTTCTCCGGGCGATCGTCCACCCAGAGAATCCTGTCCAGGATGCGGGACTCGGCGGCCTGGGGTGCCACCGCGCCGACGGAGGCCAGTCGCCCCTGGATCTCGGCCGTGGCCCGGATCAGGCTCTCCGAGTACTCCTGGACCGTCACCTCGGCCTCGCCGACCTTGATCGTGAAGCCCCGGGAGCGGACTATCTCCTTGATCAGGGGGAAGAGGCGCCACAAGGCGACACCCGCCATGAGCGGCCAGGCCAAGCCCGTCAGGGCCCTGATCAGTTCCGTCACGTCCTTCACGGCACTCCCCCGAGGTCGATGGGCTGCCGTGATTCTTCCAGGGCTCGGCGGGGCGGGCCGACGGTTTTCGGCGGCCACGAAGGAGCGGCGGCGGGCCGCCGTGCTCAAGGCAGGCCGAGTGTGCACGGGTGCGCTGCGCGCCCAGGGAGGGCGTCGTGGCGCCGCTGATGGCGGCGGACCGGGTGGAGGGCGCGCCGCTCGCCTCGGCACCGGGCTCGCCGACGGGCCCGTTCAGGCGACCGGTGAGGTGGACCGGTGGGCGGCCGGGCGGCGGTGACCCTCCGGGCCGTACCGCTCCCGCGCCCGCCCGGTGGAGGCTGAGCGGCGGGCACCGCGCGCTGGTCTCCCGCACTTCTCGTGCGACGCGCTGACCGCGATCGCTCCCCCCTGCGCACCGATCCGGAAGGGCCGCGGGCTCCTGCCCGGTGGATGCCTCCGTGACACCGGGGCCCGACCATCTCCGCCGGAGGCAGCACCGCCCCGCGAGACCGGTGACGTTCACGACCACAGTGGGCCTCCCCCCGGCCAAGCCCGGCAGGAAGTCGGCGGCCGCCTCGGCGACCGCAACGTGCCCCCGGCCACGCCCGGCAGGAAGTCCGCGACGACCTCGGCGGAACCGGCCCGACCACCGCCGCCGGAGGCGTCGGGTGCGGGGCGCGGCCGGCCGCTCGGCGGTGGCGGGCGACCGTTCGTCGCGCGCCCCCGTCCGTCCGTCGCGCGACGCACGCCGCTGATCGACAAGTCCCTTACCGGGACTCCCCGCCGGGGCACGGATGCCGCACAGTAACCGGCCAGAGCGAGACATCACGGAACGCCCGGCCGCCAAGCCGCGCTCCCGGACCGGGAGCGGCAGCCGGACGTACCCGCGCTCTCCGCCCGCGCGCGGTCTCCCGGCCCCGAGCCGTCCCGCCGCCCGCACCGCACCCCGCACCTTCTGCCGTCATCCGCGCCCCGGACGGTGCACCACCCGTGCCGAGCAGGCACCCCGATCCAAGGACCGCGCCATGACCCAGCCCCGGACGCCCGCCTTCGTAGAGCCGCCCGCCCCCGCGGAGCGGACACCGGCCTCCGGCACCGCTGCCCCGGCCGAAGACTGACCACGGAACAGGAACTGAGATGCGCATCGTTCTGATCGGCCCTCCTGGGGCCGGCAAGGGCACCCAGGCCCGTGTCCTGGCCGGCCTCCTGTCCGTCCCGGCGATCTCCAGCGGGGACCTGTTCCGCGCGGAGACCAGCCGGGGCACCGCGCTCGGTGAGCTGGTCCGCCGGCACACGGACGCCGGTGAGCTGGTGCCCGACGAGCTCACCGCGACCCTCGTCACGCAGCGCCTGCGCGAACCCGACGCGGCGGACGGGTTCCTGCTCGACGGCTACCCCCGGACCGTACGGCAGGCCGAACTCCTGGAGCAGGCCCTGGAGGAGGACGAGACCGTGCTCGACGCGGTGATCGCCCTCGACCTGCCGGACGACGAGATCGTACGGCGGCTGACGGGCCGGCGGACGTGCCCGGCGTGCGGCGCCATCGCGCACACGGTGTTCTCCCCGCCCCGCGTCCCGGACCGCTGCGACGGGTGCGCGGGCCCCCTCGTCAGGCGCGCCGACGACACCGAGGAGACCGTGCTGCGGCGCCTCGCGGTGTACGCGGAGCAGACCCTCCCGCTGCTGCGGTGGTACACGGACCGGGAACTGCTGCGCGCCGTGGCCGCGACGGGCACGGTCACGGAGGTCTCCGACCGGATGCGCTCGGCCCTGACACTGGGGGCGCGGTGAACCCCTACCCCCGGCCCCCCGTGCGCCGCGAACCGGACGGCGTCCCGGTGACGGCGGCCCCGCCGCCCGTCGACCTGCGGGAACTGCGCCGCCTGCGCTTCTCCTTCGCCACCCCGGCCGCCGTCGCCGTCGTGAGCGGCTATCTGCTCCTCATCCTGCTGTCCGGCTTCGCGCCCGGACTGATGGCCGCTGCGCTGTGGGGACATCTCACCTTCGGACTGACGCTGGGCCTGGCCCTGTTCGCCGCCCTGTTCCTCACCGCGTGGCGCTACCACCGGCACATGCGCACCCGCTTCGACCCGCTCGCCGACGCACTGCGCGCGCACCGGGTCCGGACGGGCGCCGAAAGGAGTAAGCGATGACCGCCGCGTCGGGCGTCATACCCCTCAGCCACATCCGGCTGCCGCTGGTGCTGTTCCTCACCTTCCTCGCCATCACCATGTTCACGGCCATCATCAACAGCCCGCACCGCGACGAGATCAGCGAGTTCTACCTCGGCAGCCGGAAACTGTCGCCGCTGAAGTACGGCATGGCGATGTGCGGCGACTACATCTCGGCGGCCACCCTGCTGGGCAGCACCGGCCTGGTCTGTCTGACCGGCTACGACGGCCTGCTGTACCTCGTGGGCACCGCCATCGGCTGGATCGTGGTTCTCCTGCTGATCGCCGAACCCCTGCGCAACACGGGCCTTTTCACCCTCGGCGACACCATCGCCCAGCGGATGCGGGACCGGCAGCGACCGGTCCGGCTCGCCATCGGCGTCTGCACCCTCATCGTGTCCGTCCTCTACCTGGTGGCCCAACTGTCGGCGAGCGTCGCCCTGCTGGCCCAGTTCACCGGGATGCCCGGGAGCACGGCGCGTGCCTTCTGCGTCGTCCTCGTCGGCGTGCTCGTGATCTTCTACGTCGCGGTCGGCGGAATGCCCGGCACCACCTTCATCCAGATCGCCAAGGCCGCGCTGCTGGTGGCCGTGGTCGCGGTGGCCGTCGTCCTGGTGCTGCGGCACTTCGCCTGGAGCGGCAACGGCCTCCTCCGCGCGGCCGCCGCGAACAGCGGACACGGGGACGCCTATCTGCGGCCCGGTCTGCGGTTCGGCGCCAGCACCACCAGCAAGCTGGACTTCCTCAGTCTCGCGCTGTCCATGGCCCTGGGCGTCGGGGGGCTCCCGCACGTCGTCATGCGCCTGCTGTCACCCGGTACGGCACGCCAGTTGCGCACAGCGGTGCTGTGGACGGTCGGCCTGGTGGGCGCCGTGTGCCTGGCGGTCGGCGTCTTGGGCCTGGGAACGGCCGCGATCGTCGGCACCGACACCGTCAAGGCCGCCGACTCCACCGGCAACTCCGGGGTGCTCCTGCTCGCGCAGTCGGTGGGTGGGACCCTGCTGGTAGCGGCCTTCTCCTGCCTCGTCTTCGCCACCATCCTCTCCGTGGCCGCCGGCGTCACACTCGCCGCGGCCTCGTCGCTGGCCCACGACGTGTACGCGTACGGCGTCCGCAGGAGCCAGGTGGAGGGCCGTCAGGAGGTGGCCGTGGCACGGGTGTCGGCCGGTGTGGTCGGCGTGCTGGGAATCCTCATCGCTCTGCTGGCCTGGGACTGGAACGCGGCCTCGCTCGCCTTCCTCGCCTTCGCCATCGCCGCCTCGTCCCTCGTGCCGACCGTCCTCTACACGCTGTTCTGGCCCCGCTTCACCGCGGTCGGCGCGCTCTGGGGTCTGTACGGCGGCCTGGGCTGCTCCCTCCTGCTGGTCGTCTTCAGCCCGCTCATCTCCTCGACACCGACGTCCCTGCTGCCCACGGCGGACTTCGCCTGGTTCCCGCTGCAGAACCCGGGCATCGTCTCCGTCCCGGTCGGGTTCCTGCTGGGCTGGCTCGGCACCGTCCTGAGCTCCAGGTCGGCCGACGTCGCCGCGTACCGCGAGTTCGAGGAGCGCTGTCTGACGGGTGCGGGGTAAGCCCGCGCCTCCGGCCCGGCCCCGCGCGGCGGCCCGGTCCGCGCCCCCTCGGCGAGGGGGCCTGCGGTGGCTCCGGTGACCAGGGCGGTCTGCTGGGCGAGGTCCTTGCTCATGATCGTGCTTCGTTC
>NZ_JBSFLI010000046.1:0-47315 GCF_053598955.1 Streptomyces sp. NPDC001056 | reverse complement strand
GGCTGCACACCTACAATCACCACCGCGGACACACCGCACTCAAAGGCCAACCACCCGCCAGCCGCGTCCCCAACCTCTCAAGGCAATACAGCTAGCCGTCCCGTTGCGCCGCCCCGGTGCCCCGGAACGCGGCAAGACCGCGGGCGCCGTACGTCCCTGAAGAACGTACGGCGCCCGCGGTCTCGTACAGGTGCGCCGCGCGGCTCGCCCGCTATGCCGACTTGCGGCTGTCCCGGGGGTGCACGGCGATGTTCATCGCCCCCGAGCGCAGCACGGCCAGGCGCTCCTCCAGGACCTCTTCGAGCTCCTCACGGGTGCGCCGCTCCATCAGCATGTCCCAATGGGTGCGCGCGGGCTTGGCCTTCTTCTCCTCAGGGCCGTCGCCGTCCACCAGAAGTGCCTGGGCCCCGCAGACCTTGCACTCCCACTCCGGCGGGATCTCCGCCTCGACCGAGAAGGGCATCTCGAAGCGGTGCCCCTTCTCACATGCGTACTCCACGGCCTGGCGCGGGGCCAGGTCGATGCCGCGGTCCGTCTCGTAGCTGGTCACCACGAGGCGTGTACCGCGAAGAGCTCGCTCACTCATGAATCGTGCCTCCCGGGCTTGTCGCCCACAGGACAGGTGTCGCTGTCGTCGTCATCCGGTCAACGTCCGGTCGGCGGTAAAGATTCCCGTTCCGGGTCAAGCGTCGCCGTCGTAGCCGCCCCTTGTTCTACCCACAGGCGCCCGGTTTGTCACATCTGCTAGCAGATGTCACCCAGCGTTTCGGCATCTTTGACGCGCAGTAACGGTACGCCTGGCAGGCCAAACGCGTACACTACCGCCCTTTCGTGCCGAGCGCTAAATCGGCGCTAGATCTTCTCCGGTACCGGGTTGCCCGCCGCGGCGATCGCCCGCCGCACCGGGACCCGCGCGAGCAGCGCGAATCCGATGACGAAGAAGGCCACCAGGGAGATGATCGCGGAACGGTAGCTGCCGGTCAGCTGGTACGTCACGCCGAACAGCAGCGGCCCCAGCCAGCTCATCCCGCGGTCGCTGAGCTCGTACGCCGAGAAGTACTCGGCCTCCTTGCCCGGCGGCACCAGGTGGGAGAAGAGCGAGCGGGACAGTGCCTGGCTGCCGCCGAGCACCATGCCGATGCCGCCGGCCAGCAGGAAGAAGTAGACCGGCGCCTTCGCGGGCAGGAAGTACCCGGCGGCGAGCGTGAGCGTCCAGGCCACCAGCGAGCCGAGGACGGTGCGCTGGGCGCCGTACCTCCGCGCGAGACGGCCCATCGCCAGCGCCCCCGCCACGGCGAGCACCTGTACCAGCAGCACCGCGACGATCAGTGTCGACTGGCCGAGCCCCAGTTCCTGGGAGCCGTAGACCGAGGCCTGGGAGATGACCGTCTGGATGCCGTCGTTGTAGATCAGGTACGCCAGCAGGAAGGACAGCGTCAGCGGATGCCTGCGCATGTCCCGCGCCGTCGCGGCCAGCTGCCGCAGCCCGGTCGAGGGGGCGTCCGCCGGCCGGACACCCGCCGCCCGCGCGCGCCGGTCGCGCAGCAGGCGCAGCGGTACGAGGGTGAAGGCGCCCCACCACAGACCCGCCGAGGCCAGGCAGACGCGCACCGCCTGCGCCTGCGTGAGGCCGAAGGAGTCGTGCGCCGAGTACAGCACCAGGTTGGCGACGAGGACCATGGAGCCCGCGCCGTAGCCGAAGGCCCAGCCGCGGGAGGAGACCGCGTCGCGTTCCTCGGGCGGGGCGATCTGCGGCAGGTAGGAGTTGTAGAGCATCGCGCCGACGGCCGCCGCCGCGTTGGCCACGACGAGCAGCACCCCGCCCAGCAGGTACCGGTCGCCGTCCAGGAAGAACATGCCCGCGGTCGCCGCCGCGCCGGTGTACGCCGCCGCGGCGAGCAGCGGCTTCTTACGCCCCGTACGGTCGGCCGCGCTGCCCACCAGCGGCATCGCCACGACGGCCAGGATCACCGAGAGGGACACCGAGTAGGCGAAGAACGACCCCGCCCGCACCGGTATGCCCAGCGGATGCACATAGCCGTCGGCGTCCGCCGCGTGCTCGGCGACCGAGGTGAGGTAGGGGCCGATGAATACGGTCAGGACGCTCGCCGAATAGACGGAGTACGCCCAGTCGTAGAAGTACCAGCCTCGCTGCTGGCGCCTGAGGTCGGCGGTCTCGTCCGCCGCCTCCGCGCGCACGGTGTCGATCCCCATCGTGCCCTCGCTTCCGCTCCCCTGCGAAGGCAAGGGTGGCGGCGTCCGGTCGCTCAGACCCAGACCCCGCGCTCCTCCATGACCTTGCGCAACGTGTCGATGTGATCGGTCATGATGCCATCCACACCGAGGTCCAACAGCCGGTGCATGCGTTCCGGTTCGTTGATCGTCCACACATGGACCTGGAGGCCGCGCGCGTGGGCCGCGCGGACGAAACGGGGGTCGACCACCGGGACGCCCGACTGGGCCTCGGGCACCTGCGCCGCCACGGCCGAGCGGCGCACCGCGGCGGGCAGGCCCCAGGAGCGCAGCCGCAGGTTCAGCACCCCGCGGGTGCCGAAGGAGGTGGCCAGGCGCGGACCGGCCAGCCGCTGGGCACGCAGCACCCGCGCCTCGGAGAACGAGCCCACGCAGACCCGGTCCCAGGCTCCCGTGCGCTCGATCAGGTCCAGCAGGGGACGCAGCGCGGGCTCCGCCTTGATGTCGACGTTCCAGCGGACCTCCGGGAAGGTCTCCAGCAACTCCTCGAACAGCGGCACCGGTTCACGGCCGCCCACCCGCGCCCGCTCGACCTCGGCCCACGGCAGGTCGGCGATGCGGCCCGCGCCGTCGGTGACCCGGTCCAGGGTCGAGTCGTGGAAGGCGACGAGCCGGCCGTCCGCCGTGGCGTGCACATCGGTCTCGATGTAGCGGTAGCCCAGCTCCACCGCGCGGCGGAACTGCGCCACGGTGTTCTCCACCCCGTCGGCGGCTCCGCCGCGATGGGCGAAGGCGAGGGGGCCCGGGTGGTCGAGGTAGGGGTGGCGTATCGCGGTGGTCACCGACGCAGTATCGCCCGCCCGGGTGTCCTTTCGGCAACGATCCTGCTGCCGCCCGATGCCGAGGGCAGGGCGAACACCCGCAGGAAGAACTGGGCCAGCGGGCCGATGGACAGGGCGTACAGCACGGTGCCCACGCCGATGGTGCCGCCCAGCGCGAACCCGGTGGCCACCACGGTCACCTCGATCACCGTGCGCATCAGGCGGATCGAGCGCCCGGTGCGCTGGTGCAGACCCGTCATCAGCCCGTCGCGGGGGCCGGGTCCGAAGCGCGCCGTGATGTACAGGCCGGTCGCCAGGCCGTTGAGCAGAATCCCGGCGAACATCAGCGGCACACGCGCGAGGAGCGAGTGGGCCGCGGGCAGCAGCGCCAGCGTCGCGTCCAGGGACAGGCCGATGAGGAAGACGTTGGAGACGGTGCCGAGTCCGGGACGCAGCCGCAGCGGGATCCACAGCAGCAGCACCGCCGCGCCCACGATGATCGCCACCTCGCCGATGCTCAGCCCGGTCCGCCTCGCCAGCCCCTGGTGCAGCACCCCCCAGGGCTCCAGGCCGAGGCCCGAGGCGACGAGCAGCGCGGAACTCACCCCGTAGAGCGTGAGCCCGACGTAGAGCTGGAGCAATCGGCGTCCTATATGTCCCGGAGTGGACACAAGATACCCCCTGGGTAGTGGTGGTGGCCTGGCGCATGTCACTCTGTGGCTTGGGGGGAAACTCCATCCATGGCCAATCCGGGGAAGGTGGACTGATCTCATGGCGCAGTGGACCTCGGCGGTGGGGGCCGCGCAGCTCGCCCGGCTGCTCAACTCCCAGCAGGAACGGCCGGCCGGTCCCGGCAGCCGCCGCCCGCCCGCCTACCGGGCGCTGGCCGACGGCATCCGGCTGCTGGTGCTCGAAGGGCGCGTCCCGGTGGCCGCCCGGCTGCCCGCAGAACGCGAACTGGCCCTCTCCCTCTCCGTCAGCCGCACCACGGTGGCGGCCGCCTACGAGGCGCTGCGCGGCGAGGGTTTCCTGGAGTCCCGGCGCGGCGCGGGCAGTTGGACCGCCGTACCGGCAGGGAACCCGGTGCCCGCACGCGGTCTGGAGCCCCTGCCCCCGGAGGCCCTCGGCTCGATGATCGACCTGGGCTGCGCCTCCCTGCCGGCGCCCGAGCCCTGGCTCACCCGCGCGGTACAGGGAGCGCTGGAGGAACTGCCGCCGTACGCGCACACGCACGGCGACTATCCCGCCGGGCTGCCCGCCCTGCGCGCGATGATCGCCGAGCGCTACACCGCGCGCGGGATCCCCACCATGCCGGAGCAGATCATGGTGACGACCGGCGCGATGGGCGCCATCGACGCGATCTGCCATCTCTTCGCGGGCCGCGGCGAGCGCATCGCGGTGGAGTCCCCTTCCTATGCCAACATCCTCCAGCTGATGCGGGAGGCGGGCGCGCGGCTGGTGCCCGTGGCGATGGCCGAGGGGCTCGCCGGGTGGGACATGGACCGCTGGCGCCAGGTCCTGCGGGAGGCCGCGCCGCGGCTCGCCTATGTGGTCGCCGACTTCCACAACCCCACGGGGGCGCTGGCCGACGAGGACCAGCGGCGCCGGCTCGTGGACGCGGCCCGCGCGGCCGGCACGGTGCTCGTCGCCGACGAGACGATGAGCGAGCTGTGGCTTGAGGAGGAGCTGGGGGACGGGCGGATGCCGCGCCGGGTGTGCGCGTTCGACCCCGCGGGGTCCACGGTGATCACGGTCGGTTCGGCCAGCAAGGCGTTCTGGGCGGGGATGCGGATCGGGTGGGTGCGGGCGGCGCCGGACATCGTCCGCAGCCTGGTCGCGGCGCGCGCGTACGCCGATCTGGGCACGCCGGTGCTGGAGCAGCTCGCCGTCAACTGGCTGTTCAGCACGGGAGGCTGGGAGCAGGCGGTGGCCCTTCGCCGGGCCCAGGCCCGGGAGAACCGGGACGCCCTGGTCGCCGCGCTCCGCCATGTGCTGCCGGACTGGGAGTTCTCCGTCCCCCAGGGCGGCCTGACCCTCTGGGTCCGCGCGGGCGGCCTCTCCGGTTCCCGCATCGCGGAAGCGGGCGAACGCACGGGCGTCCGCGTCCCGTCCGGGCCCCGCTTCGGCGTGGACGGCGCGTTCGAGGGGTACGTCCGGCTGCCGTTCACCGTGGGGGGAGCGGTGGCGGAGGAGGCGGCGGTACGGCTGGCCGCGGCGGCCCGGCTGGTGGAGACCGGGGGGACGGGCGCGGCCGCGGAATCACCGCGGACGTTCGTCGCGTAGCGCGCCCGGAGCACGCGGCACCGCGGCGCCCCCCGAGAGGGGGACCGCGCGCCGAGCCGCGACCGCCCGCGGCCGAGGAACTGCCGTCGGCCCCCTCACTCGGCCGGTACCGGCTCCGCCGAGGCCGGTTTGGTCAGGTCGATCGGCTGAGCCGGCCGCACGGTCCGCGGCGGCAGGAGATCCAGCACCGCCCGGCGGTCGTCCTCGCTCGTCGCGTCGTCATAGGGGTCCGGTGTCCGCGGCACCTGGAGCCGGTGCACCGGGCCGTGGCCCAGCCGCGCGTACCCCCGACCCGGCGGCACCTGGACCGGCGGGGTCGTGCGCGGGGCGGCGCCCAGTACCGCCTCCAGCTGCCGCGCCGTCGCGGGCCCGAGGGCCACCCGCGCCCGCGTGTGCTGCCGTACCGCGTCGCTCAGCGCGTCGAGGCCGTCGTAGTGCTCGGCGACGACGACGGTGACGTTCGCCGCCCGCCCGTGCCGCAGCGGCACCTGGAGCAGGGCCTGCGGGTCCTCGCGGCCGTCGACCTCCGCGAGGTGCGCGAACACGCTCGGCCGGTCGAAGAGGATCCACAGGGGGCGCCGGGTGTCCGCCGGAGGCGGGTCGCCCGCCTGCCGGGCGAGGTTGATCTCGATGAGTCGCCGTTCGGTCTCCTGCGCGGCCCACGCCAGGCTCGCGAGCGCCCCGGGCAGCGCGCACTCCACGGCCGACACGCCCTCCCGGCCGGTCAGGCACGCGTACTCGCCGGTGCCCCCGCCGTCCACGATGAGGACGTCGCCGTACCGGAGGACCTGGAGGGCCAGCGAACGCAGCAGGGTGGACGTACCGCTGCCGGGCTGGCCGACGGCCAGCAGGTGCGGTTCGGTGGAGCGGGTGCCGGTGCGCCAGAGGACGGGCGGGACGTCGCGCTGTTCGCCGTACGAGTCCCCGTAGTCCCCGAAGGAGAGGGGCAGTGTGCGCTGCACCTCGCTCGGGTCGGTGAAGCCGAGCACGCTCTCCCCGGGCGAGGTCACGAACCGCTGCGCCACGATGTCCGCGGGCAGCGGCGGGAGCGCGGTCACGGCGAGCTGGTTGCCCTCCTCGTCCCACCCGAACCGGTACTCGCGCCCGCGCCCCGCCTTCGCGGTGAGCACCTGCTCGACCCGTGCGCGGGCCTCGGGCTCGCCGTCCGGGAAGTACGCGGGGTAGCGGAGCACGAGCTGTCCGACCCGCCCGCCGTCGTCGAACTCGTGGGCGGGGAACGCCTTCTGCCACTCCCCGCCGTACGCGTACAGCGGCGCCGGGTCCTCGGGGACGGAGAAGTACGGCACCAGTGCCTCGTACAGCGCCCGCAGCCGCTCGGTCCGGGACTCGTCGGGCCCCTCGGACGAGGACGGCGTGCGGTCCCGGCCCAGCCAGGCCGCCGCCGCCATCACGGCGATGACGGCCAGCAGCGGCCCGTACGGCGCCAGCACCACGACCAGGATCACGCAGGCCACCAGGAACAGCAGCGGCCCGCGCCGGTCCTTGGGGGTGGCGGCCCACCGGCGCCGCCCGGCCGAGGCCAGCAGGCGCAGCCCGCGGGAGAGGGTGATCAGCGGATGGAGCACGTCGGTGGCGCTGTCGGCCGCCGTCCGGGCCAGCTCCCGGCTCCGGGCCAGCTGCGTCCGGGCGATCTGCGCGCCGTCCTTGCTCAGAATGCGGGGGAGGGGGCGCCGGGCCACTGCTGTCTCCTGGTGGTGCGTACGGGCGGGACGTGCTGCGGGGCCGGCGTCAGAACTTGATGCCGCCCAGGAGGCTGGCCAGGCTCTCCCCGCCGGCCTTGATGCTCGGGGCGATGGCCGTGCTCGACAGGTAGAACCCGAACAGCGTCGAGACGCAGGCGTGCGAGCCCTTGAGGCCGTCCTTGCGGAAGTAGAGGAACATGACGGTGCCGAGCAGGACGACGCCTGACATGGAGAGGATCATTGGGTGCCTCCTGGTGTCGAGGGGGACAGTCACCATCAGTACTTCCAGGATCACAGAATGTGTCTATACGATAAAGAGCGCAACCGGGTGAATATCGTGACTATTCGCCCGTCCGGTGGGGTCTGTGCGGCCCCGGCGGGACGGGGGACGCGGGGACGACCTCACTCGCCACGATCCTCACGTCGGGCACAACGGGTCATGTGAGGCACGAGCCAGTACCCTTGCGGTTCACCTGAACGGTTGTAATGAGAGGCGGTCCGGCCGATGAGCGAAGCCCCCGACCCCGAGGTCGTGGAGCTGGCGACCAAGATCTTCGATCTGGCCCGGCAGGGGCAGACCGAGGCACTCGTGGCGTACGTCGACGCGGGCGTTCCGGCCAACCTCACCAACGACCGCGGGGACTCCCTGGTGATGCTCGCCGCCTACCACGGCCACGCCGACACGGTGCGCGCGCTGCTCGCCCGCGGCGCGGAGGCGAACCGGGTCAACGACCAGGGGCAGACCCCGATCGCGGGCGCGGTCTTCAAGGGCGGGACGGAGGTCGTCAAGGCCCTCCTGGAGGGCGGCGCCGACCCCGCCGCGGGCACGCCGTCGGCCGTCGACACCGCCCGGATGTTCGGTCGGGTCGACGTCCTCGAACTCTTCGGCGTCAGCTGACGCCGGACTTCTGACCAGCGACGACACGGAAAACGGGGGAGGCGGTACAGGGCCGCCGGAAATACGGTCGCGGCAGCACACACCGCGGGTCATCATGACGACGTGATTCACGGACGCGATGGCTGGGCAGGTGTTGCCGCACCGCGCGGACCGTGATGCGGTCCGCATGGGCCACCGACGAGAGGCAGAGAGAGATGGTCTACAGCAAGCAAGAGACGGCGGGCGCTCCTCCGTTGTGTCACGCGGCCAGGTAGTGCGTGTTCCCCGGTTGCGTCGACGCTTGATGTGAGGCTGTTTCCCATGTTCGATCCGGTCATAGCGCCCAGCGGTACGCTGCTCGGCCTGCTCCAGCGGGGCCGCGGCGACGGCACGCTGCACGCGCTCACCGCCCCCCGCGCGGAGGCGCTCGCGGCCCTGAACCACTGTGTGCTGCGCGATCCCCGCCACGACTGGCAGGTGGAGAACCGCTCCCTGTACTACGCCCGGCTCTTCCTCGACCTCAACGGCGAACTGGACGCCGTCGAGGCGCATCTCTTCGACCCCGAGGACCACCTCGACACCGAGGAGTCCCGCACCGGCCTGGCGCTCGCGGTGCTCGGCCACCTCGCCTCGTACGGCCGCCGCGACGCCCTCGACCTGCTGCGCCGGTACGCCGCGCAGGGCGCCAACTGGGCCTGGGCGCTGGACGAGCTGGCGCTGCGGGACGACGACGCGGGGCTGCGCGCCCTCGCCGCCCCCGTGCTCGCCCGTTTCCCCGCCGACCCCGAGGGCGAGGCCGAGCTGGCTGCCGCCGTGCGCGACGCCTTCGAGCCGCGGCCCTGGCGGCTGTGGGCCGAGGACCCGCGCGAGGGCGTCGGCGCGCGGGTGCGGGCCGCCCACGAGGCCGGATGCTTCGACCGCTGGCAACGGCAGATGCGGCCGACCGGGCCACGCCCCGGCTGGAGCGTGCGCGCCGTCTTCGAGTGGGCCCAGCAGGGCCTCGACCGCGGCGCCGCCCTCCATGTGCCCGCCGCCCGCTGTCTGGGCGCCGTGGCCGGGCCCGAGGACCGGCCGGAGATCGTCCGGGCCGCCCGCACCGGCACCGACGGGGCTCGCTGCACCGCACTGAGGTATCTCGCCGACAGCTCCGACCCCGAGGCGCTCGCTCTGATCGAGGCCGCGGTCGCCGACGGCACCACGGTCGTCGTGGAGGCCGCGGTCGACGCCTTCGAACGCATGCGCAGTATCGCGGCCGTGGACCGCGCGCGGGGCTGGGTACAGCGCCCCGACGCGCTCGGCGCCGCCGCCGGGCGCATGCTCGCCTGCCGCGGCGGCGCCCAGGACAGCCCGCTCGTCCTCGGCGCCCTGCGCGAGGCCGTGCGCGGCGAAGGACCCGACGCGCCCACGCTGTGGACCCTGGTCGACGGCGCCGGACGCCTCGGCATCGCCTGCGCGGCGCCGGTGCTGCGCCACGTCTACCGGGAGACCGCCTCCTCCCACCTCCGCGGCCGCGCCGCCCGCGCCCTGGCCGCGACCGACCCCTCCTTCGCCACCGGCTTCGCCGTCGAATGCCTCTGGGACTGCGAGGAGACGACCCGCGAACTCGCCGCCCGCCACGCCGAGACCGGCGACACCCGCGTCGTCGAACGCCTCCGCCGCCTCGCCGCGGACCCGGCCGAGGAGGACGAGGTCCAGACGGCGGTCCGCAGCCGCTTCGGGCCGGACATGACGGCGGGCTGAGGGGGTACGGCGGGCGCGTGCGCCGCTGTGGCCGCCCCGCCGGGCCCTTTTCGGCGCCGGCGGCACCGGTGCGGGTGCATGCGACGGGCGCTTGTGCGGCCCGGCGCGAGTCGACCCGTGCGCCGGGCCGCACCCTCGGTGCCAGGGCCCGGTCGCACGGGGAGGCACGCGCGGCGGGGCGCGCATCGTGCCGCACGCCGGGACCGAGCGCCCGGTCGTCGCCCTTGCCCACGCGCCAGCACACGACCCGGCTCGCGCACCCGAGGCGCGCCAGGAGCGCACAACCGGCACACCCTCCCCGAGTACCTCCGCACCCCCGCACTTCCGCACCCCGCACCCCCGCGCCCACCGGCTCACCCCAGGCTCCCGAAGAGCGCCTCTCCGGCCCGTCACATGAACGGCCGGTGACCCCCGGACCAGCCGCCCATGACCGCCACCCGACCCGCTCGCCCGCGGAGCACAACGCTCATGGGACGTTCCCCGGGCGGAAAGATCGACGTTGACGCGGCCACGTCCGGCACGGCGACAACACCCGTATGCGTGTCGTCATCGTGACCGAATCCTTTCCCCCCGATGTGAACGGCGTGGCCCACACCGCGCTCCAGACCGCCCGGCACCTCGTAGATCGCGGTCACCACCCGCTCGTCGTCGCCCCCGCCCCTGCTCCCGGCACCGGCCCGGACACGGACGCCCCGTGTCCGGTCGTGCGGACACCGTCCCTCCCGCTCCCCGGCTACCCCCAGGTCCGCGTCGCCCTCCCCAGCCGGCGCCTGGCCGCGGCCCTCGTCTCGCACCGGCCCGATGTGGTGCACCTCGCCAGTCCGTTCGTGCTCGGCGTGCGCGCGATGGCGGCGGCCGCGCGGCTGGGCCTGCCCGCCGTCGCCGTCTACCAGACCGATCTCGCCGGTTACGCCCGCACGTACATGGGCGCCGGAGAGGCCGCCGCCTGGCGCCGCATCCGCTCCGTGCACGCCGCCGCCGACCGCACCCTCGCCCCCTCCAGCGCCGCCCTGGGCGACCTGGAGGCGCACGGGGTGCCCCGGGTGCGGCTGTGGCCGCGGGGCGTGGACACCGTACGTTTTCGGCCAGATCGCCGTGACGAGGAGCTGCGCCGGGAACTCGCCCCGAACGGTGAGCTGATCGTCGGCTACGTCGGCCGGCTCGCCCCCGAGAAGCACGTCGAACTGCTCGCCGGCGTCAGCGGGACGGCGGGCGTCAAGCTCGTGGTCGTCGGCGACGGGCCGAGCCACGCCCACCTGACCGAGGCCCTGCCCGGTGCCGCCTTCCTGGGCCGCCGCACCGGCGACGACCTGGCGCGGATCTTCGCCTCGCTGGACCTGTTCGTGCACACCGGCCCCTTCGAGACCTTCTGCCAGACCGTGCAGGAGGCCATGGCCAGCGGCGTCCCCGTCGTCGCGCCGGCCGCCGGCGGGCCGCTGGACCTGGTCGACCACGGCCGTACCGGACTCCTCGTACCGCCCCACGACGCCGACGCCGTCCGGGACGCCGTGCGCGACCTGGCCGGGGACCCCGCGCGCCGCACCGCGTTCGGGGCCGCCGCCCGCAGCCTGGTCGAGGGCCGTACCTGGGCCGCCGTCGGGGACCGGCTGATCGAGCACTACGAGGACGTGCTCGCCGGGCGCCGGACGGCGGTGGCGGCATGACCGCCCGGCCGCTGCGCATCGTCAGGCTCGCCAACTTCGTCGCACCCGCGTCCGGCGGCCTGCGCACCGCCCTGCGCGAACTGGGCAAGGGCTTCCTCGCGGCGGGCCACGAACCGGTGCTGATCGTGCCCGGCGCCCGGCACACCGACACCGAGACCGAGCAGGGCCGCGTCATCACCCTGCCCGGACCGCTGCTCCCCGGCACCGGCGGCTACCGCGTCCTGACCGACAAGCGCCGCCTGGCCGCCCTCCTGGAGGACCTCGGCCCCGACCGGCTCGAAGTCTCCGACCGCACCACCCTGCGCTGGACCGGGCGCTGGGCCCGCCGGGCGCGCGTGCCCGCCGTGATGGTCTCCCACGAGACCGCCGACGGTGTGCTGCGTACCTGGGGCGTGCCCGACCGCCTCTCCCGGCGGGCCGCCGACGCCCTCAACACCCGTACCGCGCATGTCTACGCACGCGTGGTGTGCACCACCGAGTACGCCGAGCGGGAGTTCGTCCGCATCGGCGCGCGCAACGTCGTACGCGCCCCCCTGGGCGTCGACCTCACGGCCCGCCACCCCGCCCTGCGCGACCCCGGCGTGCGCACCCGGCACGCGCAGGGCGGAGAGGCCCTGCTGGTGATGTGCTCCCGGCTGTCCGTCGAGAAGCGCCCCGGCACCGCTCTCGACGCCCTGGAGGCGCTGGTACGACGCGGACGGCCCGCGGTGCTGGTGGTCGCCGGGGACGGCCCGCTGCGGGCTCGCCTGGAGCAGCGTGCCCGGGAACGGGGGCTGCCGGTGACCTTCCTCGGGCACCTCTCCGACCGGGCCGCGCTCGGCGCGCTCCAGGCCACCGCCGACCTCGCCCTCGCCCCCGGGCCCGCGGAGACCTTCGGGCTCGCCGCCCTGGAGGCCATGGCCTGCGGCACGCCCGTGGTGGCCAGCGCCTCCTCCGCGCTGCCCGAGGTCATCGGGTCCGCCGGGGTGGCCGCGGCCGACCACGGCGAGGCCTTCGCCGACGCCGTCGAACTCCTCCTGGACCGGCCCGAGTCCGAGCGCCGGCAGGCGGCTCGGGCGCGGGCCGAGTGCTTCGGCTGGGGCACCGCCGTGGAGGCGTTCCTCGCCGCCCACGACGCGGGAGTGCCGCGCCGCGGCGACACCCGCCACGGCGTGCCGGAGGGCGTGGCATGAGAACCGTCCGCTTCGTCGCCCTCGGGGACTCGCTGACCGAGGGCGTGGGCGACTTCACCGACGCCGGTCCCCGCGGCTGGGCCGCGCTGCTCGCGCCCTCGCTCGGCGCCGGCGCGGAGTTCACCAACCTCGCGGTCAGCGGCGCGCAGACCCGGGACGTGCTGGAGAAGCAGACCCCGGCCGCCCTCGCCCTGCGCCCCGACCTGGTCGCCGTCGTCGTCGGCGTCAACGACACGCTGCGGCACACCTTCGACATCCACGCGGTCGCCGCCCGCCTCGACCAGGTCTACGCGGCCTGCGCCCGCCAGGGCGCCACCCTGCTCACCGCCTGCCTGCCCGACCCGGGCGCGATGCTCGGCCTGCCGAGCGCCCTGGCCACCCCCCTGGCCCGCCGCCAGCGCGCGGTCAACGCGGTCGTGCACGCCCTGTCCGACCGGTACGGCGCCGTCCACCTGCACGCGGCCGACGGCGGCTGGATCGCCGACCGGAGCCTGTGGAGCGCGGACCGGCTGCACCCCGGCGAACGCGGCCACCGGCAACTGGCCGTGCGCTTCCACGCCCTGCTCACCGAGGCGGGCCGTGCGACGGGCCGGCCCCCGTCCCCCGAACCGGAGTCCCCCGCACCGACCCGCACGGCCGGCCTGCTCTGGCTCGCCACCGCGGGCACGGCCTGGGTGGCCAGGCGCTGCCGGGACCTGCTGCCCCAGCTGCTGGGCCTCGCCGCCGAGGAACTGCGCCACCGCGCCCGGGGCACCACGGCCCGCCTCGACCTGCACACGACGGCCGCCGTGTCCGCCGCCCTGGCCGCCCTGCCGACACCTCGAACCGAACCGGCGGACTCCCGCGGAGGCCAGTTGGAGGTGGGCGTCGGCTGACCCGTCACCGACCCACCGCCGCGAACCGCAGGGGCGTCCCCGGCGCCGCCTGGGCCGCCGCCGGGAGGTCGGCCGCGCGGACCACCGCGATCACCGGGTAACCGCCGGTCGTCGGATGGTCGGCGAGGAAGACCACCGGACGGCCGTCCGGCGGCACTTGTACGGCACCCAACACCATGCCCTCGCTGGGCAGTTCACCGTCCCGGGCCCGTTCCAGCGCCGGGCCCTCGGTGCGCAGGCCGATGCGGTTGCTCGCCGGGGAGACCCGGTAGGCGCGCGCCGTCAGGTCGTACCGGCCGCGCGCCGTGAACCAGTCCGCGCGCGGGCCCGGCGCCACCCGCAGCACGAGTTCCGCGGGCGGGCCCGGCTGCGGGGCGGCGTCCACGCGCGCGGGGGGCCCGGCCGGGCGGCCGAGCGGCAGCACCATGCCCTCGGCGAGCGGGGCCGGGCCGAGGCCGGACAGCAGATCCGTGGCGCGGCTGCCGAGCACCGGCTCCACGGCGATGCCGCCGCGGACGGCGACGTAGCTCCGCACCCCGGCCACCACCGCGCCGACTTCCAGGACCTCACCGGCGGGCACCACGACGGGCGCGCCCCACGCCACCGGGCGGCCGCCGACGGACACCGGGCAGGGCGCGCCGCCGACCGCCGCGGTCACCGTCGAACGGGGGCGCAGCGCACAGCCGTCGAGCGTCGTCTCCAGCACGGCGGCCCCCGGCGGATTCCCGGCCAGCCGGTTGACCAGTGCCGCCGCGGGCGGGTCCAGCGCCCCGGAGCGGGGCACCCCGAGGTGCGCGTACCCGGGCCGCCCGAGGTCCTGCACGGTGGTCAGCATGCCGGGTCGTACGACGACGAGCGCGCGGTCGGTCATGGCCCCTCCATCGGTACGACGATCAGGCCGCCGGTCATGGCCCCTCCACCGGCACGAACCGCACCCGGGTGCCTGGTGACAGCAGCGCGGCAGGTTCGCGGGTGTGGTCCCAGAGCACCGCGTCCGTGGCGCCGATCAGCTGCCAGCCGCCCGGCGAGGTGCGCGGGTACACCCCCGTGTACGGCCCCGCGAGCGCCACCGAGCCGGGCGGCACCGCCGTGCGCGGGGTGGCCCGGCGCGGGACGTCGTAGCGGGCCGGGAGCCCGGTGAGATAGCCGAAGCCGGGCGCGAAGCCGCAGAAGGCGACCGTGAACTCGGTGCCCGCGTGGATGCGGACCACCTCGCGCTCGGGCACCTGCCAGTGCGCGGCGACGGCGGCGAGGTCGGGGCCGTCGTAGCGCACCGGGATCTCGACCAGGGCGGGTGCCCGGGGCGACGGCGAATCCCTGACCGGGGCGGTCAGTTCGGACATCCAGCGGGCCGGGTCGGACAGCCCGTCGAGCAGGACCGAGCGCGCGGCCGGCACGATCTCGCGGACGGTCAGCGCGCCCTCGGCGCGGCGCCGCAGCAGCGCCGCGTGCAGGGCCTGCGCCTCCTCGGCCGAGGCCACCTCGACCAGCAGCGCGTCCTCGCCGACCGGCAGCGCCCTCATGCGAAGGCCTCCACCCGGACGCCCGCCGCGACCAGTTCGGCCCGCACCCGCCGGGCCAGCGCCACCGCGCCGGGCGTGTCGCCGTGCAGGCACAGTGAGCGGGCGCGCACCCGGACGCGCGCGCCGGAGTGCGCGGTGACCACGCCGGAGCGCGCGAGCCCGACCGAGCGCCGTACGACCGCCTCCGGGTCGCTCACCACCGCGCCGTCCCGGCCGCGCGGCACCAGTGCGCCCTCGTCGGTGTACGCGCGGTCCGCGAACGCCTCCGGCACGGTCGGCAGACCCGCCTTCCGGGCCAGCGCCAGCAGCCGGGAGCCGGGCAGGCCGAGCACCGGCAGCGCGGGGCCGGCGAGGAGGACGCCGTCGATCACCGCGCCCGCCTGCTCCTCGTCGTGCGTGACCCGGTTGTAGAGCGCCCCGTGCGGCTTGACGTACGCCACCCGGGCCCCGGCGGAGCGCGCGAAAACCTCCAACGCCCCGATCTGGTAGGCCACTTCGGCCGCCAGTTCGGCGGGCGGCACCTCCATCGCGCGCCGTCCGAACCCGGCAAGGTCCCGGTAGGAGACCTGGGCGCCGATCGTCACCCCGCGCTCGGCGGCCAGCACGCACACCCGGCGCATGGTGGCCGCGTCCCCGGCGTGGAAGCCGCAGGCCACGTTGGCGCTGGTGACGACGGACAGCAGCTGTTCGTCCTCGGTGAGCCGCCAGCGGCCGAAGCCCTCGCCGAGGTCGGCGTTCAGATCGATCGCGGTCATGGTCGTTCCCGTGTCTCCGGTTCATCGCTTCGTCGGTTCACTGGTTCGTCGGGCCGATCCGCCTTCGGACTGTCCGCCGGCGCGTCGGTCCTCCGGCCCGTCGGTTCGACGGGCCGTCTCCGGTACGGCGGTGTCAGTCGACGCCGACCAGCCGGTACTGCTCGTCGCGGGCGTCGGTCAGGAACATCTGGCCCGGGGCATGGGTGATAGCGAACGGCGGCCGGGAGGCCATCACCGCCGCCTGGGGGGTCACGCCACAGGCCCAGAACACCGGGATGTCCCCGTCCGCCAGGACCACCGGATCGCCGAACTCCGGCCGGTCGAGGTCCGCGATGCCGAGGCCCGCCGGGTCCCCGCAGTGCACGGGACCGCCGTGCACGGCCGGCAGCAGGCTGCTCTCGCGGATCGCGGCGCCCAGGCGCTCGGGCGGCACCGGGCGCATGGACACCACCATCGGACCGCGCAGCCGGCCCGCCGGGCGGCACGGGCGACCGGTGACGTACATCGGCACGTTGCGGCCCTGCTCGACATGGCGGATCGGCACGCCCGCCCGGCTCAGCGCCCACTCGAAGGTGAAACTGCAGCCGAGCAGGAACGCCACCAGGTCCCCGCGCCAGTAGGGGCGCGCGTCGGTCGGCTCCGCGATCAGCTCGCCGTCCTGCCACACCCGGTAGCGCGGCAGGTCGGTGCGCAGATCGGCGCCCTCGGCGAGCACCGTCACCGGGGAACCGGCGTCGGTCACGTCGAGCACCGGGCAGGGCTTGGGGTTGCGCTGGCAGAACAGCAGCATGTCGTAGGCCCAGTCCGCGGGTACCGCGATCAGGTTGGCCTGGGTGTGCCCGGCCGCGACCCCGGCCGTGGGGCCGGCCAGACCCTGGCGGAACCGCTCCCGCGCGGTGCGCGGGCTCCAGGCTGACGCGCGCTCGTCGAGCGTGGTGACGGGTCGGTCCTCGGCGCGCTGTGTCCGTGTCATGCCAGTTCCTTCCCGCGCGTCTCGGGCAGTCCGAGCAGCGCCAGTGCCGCGATCCCGTAGCCGACCGCGCCGAAGGCCAGGGCGCCGCCGACGCCCCAGCTGTCGGCCAGGAAGCCGACCAGGGTGGGGAAGACCGCGCCCACCGCGCGGCCCGTGTTGTACGTGAAGCCCTGTCCGGTGCCGCGCACCGCCGTCGGGTACAGCTCGCTGAGGTAGGAGCCGAACCCGCTGAAGATGGCCGACATGCAGAACCCGAGCGGGAAACCCAGCACCAGGAGCACGGTGTCGGCCCCCTGCGGGATGTGCGCGTACGCCAGCACGCACACCGCCGACAGCAGCGCGAACAGCCAGATGGTGGCGCGCCGGCCGAGCCGGTCGGTGAGGTGTCCGCCGGTCAGGTAGCCGAGGAACGCGCCGGAGATGAGGAAGGCGAGGTAGCCGCCGGTGCCGACGACGGACAGGCCGCGGTCGGACTTCAGGTACGTCGGCACCCAGGTGGCCAGCGTGTAGTAGCCGCCCTGCACACCCGTGGACAGCAGGCTCGCCAGCAGCGTGGTGCGCAGCAGGCCGGGGGTGCCGGCGCGGCCCGGCCGGAAGATCGCGGTGAACGAGCCGCGGCGCGGGTCCTGTTCGCGGGCGGCGAGGGCCACCGGCGCGTCGTGCACCCGGCGGCGCAGCCACAGCACCAGCAGCGCGGGCAGCGCGCCGGTCCAGAACATCACCCGCCAGGCCAGGGCGTCGCCCGCGAAGGAGAAGACCAGGGTGTAGACGACGGCGGCCAGCGCCCAGCCGACCGCCCAGGAGCTCTGGACCGCGCCGAGGGTACGGCCCCGGTGGCGGGCGGAGGCGTACTCGGCGACCAGGATCGCGCCGACCGCCCACTCGCCGCCGAAACCGAGGCCCTGGAGCGCCCGGAACAGCAGCAGCGTCTCGTAGTTCGGCGCGAAGCCGCAGGCCACGGTGAAGACCGCGTAGGTGAGCACCGTGATCACCAGGGCGCGGACCCGGCCCACCCGGTCGGCGAACACGCCCGCGAGGGCGCCACCGACCGCGGAGACCACGAGCGTGACGGTGGTGAACAGACCCGTCTGGCCGCTGTCCAGACCGAAGTACGCGGAGAGGGCCACCATGCTCAGCGGCAGCGTGAAGTAGTCGTAGGAGTCCAGGGCGTATCCGCCGAAAGCTCCGGCGAACGCGCGCCGCCCGTGCGGGCCGAGGTCGCGCAGCCAGTCGAACACGCCGTCCGGCCCGGCCTGTTCGACCGGGGGCGCGGTGGCGGGAGGAGGGGTCGTGCTCATGGGCACCTCGCATAAGGGGACGGAGGGTGCGGTGGAGTGAGCCGTGTCGAGCACCGTAGAGGATCGTTCAACGATCCTTCAATACCCGTGTTGTTTCGTTCCGTTGACTGCGATTGAATTCCGGCATGGCAGAGCAGCTGGCGGGACTGGCCGACGACCGCGCCCTCCTGGGCCGTACCAGCACGGCGGAGAGGGTCTCGGACATCCTCAGGAGCCGTGTCGCGGACGGGTACTTCCCGCCCGGCACCCGGCTGTCCGAGGACAGCATCGGCGGGGCGCTCGGCGTCTCCCGCAACACCCTGCGCGAGGCGTTCCGGCTGCTCACGCACGAGCGACTGCTGGTCCACGAGCTCAACCGGGGCGTGTTCGTCCGGGTCCTCAGCGTCGAGGACGTCGAGGACATCTACCGCACCCGCGCCCTCGTCGAATGCGCCGTCGTGCGCGGCCTCGGCGAGCCGCCGTACCCCCTGCGGGGGATGGCCGAAGCGGTCGCCGGGGGCGAGGCGGCGGCCGCCGAGGATGACTGGAAAGCGGTGGGTACGGCCAACATCCACTTCCACCGGGAACTGGTCGCCCTCGCCCGCAGCGAACGCACGGACGAGCTGATGCGCAGCGTCTTCGCCGAACTCCGCCTGGCCTTCCATCTGGTGGACGACCCACGCCGGCTGCACGAGCCGTACCTCGCCCGCAACCGCCGGATCCTGCGCGCACTGGAGGCGGGGGAGCGGGACGGGGCGGAGGGGTTGCTGGAGACGTACCTGGCCGACTCGCTGGAGCGGGTGGTGGAGGTCTACCGCCGCAGGGTGGGCGAGGAAAGCGCATCGTGAGGGGCGCGGGGAACCGCGCGAGCGACCGTGACCGGCCGGCGGCCGAACAGCGACGATCCGTGCTCCCGGAGCTTCCCGTTTGGGTAGATGTCAGACCCAGGACCTAGTCTGTGCTCCGTGACTTCCGAGACCGCTCCGCCGCAGCTCAGCGCAGCGCACCGCCCCGCGCAGGGACCTGCCGCCGACGAGGGCCTGGCCCGTCGGCTGCGCGCGCTCGCGTGCACGGCGCCGCTGCACGACCTGGACGCGCGCAAGGGCAGCCTCGCCGGTGAGTACTCGGTGTACGGAATGGCCGAGGTGGCCCTCGCCGCCATCGACCTGGTCACGCTGAACATGGACTTCGACACCGGCGCCGACCACGAGCAGATCGTCGCCCGGCTGGTCCCGCGCATCGCCGCCCAGGCCCCGCACCGCCCCGCCGCCGAGCACGAGCGCGTGGCCCGCTGGGTCCTGGAGAACCTGATCAACGTCGGCAGCGTGGACCGCGGCTTCCGCGCCGTCTACGGCACCTTCGCGGCGGACGGCACCTATGTCCGCCGCGACTACGACTTCAAGCTGATCGAGGAGGTCCCGGGCCCCGGCGGCACGGTGTACCTGCGGACCACCGACGAGGCGGTCAACGTCCTGGTCGGCGCCCTCGACACCGACGTCACCAGCGCCCAGATCGCCGCCGAGGTCAAGCTGGAGGTGCTGATCAACCGCGGCCGGCTCGCCGACGCCCAGCTCGCCGCCGAGCAGGCCCGCTACCGCACGGTGCAGTACTCCGAGACCCTGCGCCGCGCCCTGGAGGCCACCCGGCGCAACGTGCGCGCGGTCGACTGGCTCAACGCCGTACCCGACATGATCGCCGAGGCCCTGGACCACGTGGCGGACCGCTACCGCCACGAGAACGCGATCCTCACCAACATCCGCAAGGCCCGCGACGAGACCGAGGAGCCCGAGCACAAGCGGCGCGCCGCCGAGCTGGTCGACATCGTCAAGGACTGCATCCGCCGGCACACCCAGCTCCAGTCCCGGCTGCTGGAGGCGGGCCCGCTGTTCCGCGCCGAACAGGACCGGCAGGCCTTCGCCGCGCCCGCGAGCACGTCCGGCATCGACCTGTACGGCCATCTGGTCGCCCCGGTGCTGCCCCTCCCCGTCGAGCAGGCGACGCGGGTCACCGACGCGTTCTTCGCCCGCGGCACGGGCCTGCGCACCCCGGTGTCGGTGCGGGTCGCCGACCTCGTGGACATCCTGCTGACCCCGCCCGTGGAGCGCGAGCACCTGGGCGCGGAGATGCCCGAGCCCGACCTGATCGCGACGCCGGACGACAGCCGGTTCAGCGAGGAGCAGCTGGCCGCCGCGATGGAGCTGCTGGACCTGCCGGCCGACGCCCCGCGCAGGCTCTCCGGGCTGCTCGCCGAGGCCCGGCGCACCGGCGACCCCGACCTGGCCTACCTGGTCGCCCTGCTGTCGGTGCACGCGGCCAGCCCCGCCGTCGGCACCGCCTACCGGCAGGGCGAGGAGAAACTGCTGTTCGCCGTGGACGACGGCACGGAACTGGACGACCCCGAGTTCGGCGGCGCCGACCTCATCGTGGGCATGGCGCTGCTGGACGCGGCAGGGATGGCGGCGGACCGAGCAGCATGAGCAGGACAGAAAGCGACAAGGAGCCGAACCCGTGAGCGAGCACGTCGAGTGGAGTGACACCGAGGCCCCGGCCCCGTCGGCCACCGCCGCCGTCACCCCCGCCGACGCCGCCGACGCGGCGCGGCTCGTCGCCTACGGGCTGCAGCCCAAGCTGCAGCCCGCCCGCGACCAGGACTACACCGAACTGCTGCGCCGCTACCGCGAGGACCCCGCGTTCGCACGGCTCGCCGACGCCGTCGCCACCGGTCTGGGACTCGTCGTCCTGGAGGTGTCCCCGCGCGCGGGCATGGCCGTGACGGCCGCCGAGGACTCGGTGTTCGCCGTCCGCATGGGCGACTACGCGCGTCGCACCACCGCCGACTCCGGCGACCGCTTCCTGCACGGACTCGCCCATCTCGCCGTCGCCGCCCTCGCCTTCCCGCGCCCCGAGGACCTGGCCGACGACGGCTACATCGGCCGCGTCACCGTCAACGGCGTCGACGCGTTCGTCCGGCAGGCCTGCCGCCGCCTGGAGGAGCGCGCCGAGGCACAGGGCGAGAACACCGACCCGGCCACCGACGCGCCCGGACTGGAGGCCGCCTGGCGGATCTGGGCCAGACGCAGCGCCACCGGGGCCACCAAGGACGCCCGCCGGCCCGCCTCCTCCACCACCGGCATCGTCGCCAAGGCTCTCGCCTTCCTCACCGACTCCGGCTTCCTCCAGCGCACCGGCGACGAAGGCGGCGGCACCTACCGCACCACCGCCCGCTACCAGCTCCAGGTCCGCGACATGGCCGGCACCGCCGCCATGGCCGAACTCCTCGAACTGGGCGTGGTCCCGGTGACCGACGGCACCGCCAGCCTGCTGCCCGCGGAGGACACCGACGACCTGGACCTGGTGCCCGACGCGGGCCTCCCGTTCCACTCCTGACGCGCCCAGCGCCCTCGAACGACCGCACCTTCACCAGACTTACGAGAGTCCGCCATGTACGAGCTGTCCCGGGTCCGCCTCTACTCCATCGGGCCCGCCGGTGCGCGCTACGCCGACACCGTGCTTGACCTGCGGGGCGTGGGCGAGCCCGTGCCCGATCCGGCGCCCACGCAGGCGGAGTTCTTCGCGGAGGAGCCGTCCGGGCCGCCGCGCCGCCCCGCGCCCGCGGGCGTGCTGTTCCTGGAGAACGGCGGCGGCAAGTCCGTGCTGCTCAAGCTGATCTTCTCGGTGATGCTCCCCGGCCACCGCAACACCCTCGGCGGCGCCAGCTCCGGCGTGCTGCGCAAGTTCCTGCTCGCCGACGACTGCGGCCATGTCGCCCTGGAGTGGCAGCACGTGCAGACCGGCGAGTGCGTGGTCGTCGGCAAGGTCAGCGAGTGGCGCGGCCGCCAGGTCTCCAACGACCCGCGCAAGTTCGCCGAGGCCTGGTACTCCTTCCGGCCCGGCCCCGGACTCAGCCTGGACAACCTGCCGGTGGCCGAGTCCACCGCCGTGCGGCCCGCCGCCGAGGGCGCCTCGGGCGCGCAGGGCCGCCGCCGCACCATGAAGGGCTTCCGCGACGCCCTCACCGAGGCCGGCAAGGCCTACCCGCACCTGGAGGTGCACTGGGAGGAGATCCACGAGCGCTGGACCGAGCACCTCGGCGACCTGGGCCTCGACCCCGAACTCTTCCGCTACCAGCGCGAGATGAACGCCGACGAGGGCGAGGCGGCCGGACTCTTCGCGGTCAAGAAGGACTCCGACTTCACCGACCTGCTGCTGCGCGCGGTCACCGACACCCGGGACACCGACGGCCTCGCCGACCTCGTCAGCGGCTTCGGCAACAAGCTCGGCCGGCGCGCCGAACTCATCGCCGAACGCGACTTCACCGCCGGCTCGGTCGACCTGCTCGGCCGGATCGTGGAGGCCGCCGACGCCCGCGGCCGCGCCCGGGACATCCACGCCGGGGCCGAGCGCCGAACCCGCACCCTCGCCCGGCGGCTGTCCGCGCGCGCCGTCCAGGAGCGGATCCGGGCCGCCGACCTCGCCCAGCGGGTCACCGCCGCCGCGTACGCCGTCACCCACTCCGAGGGCGCCCGCGGGCGCAGCTCCCTGGTCGCCGCCGAACTCGCCTACCGGCACGCCTCGTTGGCCCTCGCCGCCGCCGAGAAGGCCGCCGCCGCGCAGAAGCGCGAGCTGGCCGACGCGCGCACCCTGCACTCCGCCTGGCAGGCCGCCGAGGCCGTGCTGCGCCACCGCGCCGCCGCCGACCGCGTCGCCCGCGTCTCCGCCGCCATCCAGGAGGCCGAACGGGACGCGGCCCCCGCCCTCGCCGCCCGCGCCAAGGCCGCCGTGGACCTCGTACGGGCCCTGCACGCGGCCGCCGAGAACGCCGAGAACCTGGCCAACGAGGGGGAGGAGCGTTCCGCCGCCCTCCAGGAGGCCGGCGACTCGGCCTACCGCGACTCCACCACCGCCGCCACCGAGGCCCAGCGCGCCCGCAGCGAGGCCGGACACCTGCGCCAGCGGCTCGCCGAGGTCGAGCAGGAGACCGCCGAGGCCGTCCGCGCCGGCTGGCTCGACGACAGCGCCCCCGACGCCGACCCGGCCCGCGCCGCGCTCGCCGCGAGCGACGCCGAGAAGACCACCGTCGCCGCCTGGGACACCGCCCGCGAGGCCGCCCGCACGGCCGCCGAGCACGCCCGCGAGACCGCCGCCGCGGAGTCCCGCGCCGAACTGACCGCGGCCCGCGCCGCCGACGCGGCGACCGCGGCCGAGCGCGCCCACGAGGCCGAACGGCGCCTCGCGGACGCGCTGGCCGCCGAGGAGCGCCTCGCCGAACTCCTCGGCCTGCCCGGTACGGCAGCCCGCGCGGGACTGCCCGCCCAGCGCACCGACGCGTCCGGCGGCGCCCCGCGTCCCGACCGGGACGAGATGCCCGGCGGCCCCCTCACCGCCGCCGAACTCGACCGCTACGCCGACGAACTGCGCGAACTCCTCGACGACGCGGTCGCCACCGCCGAACGCCAGCTGTTCGACCTGCGCACGGCCGCCGCCGACGACGCCCGCATCCTCGGCGCCCTCGGCGACGGCGGACTGCTGCCGCCGGGACCCGACGTCCTGGCCACCGTCGAGTTCCTCGGCGAGCACGGCATCCCCGCGCTGCCCGGCTGGCGCTATCTCGCCCAGTCCGTCGACCCCGCCGACCACGCCCGGGTGCTCGCCGCCCGGCCCGAACTGGTCGACGGCGTCATCATCACCGACCCCGACACCCACGCCCGGGCCCGTGAGGCGCTCGCCGACGCCGCCCTGCTGCCCCGCTCCGCCGTGGCCGTCGGCACCGCCGCCGCCTTGCTCGCCCCGACCCCCGCCGAAGGCGCCACCCCCGACGGCGTGTTCCTGGTGCCGCCGAACCCGGCCATGCACGACGAGCACGCCGCCGACGAGGAACGCCAGGCCCTGCGCGCCCGCGCCACCGAGCGCGACGAGGAGATCCGGGCGCTCGCCGCCCGGCTCGGCAAGGACCGCGAACTCGCCGCCCGGCTCGCCTCCTGGCGGACCGGCTGCCCCGCCGGGCGCCTCGCCGAGCTGGCCCGCGCCGCCGAGGAGGCCCGCGCCTTCGCCGAGGAGTCCGAGGCCGAACTCGCCGAGGCCCGCACCCTGCGCGCGGAGGCGGAGGAGACCGCCGCCGAGGCCACCCGGCTCCGCGACGAACGCCAGGAGGCCGCCCAGAAGGCCCGGCGCGCCGCCGACGCCCTCGCCGGACTCGCCTTCCGGCTGCGCGAACGCGCGGGCTGGCAGGCCCGGCTGCGTGAACTCGCCGACGAGGCGGCCGAGTCCGAGGCCCGTGCCCAGACCTGTCTGGACCGCGCCCGCGCCGCCGACGAGGACCGCCGCGCCGCCCAGCGCGCCGCCGACGACGCCCGCCGCACCGCGCGCGCCCTGCGCGCCGAGCGCTCCGAGATCGCCGGTGCCCCCGACGACGTACCGGTCGAGGACACGGACGCCCCCAGGGCCTCCCTGCCCGCGCTGCGCGAGGCCTACCGGGCGGCGTCCCAGGTGTACGAGAAGGTCGGCGTCGGCGCCGACCTGCGCGCCGAGCAGGCCCGCGCGGAGAGCGACGAGAGCGCCGCCCGCGCCGATCTGGACCGGCTCAGCAACAAGGTGCGCACCCGTGCCGAAGCGCTCCTTGAGTCGCCCGACGGCTCGGACGGACCCTCCCGGCAGGCGGCGGCCGCCCGCGCCGAGGAACTGGTGCAGCTGCTGGAGACCCGCATGTCCACGGCGAGCGAGCAGCTCGGCCGGCTGCGCGGCGAGGCGGAGCGGCACGCCCCCGAGGACGGCGAGGCGCACACCGAGCTGCCCGAGGACCTGGTGCCCCGCGACGCCGGGCACGCCCAGGCGCTGCTGCGCACCGCGACCACCGAACTCGCCGCCCGCACCGAGGCGTTGGCGCAGGCCAGGGACGCCCACGGCGAACTGCTGGCCGCCCACCGCGCCGCCGAGGACGCGGCCGGCGGCTTCGACGAGATCGCCGCGATGCTCCGCGACCTGCTGCGCGAACACGCTCCCGAGGAGGAGCAGGAGGAGCCGGAGCCGTACCCGGGCAGTCTGGAGGAGGCACGGCAGTCGGCGGCCGAGGCCCGTCGTTCGCTGCGCGGCTGCGCCGCCGACCTGTCCGCCGCCGAGTCGGGCGTGCGCGAGGCGAGCGACGTGCTGGTCCGGCACGCCAACTCCACGCGCTACGAGCAGGTCCGCACCCCCGCCCGGCAGCAGATCCGCGAGCTGCCCGCCGCCGCGCTGCCCGAGCACGCGCAGAAGTGGGCCGACGCCTTCGCCCCCCGACTGCGGGTCCTGACCGACGAGTTGGCGCAGCTGGAGCGCAACCGCGACTCGATCGTGGACCGGCTGCGCGGTCTCGTGGAGTCGGCGCTCGCCACCCTGCGCTCCGCCCAGCGGCTGTCCCGGCTCCCGGAGGGGCTCGGCGAGTGGTCGGGCCAGGAGTTCCTGCGCATCCGCTTCGAGGAGCCCGACCAGGCGACGCTCACCGAACGACTGGGCGAGGTCATCGACGAGGCCACGCGTGCCGCCGTCAGGAAGAACTCCGACCTGCGCCGCGACGGCATGTCCCTGCTGCTGCGCGGCGTCGGGGCGGCCCTCCAGCCCAAGGGCGTGGCCGTCGAGATCCTCAAACCGGACGCCGTGCTGCGCGCCGAGCGGGTCCCCGTCGGGCAGATGGGCGACGTCTTCTCCGGCGGCCAGCTGCTCACCGCCGCCATCGCCCTGTACTGCACGATGGCCGCGCTGCGCTCGAACGACCGGGGCCGCGACAAGCACCGGCACGCGGGCACGCTGTTCCTGGACAACCCGATCGGCCGCGCCAACGCGACCTACCTGCTGGAACTCCAGCGCGCCGTCTCCGACGCCCTCGGCGTCCAGCTCCTGTACACCACGGGTCTGTTCGACACCACCGCCCTGGCCGAGTTCCCCCTGGTCATCCGCCTGCGCAACGACGCGGACCTCAGGGCCGGCCTGAAGTACATCAGCGTGGAAGAACACCTCAGGCCCGGCCTGCCCCAGCAGCCGCAGGCGGGGGAGACGGTGCACAGTGAGATCACGGCGACGAGGATGTTCAAGAAGCCGGCGGTGAACGCGTAGGGGGCGCGGCGATCCGCGCGCTCGACCACGGGGCGCGCGGTTGTCCGGCGGAGGGTCAGAAGCCGTATCCCATGCGGCGGGACAGTTCCCTGCCCGCCGCGACCGTCCGCCGGGCGACCTCCGGCAGACGGTCCGGGTTCAGGCGGTAGACCGGGCCGGAGACGCTGATCGCCGCGATCACCTCGCCGTCGTGCGCCCGCACCGGCGCGGCCACCGCGGCGAGACCGGGTTCCAGCTCCTCGACCGTCACGCCGTAGCCCTGCTCGACCACGGTCGCCAGCTCGGTCCGCAGCATCGCGGCGCCGGTGGCGGTGCGCTCCGTGAACCGGTGCAGCGGCCGGGCGAGCAGGCCCTCGCGCAGGGCGGGCGGCAGGTGTGCGAGCAGCACCTTGCCGCTGGAGGTGGCGTGCAGCGGGGTGCGACGGCCCAGCCAGTTCTGCGCGGCCACCGAGGCCGTGCCGCGGGCCTGCATGATGTTGACGGCCGCGTCCTCGTCCAGCACCGCGATGTTCACGGTCTCGCCCAGCTCGTCGGCGACCTCGCGGCAGACCGGGACGCCCTCCTGGGAGATGTCCAGCCGCACCGCCGCGGCCCCCGCCAGCCGCAGGACGCCCGCCCCGAGGCGGTACTTGCCGCGGTCCTTCGCCTGCGCCACCAGGCCCCGGTTCTCCAGGACGCCGAGCAGCCGGAACGCCGTGGACTTGTGCACGTCCAGCTCCGTGGCGATCTCGGTGACGCCCGCCTCGCCGTCCCGGGCGAGGATCTCCAGCACGCTCACCGCGCGGTCCACCGACTGCACCGCACCGGCCGCTCCCTGCTTGCGCGCCTGGGCCATGGCTCGCTCACCACCTGTCGGCAGGTCCGGAATCGTTGCGCACAGCGCGTCCGTGTGCGCCATACGAAATTTCATCGTACCGAAGGCCCCGGTTCCGGAAGGGCGCCGACGAGGCCGGGGCGGGAGGGGCGGGACGGGAGAGCGGCTCGGTGGGCCGGCTCGACTCGCGGGCCGTCCCGCCTCGGTCGTCCCCGTTCGCGGCCCCGTTCAGGGATGCGACAGCTGCCCCGCGCCGCCCCGCCGCCGTATCCGCTCCTGCCGGCGCAGCGCCCGCCGCTCCTCGCGCCGGTGCGCCCGCCGCTCGCGGCGCAGTGCGCGCGCCGTGCTGCTCGGCTCGGAGACCACGCCGTACCGCTGGTTCCACACCTGGCGGGTGACCCAGACGTCGACCACGGCCCAGGTGGCCACCACGGTGCTCGCCACGCTGCTGATCACCATGGGGAAGGCCGCCCAGGAACCGGCCATGGTGCACAGGAACGCCACCATCGCCTGTATCAGCGTGACCGAGATGATGATCAGTGACCGAACCGCCGCCGTCCGCACGGGATCGGGCAGCGGATGCCGCCGCGCGGGCTCCTCGACCCACAACGGCCGGTGGTCCCGCCGTGCTCCGTACTGCTCCGCAGTGCCCTTCACCGTGTCACTCACTCCCCACCGCCGGGGGACCCTCGCCCCACGCCCGAAGTCCCGACTCCCCAGTAACTGCCCGGCCTGCGCTGGTGTACGCCGCCGGTGTGCGGGACGGGGCCACCGCGGCCCGATCCGCCCCCACTCCCGTCAATAAGGACGAGCAAGGCCCCGCGAAGATTCCCGCCTTGGGAAAAATTCCGGCCAACCGCCCTTCCCTGCCAAGGTGTCCGGGTCCTGGGTACCCGCCGGATCACGGTGGCAATCTCCCGCAATGCCCGGACAACTCGCCCCGTACCGCCGCCGCGACGGAAGTACACCTTCCGGACATGCCTTCGAGTTACCTGCATGGCGGTAGTAGGCTCGCGCCGTTTGTTGACGCACATGCGCACCCCCGGCCCGCGGGGGTCGAGCTGGGGGAGGCCATGCGCTTTCGCGGGAAGTCGATCCGCCGGAAGATCGTGGCGCTGCTTCTCGTGCCGCTGCTGTCCCTGACCGCCATCTGGGGTTTCGCCACGGTGGTCACGGGCCGTGACGTGGCCCAGCTCTTCCGGGTCTCCGACGTCATGCAGAACATCGGCTATCCCACCGAGGACACCGTCCGCGTCCTCGAACAGGAGCGCCGCCAGACCCTCGTCTACCTCGCGGACCCGCGCGCCGCCGACTCCCTGCCCGCGCTCCAGCGCACCCGCACCGCCACGGACCGCGCGATCGCGAAGATCCGCGAGAACGCGCGGGAGCGCCATCTGCGCCACGGCCTCGGCACCCAGGGCAGCGAGCACCTCACCGCCGTCCTGGACGCCTTCAACGGCCTGGACTCGCTGCGCCACAGCGCCGAGGGCGGCACCATCAGCCGCGCCCAGGCCCTCGACCTCTACAACCGCGTGATCGACCCGTGCTATTCGCTGCTCGGCGGACTCGACGGCATCGACGACGTCGAGATGGACAAGCAGTCGCACGCGCTGGTCAACCTCACCCGCGCCCGTGAGCTGCTGTCCCGGGAGGACGCCCTGCTCGGCTCCGCCCTCGTGGTCGGCCGGCTCACCCGCGAGGAGACCCGCGAGATCTCCGACCTCGTGGCGCAGCGCACCCTGCTGTACGACATCAGCCTGCCGCTGCTGCCCGCGGCCGAGCGCGAGCGCTACGAACGGTTCTGGACCAACGCCGGTACCGCCCCGCTGCGTTCGGCCGAGCAGTCCGTCATCGAGAACGGCTCCGGCACCCCTGGCGAGGTCACCGCCAAGAGCTGGGACTCCGCCGCGGGAAGCGCCCTGGCCGGCCTCGGCACCCTGGACGACCAGGCGAGCGACCGCTTCCAGGACCGAATGCACCCCGTCGCCATGCGAGTCATCGCCCAGGGCGCCGTCGCGGGCCTGCTCGGGCTGCTCGCCCTCCTGTCCTCCCTCGTCCTGTCCGTCCGGATCGGCCGCGGCCTCATCCGCGACCTGCGCCGACTGCGGCGGGAGGCGCACGAGGCGGCCGGCGTCCGGCTGCCCGGCGTGATGCGCCGCCTCTCGGCCGGCGAACAGATCGACGTGGAGACCGAGGTGCCGCGTCTGGAGTACGACAAGAACGAGATCGGCGAGGTCGGCCACGCCCTCAACACCCTGCAGCGCGCCGCCGTCGAGGCCGCCGTCAAGCAGTCCGAACTGCGCGCCGGCGTCTCCGAGGTCTTCGTCAACCTCGCCCGCCGCAGCCAGGTACTTCTGCACAAGCAGCTCACCCTCCTCGACACCATGGAACGCCGCACCGAGGACACCGACGAACTCGCCGACCTCTTCCGCCTGGACCACCTCACCACCCGTATGCGCCGGCACGCCGAGGGCCTGGTGATCCTCTCCGGCGCCGCTCCGTCCCGGCAGTGGCGTCGCCCCGTACAGCTGATGGACGTGGTCCGCGCAGCCGTCGCCGAGGTCGAGGACTACGAGCGCGTCGAGGTACGGCGCCTGCCGAGGGTCGCCGTGACCGGCCCGGCCGTCGCCGACCTCACCCACCTCGTGGCCGAACTCCTGGAGAACGCAACGGTGTTCTCGCCCCCGCACACCGCCGTCCAGGTCATCGGCGAGCGGGTCGCCAACGGCTTCACCCTGGAGATCCACGACCGGGGACTCGGCATGACGCCCGAGGCGCTGCTGGACAACAACCTGCGCCTGGCCGAGACCCCCGAGTTCGAACTCTCCGACACCGACCGGCTCGGCCTGTTCGTGGTCAGCCGTCTCGCCCAGCGGCAGAACGTCCGGGTCTCCCTCCAGCCCTCGCCCTACGGCGGCACCACCGCGATCGTCTTCATCCCGGACGTGCTGCTCAGCGACGAGGTCCCGGACACCAACGGCATCGGTTTCCGCCTCGACCGGGAGCGCACGGGGAAGAACTCCGGGCGCGCCGTGGGCGGTTCGCGAGCGCCGCTGCCGCTGTCCGGCCTGCCCACCACCGTCCTGGACGGCCCGGTGGAACTGGAGTCGCCCGTCGATCTCGACGCCCTGGACGACTTCCCCGGCGCCCTGCCGGACGAGGACAGCGAGCGCGGCGGGCTGTTCCGCCACCGCCGCGCCCTGACCCGGGCCGACGGCCCCGACGGGGAGCGGGGGAGCGACCGCCCGGCGGGGGAGGACAGCGGCGAGCACGGGCTCGTGCCGCTGCCGGGCCGCCGGCCGCCCAAGCTGGTCAGCTCGCACGGCAGGCCGGTCAGCGACCAGCGCGGCCGCCGCGACGACACGGACGCGGACCCCGGCGACCGGGACGCGTACGGCGCCGACCGCGAGCCCCACCGTCCGGGCCGGGAGCCGGACCGCGCCGACCTCGGCGGCCCGGCCCCCCTGCCCCGCCGCGCCAAGGTGGTTCCGCGCCCGGCCGAACCGGCCGGCCGCGTCGAGTCCGGCGACCTTCCCGCGCCTGCCGACGGGATCGGATCCGCCCACCGGCTCGATTCCGCCGACCGGCTGGAACCCGCCGCCCACCGGCTCGGCCCCGTCGACCGCCTCGGACCTCGCGAGGCACCCCCGGCCACCGGCCCTCGACCCGCCCGCACGGCCGACGGCGACACGTCGGAACCCGGCGACGGCGCCCTGCCCCGACGCGTGCGGCAGGCCAGTCTCGCCCCCCAGCTCAGGCAGGACCCCGAACGGCGTACCGGGCGCGGCGACGCGCCCGCCGACCGCGACGCCGACGAGGTCCGCAGCCGGATGGCCTCGCTCCAGCGCGGCTGGCAGCGCGGCCGCGAGGAGAACGCCACGGGCGAGACCGCCCGCACGGGCACAGCACAAGGAACCACTAAGGGGGACGGTCGATGACCGCACCGAAGGCGACCGACCACACGGCGACGGGCAACGGGGAGCTGAACTGGCTCCTGGACGACCTGGTCGACCGTGTCGCCAGCATCCGCAAGGCCGTCATCCTCTCCGGGGACGGTCTGCCCACCGGGGTGTCCAAGGACCTCACCAGGGAGGACGGCGAGCACCTGGCCGCCGTGGCGTCCGGCTTCCACAGCCTCGCCAAGGGCGTGGGCCGCCACTTCGACGCGGGCGGCGTCCGCCAGACGGTGGTCGAACTGGACGAGGCCTTCCTGTTCGTCACCGCGGCGGGCGACGGCAGCTGCCTCGCCGTCCTCTCCGACGCCGACTCCGACGTCGGCCAGGTCGCCTACGAGATGACGCTCCTGGTCAAGCGGGTCGGTGTGCACCTGGGCACCGCCCCACGCACGGGCCTGCCCACGGGCGGGTAGTGGGATGACATGAGCGAAGACGGTCAGGTGAGCAACCACTGGTTCGACGACGACGCCGGACCGGTCGTCCGTCCGTACGCCATGACGCGCGGCCGTACCACCAGTACGGCCCAGCACCGCCTCGATCTGATCGCGGTGGTCGTCGCGGAGCCCGCCGCCGGGGACCCGGAGACGGATCCGACGCTCTCGCCCGAGCACGTGGACATCGTGGGCCTGTGCCGCGGCGCCCCGCAGTCGGTCGCGGAGCTGGCCGCGGAACTCGACCTGCCCATCGGCGTCGTCCGGGTCCTCGTCGGCGACCTCGTGCACGCGGAACTCGTCCACGTCACCCGGCCGGTGCCCCCGGCCGAGCTGCCGGACGAGAGTATTCTGCGCGACGTGATCAACGGCCTGCGGGCCCTGTGACCGGCGCGGAAGCGGAGTACTGACGTGACAGGCTGGCAGTTCTGGGTCGACCGAGGCGGCACCTTCACCGACATCGTCGCGCGTCGCCCGGACGGCCGCCTGCTCACGCACAAGGTGCTCTCCGACAACCCGGCCCGGACGCAGCCCGGGGCCGGCCCGGACGGCGGGTCCGGCACGGGCGACGGCCGCCCCGCCACCAGCGCGGACGCCCCCGCCGCGGACTCCACCGACGCCGCCGTCGCCGGCATCCGCGCTCTCCTCGGTGACTCCCCGGAGCCCGTCGAGGCCGTCCGCATGGGCACCACCGTCGCCACCAACGCGCTCCTGGAACGCACCGGCGAACCCACCCTCCTGGTCATCACCCGCGGCTTCCGCGACGCCCTGCGCATCGCCTACCAGAACCGGCCCGACATCTTCGCCCGCCGCATCGACCTGCCCGAACTGCTCTACGAGCGGGTGGTCGAGGCCGACGAACGCATCGCCGCCGACGGCACGGTGCTGCGCGCCCCGGACCTGGACGCGCTCGCGCCGCGGCTCCGGGAGGCGTACGACGACGGAATCCGCGCCGTCGCCGTCGTCTGCCTGCACAGCCACCTCCACCCCGCCCACGAACGCGCCATCGGCGAACTCGCCGCCCGCACCGGCTTCCCGCAGATCTCGCTGTCCAGCGAGGTCAGCCCGCTGATGAAGCTGGTCCCGCGCGGCGACACCGCCGTGGCCGACGCCTACCTCTCGCCGGTGCTGCACCGCTACGTCCGCCACGTGGCCGACGAACTCCGTGGCGTACGGCTGATGTTCATGCAGTCCAACGGCGGGCTCACCGAGGCCGGACAGTTCCGCGGCAAGGACGCCATCCTGTCCGGACCGGCCGGCGGCATCGTCGGCATGGCCCGCATGTCCCAGCGCGCGGGCTTCGACCGGGTCATCGGCTTCGACATGGGCGGCACCTCCACCGATGTCTCGCACTTCGCCGGCGAGTACGAGCGGGTCTTCGACACCCAGGTCGCGGGCGTACGGCTGCGCGCGCCGATGCTCGACATCCACACCGTGGCCGCGGGTGGCGGCTCCGTGCTCCACTTCGACGGCTCCCGCTACCGGGTCGGCCCCGACTCGGCCGGCGCCGACCCCGGCCCCGCCTGCTACCGGGCCGGCGGCCCGCTCACCGTCACCGACGCCAACGTGATGCTCGGGCGGATCCAGCCCGCCCATTTCCCGGCCGTGTTCGGGCCCGGCGGCGACCAGCCCCTGGACGCGTCCCTCGTCCGCGACCGGTTCGCCGGCCTTGCCCGCGAGATCCACCGGGCCACCGGCGACCAGCGCACCCCCGAGCAGGTGGCCGAGGGCTATCTGCGCATCGCCGTCGCCAACATCGCCAACGCGATCAAGCGGATCTCCGTCCAGAAGGGCCACGACGTCACCCGCTACGTCCTGACCACCTTCGGCGGCGCGGGCGGCCAGCACGCGTGCCGGGTCGCCGAGTCGCTCGGCATCCGCACCGTCCTCGTACCCCCCATGGCCGGGGTCCTCTCCGCGCTCGGCATCGGCCTCGCCGACACCACCGCCATGCGCGAACAGTCCGTCGAGGCCCCCCTGGAGCAGGCCGCCATGCCCGGCATCCGCGGGGCGGCCGCCGACCTGGAGGCCGCGGCCCGCGCCGAACTCGTCGCCGAGGACGTCCCCGAGGACCGCATCCGGGTCACCCACCGCGCCCAGCTCCGCTACGACGGCACCGACACCGCCCTCACCGTCGAACTGGCCGAACCCGAGGCCATGCGGGGCGCGTTCGAGGAGCGCCATCGCGCCACCTACTCCTTCACCCTCGACCGTCCGGTCGTCGTGGAAGCCCTCTCCGTCGAGGCCACCGGCGTCACCGCACCCCCCGATCTGACCGCCCTCGCCCCGTACGAGGGACGGCCCGCCGCACCCGAGACCGTCCGCCTGCACACCGGCGGCTCCTGGCGCGACGTACCCCTGCACCGCCGCGAGGCCCTTCCTCCCGGCGAGACCGTCACCGGCCCCGCGATCATCACCGAGGCCAGTGCGACGACCGTCGTGGACCGGGGCTGGCGGGCCGCGGCCACCGACGACGGGCATCTGCTCATGGAACGCACGGCGGTCACGGAGAGTTCCCGGGCGAGCACGGAATCCGATCCGGTTCTTCTGGAGGTCTTCAACAACCTCTTCATGTCGATCGCCGAACAGATGGGCGCGCGACTGGAGTCCACCGCCCAGTCCGTCAACATCAAGGAACGCCTGGACTTCTCCTGCGCCCTGTTCGACCCGGACGGCAACCTGGTGGCCAACGCCCCCCACATCCCCGTCCACCTCGGCTCCATGGGCACCAGCGTCAAGGAGGTCATCCGCCGCCGCGGGACCTCGATGCGGCCGGGCGACACCTACGCCGTCAACGACCCGTACCACGGCGGCACCCATCTGCCCGACGTCACCGTGATCACCCCGGTGTTCGACGCCGACGCCCCGGCGGACACGGGAAGCGGCCCGCGGATCCTCTTCTACGTCGCCTCGCGCGGCCACCACGCCGAGATCGGCGGCATCGCCCCCGGCTCCATGCCCGCCCACAGCCGCACCATCGAGGAGGAGGGCGTCCTCTTCGACAACTGGCTGCTCGCCGAGGGCGGCCGCTTCCGCGAGGAGGAGACCCGGCGTCTGCTCACCGAGGCCCCCCACCCCTCCCGCAACCCCCGCACCAACCTCGCCGACCTGCGCGCCCAGATCGCCGCCAACCAGAAGGGCGTCGACGAAGTCCGCCGCATGATCGGCGAGTTCGGCCTCGATGTCGTACAGGCCTACATGCGGCACGTCCAGGACAACGCGGAGGAAGCCGTCCGCCGCGTCATCGACGCCCTGGACGACGGCGCGTACGCCTACGAGACCGACTCCGGCGCCGTCATCCGCGTCCGGGTCCACGTCGACCGGGCAGAACGCCGCGCCACCATCGACTTCACCGGCACCTCCGCCCAGCTGCCCACCAACTTCAACGCCCCCTTCGCCGTCGTCAACGCGGCCGTCCTGTACGTCTTCCGCACCCTGGTCGCCGACGACATCCCGCTCAACGACGGCTGCCTGCGCCCCCTGGACATCGTCGTACCGCCCGGCTCCCTGCTCGCCCCCGAGCCGCCGGCCGCCGTCGTCGCCGGCAACGTGGAGACCTCCCAGGCCATCACCGGCGCGTTGTACGCCGCGCTCGGCGTGCAGGCCGAGGGCTCCGGCACGATGAACAACGTCACCTTCGGCAACGAACGCCACCAGTACTACGAAACCGTCGCCTCCGGCTCCGGAGCGGGCGACGGCTTCCCCGGCGCCGACGTCGTGCAGACCCATATGACCAACTCCCGGCTCACCGACCCCGAGATCCTGGAGTGGCGGCTGCCCGTCCGCCTGGAGGAGTTCGCCGTCCGGCGCGGCAGCGGCGGCGCCGGCACCTGGCGCGGCGGCGACGGCGCCGTGCGCCGCATCCGGTTCCTGGAGCCCATGACCGTCTCCACCCTCTCCCAGCACCGCCGCGTGCCCCCGTACGGCATGGCGGGCGGCGAGCCCGGCGCGCTCGGTGCCAACCGGGTCGAGCGGACCGACGGCGGCGTCACCGATCTCGGCGGCAGCGGTTCCACCGACGTCGGCCCCGGCGACGTACTCGTCATCGAAACCCCCGGTGGCGGCGGCTACGGCCGCCCGTCGCCCGAACCCCAGCAAGCAGGAGAAGTGAACGATGGTCCTCGGGCGTTCTGAGCACGGCAATTCCCCGGTCGAGCCCGTCACGCTCAAGATCCTGGTGGCGGGCGGCTTCGGCGTGGGCAAGACCACCCTGGTCGGCGCGATCAGCGAGATCCGGCCGCTGCGCACCGAGGAGCAGCTCACCGAGGCCGGACGCCCCGTCGACGACACCAGCGGGGTGGAGGCCAAGAAGACCACCACCGTGGCCATGGACTTCGGCCGGATCACCCTGCGCGACGACCTGGTGCTGTACCTCTTCGGCACGCCCGGCCAGGAGCGGTTCTGGTTCATGTGGGACGAGCTGTCCGAGGGCGCGCTCGGCGCCGTCGTGCTCGCCGACACCCGCCGCCTGGAGGACTGCTTCGCCGCCGTCGACTACTTCGAACGGCGCTCCATCCCCTTCCTGGTCGCCGTCAACTGCTTCGAGGGGTCCGCCCGTTACCCCTCCGAGTCGGTGCGCCAGGCGCTCGACCTGGATGCCGGGGTGCCCGTGGTGCTCTGCGACGCCCGCGACCGGGAGTCGGCCAAGGGCGTACTCGTCGACCTCGTCCAGCACGCCATGCGCTACTCGGCCGAACGCCGCCGGCCGGTTCCCAGCTGAGCGGCGGGACGGTTCGAGCGCGTCCGAGCGGAGCCCTCACCGCGCCTGCTCGATGGCCGCCCGCCCCACCTGCGCCGGAGCCCACGCCCCGCCGCCGCGCCGTACCTCGTGGCCGTCCAGCCCCGCGCGTCCGAGCACCCAGCTCGCCCCGCCGAGGGCCTTGGCGGCCTGCTTCAGCGGCGCCAGCCGGGCGGCGGCCTGGCGGTGGTCGTGCACGCTGCCCGGCCCGCACACCACGGTCGCCAGCGACAGTGTGACCGGCAGCCCGCCCGCCGACCAGGGCGTGTCGAGCACCGCGGCGGCGAGCGTTCCGAGCACCTCCTCGTCGGCCAGCACCAGGAAGTCGTCCCCGCCGATGTGCCCCACCCGCGCCTGCCCGGCGACCGCCCGCGTCAGGGCCCGCCCCACCGAGCGGATCAGCTCGTCGCCCGCGGCGAACCCGGCACCGTCGTTCACCTTCTTGAAGTGGTCGATGTCGAGCCAGCTCAGCGCGAACGGCCGCCCGTCCGCGATCCGCCGGTCCACCTCACCGGTGATCGCGTCCGAACCGGGCAGCCTGGTCAGCGGATTGAGCCCGGCGGCCTCCTCCACCCGGCTCTCGGCCAGCGCCCGCACCAGGTCCGCGAGCCGTACGACGCCCACGCACCGCCCATGCGCGTCGACCACCGCCACGTCGTCGCTGGTCCGGTCCCGGCCGCCGATCGCCACCACGTCCAGCACCTCCCAGGCGGTGGCGTCCACCCCGACCGTGCGCGGCGCGTCCCCGAGTCTCGCGGCGGGCCGGTCGGCGTACAGGGCGTGCCCGTAGCGCCCGGACATCGACAGCAGGAACCGCGAGCGGTGCACCGACCGCACGGGCCGGCCCGCCTGGTCCACCAGGAGCACCCCGGAGACGTCCGGCGAACCGGTCAGCAGGGCCCGCACCTGCCCGGCCGACGCCGTCGACGGCAGCACGGCGGCCGGGCGCACGAACTCCCGCACCGACGGCCCGGTCCTCGGGACCGCCGGGGCGGCGGGGGAGAGGGGCGGCACATAGACGTCCGCCGCGGGGATCCGGGCCGGCGGCGCGAACAGGTCGCCCTGCGCCAGCTGGGCCCCCGCGGACACCGCCGCCGCGTACTGCCTCTCGGTCTCCACCCCCTCCACGGCGACAAGGGCGGCCAGCTCCTCGCACAGCGTGCGCATCGCCCGTACCGCGGCCGGCCGGGCCAGCAGCGAGGCGTCCAGCTTGACCAGGTCGGGACGGAGGTCGGTGAGCAGCCGCAGCGGCACATCGCCGTCCCCGACCCCGTCCGCGCTGATCCGGAACCCCTGCTCCCGCAGCGCGGCCACCGCCTCCAGCAGCGCCCGCTGCGGCACATGCGTATAGGGCGGTACGACGTCCAGCGTCACCTCCCAGGGTCCGCGGCCCGCCGCCCGCACCGCGTCGTGCAGCGGGGTGAGGCCGCCGAGGTCGGCGAGCGTGGCCGCGAACACGTTCACGTGCAGCGGCATCAGCCGCTCCCTGCGCATGGCCGCTCGGAGCGCCCACACGGTCAGCGCGCCGTCGAGTTCGGGGTCACGGCGGGCCTCGGCCAGGATGTCGCCGGTCTCCGGGCGGGCGAGTGCCTCCAGTGCGGCGACCGCGCCCGTCCTCAGGTTGACCAGCGGCTGGAAGGCGAAGCGGAGAGTGTCCGTCCAGGAGTGCACGGGAGCATGATGGCGCCGCGCGCGTGCGCCCAGGGTCAGTTCATGAGACGTTCACACAGGATTCCCGACCGGTCACGCAACGTGGCGGCTCCCGTGGCCCCGCTTGCGTACGAGGCCCCCGCCGCATACCCCGGATAGCCGCCCCGCACCGTCTCCGGGTGCTGGGACAGGCGGCCCCCGGGGCTCGGGAAGGGCGACGGGGGGCGGTACCTGGTGTCGGTGTACGACCAGACGCGCCCCGTGCGCGACAGGGGGACCTCCTCCAGGGCGAGAATCCGTCCCCCTCGCCGGCGAACCAGCCGTTGATCGCGGGTGTCCGAGTGTGCGGCAAAGCCCCGTCCGGCCTGGTGGAACTGACGAAGCGTCAGAAGTGTGCCACGGTCGACCGGAAATGGGCAGACCGTGCCGGCCACGGACAACATCACTTACGGAAGACGTCCTTCCTGTGATCGGATACAGTCCGCGCGTGTCCGAGAATCAGCAATCAACTGCCAACTCCGCGCCGGGATCGCACTGTTCCGCCTGCGGAGTGCCCTATGGAGAGGGCGTCACCGGCTGGCCGCGCACCTGCCCGTCCTGCGGCACCGTCGCCTACCGCAATCCGCTGCCCGTGGCGATCGCGCTCCAGCCCGTGTACGACACCGAGGGCACCGCCCTGGTCGTCATCACCCGAACCGTCGAGCCCGCCCGCGGCGGCACCGCCCTGCCCGGCGGGTACGTGGACGACCGCGAGGACTGGAAGCAGGCCGTCGTCCGCGAACTCAAGGAGGAGACCGGCATCGACGCGGCCGCCCGCGACGTGCGCCTCGTCGACGCCATGAGCTCGCCCGACGGCCATCTGCTCCTCTTCGGCCTGCTGCCCGAACGTCCGGCCGACGTCCTTCCCCCGTCCGGCCCCACGTCCGAGACCGAGGGCTGGCACCTGCTGCGCCGCCCAGAGGACCTCGCCTTCCCGCTGCACAGCGTCGCCGTACGGGCGTGGTTCGAGGGCCGCTACTGATCCACCGGACCGAGCCGGGCGCCCGTACGCGCCGGGCCCACCCGACCGCCCCGGGTGCCCGTCCGCACCCGGGCGTCACCGGGCACCCGGCCGACCGGGCCGCGTACACGGGCGACCCGTCCACCTACCGCCCTCGGCTCATCCGCCCGGCGCCTGCCCGGCTCACCCCGCTGGGGTCCGGCGGGCCCGTGTCCCTGGGCGTTCGGCCGATCGGGCCGTCCCGTGCGTGCCCGGCCCCGGGCACTGTCCGCCCTCGGCTCATCCGCCCCCGCGTGACCAGGTCCCCCGGCCCCCTTGGATGCCTCCGACTCACCCGAGCCTTCGGACCATCCGGCTCACTCGGGCCCCGCACCTACCCCGGCCGAACCGCATGCCCCCGCACCTTCCCCGCCCACGCCTCCCCATCCGAGCCTCCCCGCACCTCCGCCGCACCCGCCCCATTCAAGCCTCCCGGCACCTCCACCGCACCCGCCCCGCCCGAGCCCCGGCACCCGTCACCCCCGCGCCGGCTCACCCGAGCCCCCGCACCCGGACCGGCCGACCAGGCTCGCTCGTGCCGTCCTCTCCCTCCCGTGTGACCACCACGTTCCGGCCCTGTCGGCGGGTCACATACCGTTCGATCTCCGGTTCGTCCCAGCCGTCACCCGCGTCCGGCACGACCAGACCGCCTCCGGTCCGGCCGGGCGCCGGTGCCCACACCTCCAGTTCGAGCCCGTCGTCGCCGCGCACCGGCAGCACCGCGCCCGCCCGTGCGAAGACCGGTATCCGGGACAGCGGCGCGTCCACGACAACCGGCCCGGGACCCTCGTACACCCGCTCCGTCGCCGTGTCGTACCACCGCCCCCGCGGCAACCGCACCACACGCCGGTCCGCGCCCGGGTCCAGCACGGGCGCCACCAGCAGACTGTCGCCCAGCAGGAACGCGTCCTCGCAGTCGCGCAGGGCCCGGTCCTCCGGCGCGCTCCACCACACCGGGCGCACATAGGGCGCGCCGGTGCGCCGGGCCAGATGGGAGAGCGTCACGAAGTACGGCAGCAGCCGCCGGCGTTCGAGCAGCGCCGCGCGCGCGTGCTCCAGCACCTCGGGCCCGAACTCCCACGGCTCACGGCGCCCCGCCCGCAGGCTCGCGTGGGTGCGGAACAGCGGCAGGTACGCGCCGAGCTGGAACCAGCGCAGATACAGCTCCGGCGACGGGCTGCCGCCGAAGCCGCCCACATCGGGGCCCGAGTACGGCACCCCGCACAGACCGAGCCCCAGCACCAGCGACAGAGACGCCCGCAGCCCCGGCCAGCCCGTCGCCACGTCGCCCGACCACGTGCCGCCGTAACGCTGCATCCCCGCCCAGCCCGACCGCGTGAACAGGAACGGCCGCTCCTGGGGCACCAGTTCGCGCAGGCCCTCATAGCCCGCGCGCGCCATGCACAGCCCGTACACGTTGTGCGCCTCGCGATGGTCCCCGCCGCGCCCCTCCAGGGCGTGCCGGGCCGAGCGCGGCAGCGTGGGCTCGCCGAAGGCGTTGAAGGACACCGGCTCGTTCATGTCGTGCCAGAACCCTGCGAAGCCCTGCGCGAGGCGCTCCTCGTACAGCCCGCCCCACCAGTCACGCACCCGCGGATGCGTGAAGTCCGGATAGACGGACTCACCGGCCCACACCACCCCGAGCACCGGCCGCCCCGAGGCGTCCCGCACGAACGCGTCCACGGCCGTGCCGCCCTCGTACACCGCGTTGCCCGGCGCCACCTTCACGGCCGGATCGATGATCGACACCAGCCGGATGCCGTCCCGGCGCAGCTCCTCCGCGAGCACCGGCAGCTTCGGGAACCGCTCCCGGTCGACGGTGAACACCTGGTGGTCGTCGTAGTGGTCGATGTCCAGATGGACGGCGTCCAGGGGCAGCCCGCGCTCCTGGTAGCCCGAGACGATCCGGCGCACCTCCTGCTCGCTGCCGAATCCCCAGCGCGCGTGATGGTGACCGAGCGCCCAGGCCGGCGGCAGCGCCGGCGCGCCGGTCAGCGAGGCCCAGGTGTGCAGCACCCGCGACGGCGCGCCCACCATCACCCAGCAGCGCAGCGGACCACCGTCCATCCGCAGCTCGCAGCGCCCCGCCCGGTCGTGCCCGGACCCCGCGCCCTCCTCGCCCTCGCGTAGCAGCACCGTGCCGTCCCACGTGGTGTCGTGGAACACCAGATGCGTCCCCGCGTCCGCCACCACCAACTGCACCGGCATCGTCAGATACAGCGGATCGTCACCGGGCTCGAACGAACCGCCGGGATCGGTGTTCCACAGCCGGTACGACCCGTCCCGCAGCCGGGGCCCCGACGCGCGCCCGCCGAGCCCGAAGAACCGGGCGTCCGCCGGCACCTCCGAGCGCTGCATCCACCGCGCCGGACCCCCGCCGACCGGCTCCCACCAGCGCGGCGGCAGCTCCCGGCGCAGCACCACGCCGCCCGGTGTGCACACCTCCACCGCGCCGTGCCGCGAGACGACGACCGTCACCCGCTCGGCCACCACCCGCCAGCCGCCGTCCTTGTCCGGCTCCAGCACCGCCCGCGGGTCCGGCTCGGGACAGCCCCGCGCCAGCGCGTACGACGGCTCCGGCGCCGCCCCGTCCCAGCCCCAGAACACCGCGCCGTTCACCGCGACCATGACCCGCAGCTCAGACCGGCCGAACCGGATCACCCCGCCCCCGGGACCCGGCGCCACACTCTCCACCTGACCCGGAACCCGCGCCCGCTCCGCACCCCGCCGCGGCAGCCCGGCGGCATCGATCCGCCGTCTGCGCCACGCCGCCCGCACCCCCCGAGCCGCCCGCCCCGAACCGATCACACGCACCGAACGCACCAGGTCACGACCGTCCATGCTGCTCACCCTGCCACCGAGCGCCCCGCGCGCGCGTGCCGTTCAATTTCCGTTCACCTCCGCCGGACCCGCCGTTCCACCGAACCCGCCGCTTCACCAGGCGGATGATACGAAGCTCACCCTGGTGCGGAAGTCGATCACGTGGCATCGTCCCTGTCAGCCGCGTCACGCGCACACCCCAGCCGTGCGCGGACCGACGCACACGACGCGTAGAGTCCGGGAGCCGCCCCATGTCGACCGCGAACCCCCAGCCGCTCTGGCAGCCCGATCCCGAGCGGATCGCCCAGGCACGCATCACCGCGTTCCAGGCATGGGCCGCCGCCCACCACGGGGCCCCGGCCGAGGGCGGCTACGCCGCGCTGCACCGCTGGTCCGTCGACCACCTGGACACCTTCTGGAAGGCCGTCGTCGAGTGGTTCGACGTCCGCTTCTCCACGCCGTACACGCAGGTGCTCGGCGACCGCGCCATGCCCGGCGCCCAGTGGTTCCCCGGCGCCACCCTCAACTACGCCGAGCACGCCCTGCGCGCCGCCGCGGACCGCCCCGACCAGCCCGCGCTGCTGCACGTGGACGAGACCCACGAACCGCAGCCCGTGACCTGGGCCGACCTGCGCCGCCAGGTCGGCTCGCTCGCCGCCGAACTGCGCGCCCTCGGCGTCCGCCCCGGCGACCGCGTCAGCGGCTACCTGCCCAACATCCCCCAGGCCGTCGTCGCCCTCCTCGCCACCGCCGCCGTCGGCGCGGTGTGGACCTCCTGCGCCCCCGACTTCGGCGCCCGCAGTGTCCTCGACCGCTTCCAGCAGGTCGAACCCGTCGTCCTGTTCACCGTCGACGGCTACCGCTACGGCGGCAAGGAGCACGACCGCCGCGAGACCGTCGCCGAACTGCGCCGCGAGCTGCCCAGCCTGCGGGCCGTCGTGCACATCCCGCTGCTCGGCACCGAGGCACCCGAAGGCACCCTCGCCTGGTCCGCCCTGACCGCCGGCGACACCGAGCCCGTCTTCGAACAGGTCCCGTTCGACCACCCGCTGTGGGTGCTCTACTCCTCCGGCACGACCGGCCTGCCCAAGGCCATCGTCCAGTCCCAGGGCGGCATCCTGGTCGAGCACCTCAAGCAACTGGGCCTGCACTGCGACCTCGGCCCCGAGGACCGCTTCTTCTGGTACACCTCGACCGGCTGGATGATGTGGAACTTCCTCGTCTCCGGCCTGCTCACGGGTACGACGATCGTCCTGTACGACGGCAGCCCCGGGTACCCCGACACCGGCGCCCAGTGGAACGTCGCCGAACGCACCGGCGCCACCCTCTACGGCACCTCCGCCGCCTACGTCATGGCCTGCCGCAAGGCCGGCGTCCACCCGGCCCGCGACTACGACGTCTCGCGCGTCAAGTGCGTCGCCACCACCGGTTCCCCGCTGCCGCCCGACGGCTTCCGCTGGCTGCACGACGAGGTCCGCGAGGACCTGTGGATCGCCTCCGTCAGCGGCGGCACCGACGTCTGCTCCTGCTTCGCGGGCGGCGTGCCCACCCTGCCCGTGTACACCGGCGAACTCCAGGCCGCCGCCCTCGGCACCGACCTCCAGGCATGGGACCCCGGTGGCAGGCCCCTCGTGGACGAGGTGGGCGAACTCGTCGTCACCCAGCCCATGCCCTCCATGCCGATCCGCTTCTGGAACGACCCCGACGGCAGCCGCTACCACGACAGCTACTTCGACACCTACCCCGGCGTCTGGCGCCACGGCGACTGGATCACCCTCACCGGTCGCGGCACCGTGATCATCCACGGCCGCTCCGACTCCACCCTCAACCGGCAGGGCGTCCGCATGGGCTCCGCCGACATCTACGAGGTGGTCGAGCGCCTGCCCGAGATCAAGGAATCCCTGGTCATCGGCATCGAACAGCCCGACGGCGGCTACTGGATGCCGCTGTTCGTGCACCTCGCCCCGGGCGCCACCCTGGACGACGCGCTGCTCGACAAGGTCAAGCGGTCCATCCGCGAGCAGCTCTCGCCGCGGCACATCCCCGACGAGATCATCGAGGTGCCCGGCGTCCCGCACACGCTCACCGGCAAGCGCATCGAGGTCCCGGTCAAGCGCCTCCTCCAGGGCACCCCGCTGGAGAAGGCGGTCAACCCCGGCTCCATCGACGACCTCACCCTGCTCGCCTTCTACGAGGAGCTGGCCCGCAAGCGCGGCTGACGCCCCCGACCGTACGACCGGCCCCGGACCCACCGAGCACGGCGGAGTCCGGGGCCGCCTCATGCGTCATGAAAGTCGCAGGTCAGAGCCGTCACGCCGACCATTGTCAGTGCCCCCGATTACGGTGAGTGAGCACTGATCGACCGCGCACACATGGGGGAAACATGGCGCACACCGACCGGACCATGCGCAGCGTCCTGCGCCGCGAGATCGCCGGCACCATCGGCCTGCTCGCCGACGAACACGACTTTTGCGCCATGCGGCGCTACCGCAGCTTCGCCTTCGACGACCACGCGGCCTACCTCCGGCAGGTCGAGGCCGTCCTCAAGAAACGCGCCGCGTACGGCGGCCACACCACCCTCGCCCTGTTCGACCCCGATGACTACGCCGTGTACTGCGCCGAGACCGGCCTGGACCCCGACCTCCCCGCGACCCGGACCAGGTTCACCGCGGAACTCGCCGCGACCGGACCCACCGTCCCCTACGACGGCCGCCCGCTCGCCACGCTCGTGCCCACCCTGGTGGACGAGGCCGTACGCCGGGCCACCTGGGAGTACGCCACCACGCTCCTGACCCGCCTCGGCCCCTGCCCCACCTGCGGCGAGGACATCGGCCGGGCCGCCTTCACCCGCGCCTCCGACCTCCTGGTCCGCATCCTCGACACCGCGCCACCCGGCGACCGGCACCTCGTGTGCACCGTCTCCGGGCCACCGGAAACCCTGGTCTCCGTCCTCCACGGCGACGAGGACGCCCACGGCGCCACCCGCCTGGACGAGGCCGAGGCCCTGGAATTCACCAGCGTCCTCGCCCTGGGCCTCGCCACCCGCAGCCCCGGCGGACTCGTCCTGCGCACCAGCGCCCCCGGTGCCGCGGACCGCGTCCACGGCTGGCGGCTGCGCGCCGGCGCCCTCGAACCGCTCACCGCGGCCGAGGTCTTCGACGCCTACTGCACCGATGCCGAGTCCGGCGACCTCATCGCCCCGGAACCGGGCGTCGACTACTGCGCACCACCGGATCTGGGGGAGGGGAGCGGGGCGGACGAGCACCGCCACTGAGACCGGACACACCGGTACGTGACGGGGGCGCCCCACCCGAAGGCGGGACGCCCCCGCACGACCGGCCCCGCGGCTACTCGCCGGACAGCACGCCCTGAGCCGCGGCCCGCGCCTCCTCGGCGCTGTCCGCCGCGCGCGCCGCCGCCGCGGCCCGCTCGCACTGCGCCAGCGTGAACTTCGCCAGCGTCGCCCGCACATAGGGAAGCGACGCCGCACCCATCGACAAGGAGGTGACACCCAGACCGGCCAGCACACAGGCCAGCAGCGGATCGGACGCCGCCTCACCGCACACACCGCAGCTCTTGCCCTCGGCACGGGCCGCCTCCGCGGACAGCGCGACCAGGTCGAGGAGCGCGGGCTGCCAGGGATCCTGCAACCGCGACACCGCCCCCACCTGCCGGTCCGCCGCGAACGTGTACTGCGCGAGGTCGTTGGTCCCGAGCGAGAGGAACTCGACCTCCTGCAGGATCGACCGCGCCCGCAGCGCGGCCGACGGGATCTCCACCATGGCCCCGAACTTCGCCGGCAGGCCCGCCGCACGGCACGCGTCGGCGAACGCCCTCGCGTCCGTGCGGTCCGCCACCATGGGCGCCATCACCTCAAGGTAGACGGGCAGACCTTCGGCGGCCTTCGCCAGCGCGGTCAGCTGGGTGAGCAGGACATCGGGATGCTCCAGCAGCGTCCGCAGCCCCCGCACGCCCAGCGCCGGGTTCGGCTCGTCCGCCGGGGTCAGGAAGGCCAGCGGCTTGTCCGCGCCCGCGTCCAGCACCCGTACGACCACGCGGCCCTCGGGGAACGCCTCCAGCACCTGCCGGTAGGCCGCGATCTGCTTCTCCTCGGAAGGAGCGTCCTCGCCGTCGTCCAGGAACAGGAACTCCGTACGGAAGAGACCGACGCCCTCGGCACCGGCCGCCACCGCGGCCGGCACGTCCGCGGGACCGCCCACATTGGCCAGCAGCGGCACCCTGTGCCCGTCCGCCGTCGCACCAGGACCGATCGAGGCGGCCAGCGCGGCCCGGCGCTCGGCGGCCTGTGCCGTCAGCCGTTCCTTCTTCTCCTCGCTCGGGTGCACGAACACCTCACCGGTGCTGCCGTCCACCGCGACCACCGTGCCCTCGGCCAGCTCGACCGCGCCCGGGAGCGCCACCACGGCCGGCACACCCAGCGCCCGCGCCAGGATCGCGCTGTGACTGGTGGGACCGCCTTCCTCGGTCACGAACCCGAGCACCAGAGAGGGGTCGAGCAGCGCGGTGTCGGCCGGCGCCAGGTCACGCGCCACCAGTACGTAGGGGTGATCGCTGTCCGGCACGCCCGGCATGGGCACGCCCAGCAGCCGGGCGACGATGCGGTTCCGCACGTCGTCGAGGTCGGCCACCCGGCCGGCCAGGTACTCACCGGCTCCGGCCAGCAGCTCCCGGTACGCGGCGAACGCGTCGTACACCGCGCGCTCGGCCGTGCTGCCGACGGCGATCCGCCGGTCCACGTCCGCCATCAGCTCGGGGTCCTGGGCCATCATGGCCTGCGCTTCGAGCACCGCCTGGGCCTCGCCCCCGGCCAGGTTGCCGCGCGCCATCAGATCGGCGGCCACGGCGTCGACCGCCTGGCGGGCGCGGCCCTGCTCGCGCTCCGCCTCCTGCGCGGGGATCTGCTTGGCCGGCGGTTCCAGGACCGCCGTGCCCATGTGCCGGACCTCGCCGATCGCCACGCCATGGCTCACACCGACGCCTCGCAGCGTTGTCTCCATCTCACCCGTCTCCGGATAGTGCGGCGGGCCCCCGCCGCGGTGGGTCGTCCTGTACGCCGTCCTCATGACGGCACTGCCGTCAGTTCCAGGAGAAGAGGTCGGCGCCGGCCGTCACGTCACCGCTCTCGCGGACGTCGGAGAGGGCGTCGGCCGTCGCCTCCAGCGCGACGACGGGGCACACCGGCGACTTGCCGGCCTCCTCGACGGCCGCGGGATTCCAGCGCACGACCGGCTGACCACGCTTCACGGTGTCACCCTTGTTGACGAGCAGTTCGAAGCCCTCGCCGTTGAGCTGCACGGTGTCGATACCGAGGTGGGTGAGCACGCCGTGCCCGCTGTCGTCGACCACGACGAAGGCGTGCGGGTGCAGGGAAACGATCACACCGTCCACGGGCGACACGGCCTCGGAGGCCTCACGCACCGGGTCGATCGCGGTGCCGGGGCCGACCATCGCCCCGGAGAAGACGGGGTCCGGCACGGCGGCCAGTCCGAGGGCACGTCCTGCGAGAGGGGACGTCACGGTGGTCATGGGAGCCTCCCAGAAGTGGAGCTGCTCGCGGGCCTGAGCAGCAGGGTATGTCATGTGAAGTGGCGGTTCCGGATGAAAGCTAGCAGCTAGTGGTCTAGACCACCAACCTGGTGGATTTGCATGCCCTTCAGGGCCCCGTGTAGTGTCGTACTCCTGCCCGGGACGGAGCGACGCGAAAGCGCCCTCGCCCGACAGAAACCAAACTCGCAGGTCCTGACTCCGGATCTCCTTCTGCATGCTCGCAGAACGGCGGTCAGGGAGAAGGGAAAAGCCTGATAGAGTTTGAAACACCGAAGGGAAGCCCGGAGGAAAGCCCGAGAGGGTGAGTACAAAGGAAGCGACCGTTCCTTGAGAACTCAACAGCGTGCCAAAAGTCAAC